>JAFXDF010000090.1 GCA_017521295.1 Clostridia bacterium | reverse complement strand
GGAGCCCAGGCCGTTGGTAAAGCGGATGATCAGGGGAGAGAAACACTGAGGCAGGATGTACTTGAACATAATACGCATGCTGGGTGCACCGGAGGCCTTGGCGCACTCCACAAACTCTTTCTCCTTGATGGACAGCACCTGGGAGCGTACCAGACGGGCGATACCGGGCAGGTTGACGATGGTCAGGCAGATGATAAGCTTGTCAAGACCGTCGCCCAGAACGGTGACCAGGGTGATGGCAAAGACAATGGTAGGCAGGGCGTTGATGCCCTCCAAAATACGCATAATGATCTTGTCGGCCCACTTGTAGTAACCGACGATCAGACCCAGGCAGGTGCCGATAACGATAGCAAGGATGTTCACCGTGATACTGATAGCCAGCGACACTCTCGAGCCGTAAACAATACGGGAGAAGATGTCCCGCCCGAACATATCGGTGCCCATGATATGCTCCTCACTGGGCATCTGATTCATTTTGTAAATGTCGGCTTCGTGGGGGTCATGGGTGGCTACCATGGGGGCAAAAATGGCCACAAGGAAGATGCAGATCAGTACGGCGCCGGCCACCATGACACGGATATATCTTCTGATAAACGCGCCGGGTTTCATTTTACGTTTTTCCATAATGATACCTCCGTATTAGTCAAACTCGATGCGGGGATCCAGCATCTTGTAGACGATGTCCAGAAGGATGTTGGTCGCCAGCAGCAAAATGGTGGTGAACAAAAGATTGGCCTGCTGCTGGGTGTAGTCACGGCGCATCAGGGAGTCATAGGTCAGCTTGCCCATGCCGGGGATATTAAAGACGGTCTCGGCAATGGTGGCGCCGCCCAGCATGCCGGCGATGGAAAAGCCGATGTTGGTGACCACGGGAGCCAGAGCATTCTTCAGGGCGTGCTTATAGTAGACCTTGTTTTCCATGAGGCCCTTTGCCCGGGCGGTGCGGATGTAGTCGTTGTTGATAACGTCCAGCATCATGGTACGGGTGTAACGGGCCAGCGAGCTGACATGGGAAAGCGCGTAAGCGATGGCCGGCATGGTGAGGCTGTACAGTGCGCCCTTGAGGCCGCCGGCTTCGATAAAGGTATATCCCTGCACCGGGAACCACCGCAGCTGTACGCCCAGATAATAGACCATCATCAGACCTACCCAGAAGCCGGGTGCGGACATACCCACGGCGCTGAAGAAGGTCAAACCGTAGTCGGCAAGGCTGTTACGCTTTTTCGCGGCGATGATGCCGATGGGCACACCGAGCAGCACCGCAAGAGACACGGAATAGATGGTCAGAATGATGGTGGGCTCCAGACGGCTGCGGATGTTTTCAAAAACAGGAAGATCATTATACAGGGATGTTCCCCAGTCGCCCTGGAGAATACCCTTCAGATATTTTACGTACTGAACCAGAATGGGATCGTTGAGGCCCAGGCGCTCCCGCAGGGCTTCCACGTCGGCAGGGTCAGCATCCTCGCCCAGAATGTTCAGGGCCGGGTCACCGGGAATGATACGGATCATGAAAAAGATCAGGGTGATGACCACAAACAGCACGGGGATACACGAAAAAATGCGTTTGATCACGAATTTTGCCAATGTGATCTCTCCTCTCTAAAAAGGATGGAAATGGGGACAGCGGCAGCCGCAGAATGCGACTGCCGCCGTGTAAAACAGGATTTACTTGACGAAGTAGGTGTTCCAGTAATAGCCGGTGATGCCCTGATAATTCAGTTCAACATTGGGCTGGGTGTAAGTGCTGGAGATGGCGGTACCAAAGCCGACCCAAGGCACCTGGTCAGCGATCAGCTCGCACATATCCTGGTAGGCCTGGATGGAAGCGGGGTTGCCGGTGGGAGTGGTAGCCAGGATATTCAGCAGCTCGGTCTTCTTATCGTTGGTCCACCAGCCGGCGGTAGAACCGACGACCAGAGAAGCGGATTCATAGGGGTTGGCGATACCCTTCTGGGTCTCCCAAGCACCGATGTCATGGCCGGTGGCGGGGTCACCGCGCATGGAGCCGTGAGCGCCGGAGTCAACAACCTGCAGTTCGACCTTAATGCCCACCTCTTCTAGCATGGGGATAGCGGCCATGGCAGCGCGGTAGAAACCGGAGTTGGCGGAGCACAGCCAGACGATGGGCTCGCCGTTATAGTTGGTCTTGGCCAGGTACTGCTTGGCCAGCTCCTTGTCGGCGATATTCCATTCGGTGGATTCCAGAATGTTGTTGTAGTAAGCGGTGTTCAGAGGCGTGACGGGGCTGATGTTCAGGTCAATGCGCTGCTCGTCACCCTGCAGGATGGACAACATGATGCCCTTCATATCCAGAGCGGCACGGAAGGCCTTGCGGAAGTTGACGTCGGCAACGGGGCTGTCGGCGTTGGATTCGTCCAGGTTGAAGAACACAGCGTGGGTCCACTGGTTGTGCAGCAGGGTGCGCTTCAGGCCGATCTGCTCGGCATAGGCCTGCATTTCGGTCAGGATGCCGCCGATATGGTAGTCACCGGCGATCATGGCAGCGGTACGGGAAGCGGAGTCACCGTTGACGGCGAACTTGATGGAGTCCATGTAAGCCATCTTGGGAGCGGCATAACCGGTAGCGCCCTCGTTCTCGGTGGGAACGTAGTTCTCGTTGCGCTTCATGACGATCTCGGTATCGGGCTTGTAAACATCCAGCACATAGGGACCGGAGCCGATGACATCGGCCTGATCGGTGATCTTCTCGGTACCGTACTTTTCGCAGATGGACTTGGGCATGATCCAGCCGGGGCCGCGGCCGTCGGAGATCTCCTGCATCATGGTGACGCTCATCTGGGAGAAGGTGAAGGTGGCGGAGTCGCCCTCGACTTTGATGTCAGTGACGAAGTCCATAACCTTGGTGGCGAAGGAGCCGCCGATCTCACCGGCACGCTTCCAGGAAGCAACAACGTCCTCGATGGTGACGGGAGTGCCGTCAGAGAACTTCTTGCCTTCCACCATGGTCAGCTTCAGAGTCAGGCCGTCCTCGGCGTACTCATAGGTACAGGTCATGGGATAATACTGACCGTCAGCGCCCATGGAGATAGCGGTTTCATAGACATTCTGCATCCACTGATAGTTGGAAGTGGCACCGGCAGAATGATGGGGGTCCAGCGTGTTGGACACAGAAGTGGTGGAGATCACCAGGTCACCGCCGTACTTGGGGTCCTTGGCGGGTTCGGTGGGTGCGGGGGTGGTGGGAGTAGTAGGTGCGGGGGTGGTGGGTGCGGGAGTGGTAGGCTGCGTGGGGGTCTCTGCGGGGGCGTCGTTGCCACAGGCTGCAGCCAGGGACAGCATCATCATGGCTGCCAGCAGCAGGGCGATCAGCTTCTTACTCATTTGGGTTCCTCCTTAAAAAATAATTTTTTGTTGAAATGGATTACCATTGAACACAAACTCAGGATGCCTGCCAGGGGCGGAGCACCACAAAGGCGAATCGGCCGAACAGGCTGTCAATAAAGGCGTCTGCCGCCTCTCCGGAAAGGGTCCTGGGGGCTTCCCCGGCTTCAAAGATGCCGTGAAGGGCCTCCCCGTCAAAAAAGCTGGTATAGCTTTTCTCGCAAAAGCCGTCATCACTGCAGAGGATCAGATCTCCGGGCTGCAGGTCCCGCCGGGTGATGAGGGTCACGCGCATACCATCCTGTGTGGCCATCTCCGGGGTAATGACACCGGTTCCGCCAAAGCCGCTGTAGACCGCAAGGTCCACTTTGGGCTGCTGGGGCTGACGGGAAAGACAATCGCCCTTGGTGGAATCGTGCAGGAAGAAGCGGGTTCCCACCCATCGGCCGGGGGTGCCGTCCACGGGGATGCCGAAGGCTCCATAGGCCCGGGCGGCGGCCTCCAGGGCGTCGGTGCCCTTTGCCACGTCGGCAGCCACATCACGACACAGTCCGGGCAGCCAGGCCGGGGGCTCTTTGCCAAGCAGCACCCGATAGGCGTAGATCTCCAGGCCATTTACCGTGACCCGTGGGCCCTCCAGCCAGAGGTTTTGGTTGCCGGCCTCCACCTGTACGGTAAAGGTGCAGGCGGCCTCTTCCCCACCGGCCAGGTTCAGCCGGGTGTCGGTGCCCTCCACCAGAAGGGATCCGGCAGGCGGACAGAAGGTGACGTGTGCGGTCCGGGCTTCGGCAGAAAGGTTTTTCACCGTGACCCGGTAGTCTACCCTTCCGCCGGGCCAGGCCTGCTGCAGGCCGGGGGCGGAGTTGGTGACCTCGCAGCGCAGGTCTTTGGCCGCGCCAATGCGGAGCAAGGCCTGGGGCAAGGGGTCTCCCACCAGATCCATCGGCCGGATGATGGCTATCCGGTTGACCCGGGGATCGAAGATCCGGTTTTTGCGAAGGGGCACACCATCCACCCAGTCAAAAAAGACCTCCAGAGGGCGACGCCAGATCTCGCAACGGTCATAGATGTTGTTTTTGCGGTTGTTGTAATCGTAACTGTCCCGGCCCTTGCAAGTGCAGTCGGTACACTCGCCGTCCTCCAGATAGAGGAACACATGGCCGGAGTTGGTGGTTCTTGCATAGACGATCATGTCGCCGGGCTGCAGGATGGCGCGGATCTCGTCCTCGATGGCGATTTTCTGTTCCTCGGTCTCTTCGCCGGTGAGAGTCTTATAATAGATGCGGCCTTCCAACCGGTCGGCCATGTGCCAGGTCAGGTCCTGGGGCGGCATGTAGCCAAAGGTGTTGTAATAAACCGAGCTGACAAAACCGGAACAGTCCAGAAACAAAATCTCCTGGCTGTTGGCAGCTTCGGGCGGCAGACGTTTGCGGCGGCGCGGCGTCAACTCCAGCACCCGGTCCATGCTTCGCTGGTCATATTGCAGACAGACGCCCCGGTCGTAATAGGCGCGGGCCATGGCCAGCAGCGCCTGCTGTTTTATGTTGTTCACGGCAGACACCTCCAATGAAAGAATAAAGGGGAAGCGGCGAAAAAAGGAGAACCATGAGTTTGGGAGAGCATCCATGAGGTAAAATGCCGCTTCCCCACGGTTGGTTTTTTGGATGGATCATGGTTGTTGTCATCATTATAGTAACCTGTTTGGGATAGTTCAACGAAAAATGTTCGGATATCCGAACGATTTCTGATTTTTTCGCCAATTTTCTTGACACTCCCCCGAAAGAATGGTATCGTTTGGATTACAGAACACCCATATTCTCCCGCGAAAGGAGCAACTCCATGATCACAGAATCCAGCAAAGCCCTTCTGCAGCGTTATCTTCAGGAAGATGTGGATGAGAATCTTCTGAACTATGTGGCGACCAACGCCAGCGGACACAGTATTTTATATATGTCTCTGGAGCAGTTCTGCACCAAGGCCGGCATTGATGAGGAACAGGCCTTTGCTTTTTTCAAGGCATTTGGCGTCAACTCTTTCCTGGCCTTTAAGCGTATCCTGCGGGACTGCCTATACTGCGAAAACACCGAATGGGGCGTTACCAGCCGTTCCATCAGCAGTATCGCCGACGACGTGCTGCGCTATGAGATACAGAACCTCACCGAGCTGGCCGCCACCCTGGACTGCACCATGGTGCGCCGCCTGGCCCAGGATATCCAGAAAGCCGGCGAGATCATCGCTTTTGGCCGGGGCGCCACGGAACCCTATGCCCACAACCTGACCCGCATGCTGCGGCAGCTGGGCATCCGGGCTGTCCAGCCCTCCAACCGGGATCTGGAGGACACCACCTACCTGTCCACCCTGGACAGTTCCGCCCTGGTGATCGTATTCGGCTTTCCCCGGTACAGCAAAGACGCCATTCTCCGCCTCAAGCTGCTGAAGCAGCAGGGTGTCCGAATCGTCAGCATTACAGACAGCCATGACTCCCCCTTTGCCTTTTTGTCGGAGTATTCTTTTGTCATGCCCATGCGGTCCTTTGACTTTACCGATGCTTATGCCGCCGGCATGGCTTTTATCAACATCCTGTCCATCACGCTGGCCGTGCTCAACCGGGAAAAGACCCTCAACCGTCTGCAAAACCGGGATGCTATGATCGACGAGATGAACATGTTTTTCTAAGGAACGGTGACTTCCATGCGCATTGATGACTACTGTAGTCTGGAAAACGGTGGTCTGGTCCTGAAAAACAGCCTGCAAAGTTATACGCGGGAAAATATTATCACCGACCACCCGGCCATGAATCGCCAGCTGGATATGCTGGAACGTGCCGGCGAGGCCCCCATGCCGCTGACCATTCTGGGCGAAAAAGGCTCGGGCAAGGACATGATCGCCCAGTTTGCCCACCGGGTTTCCAAGCGCAGCGATGAGCCTTTTTTGAAGGTCAACTGTGCCTATCTTCCCGAAGAACGGCTGCTATTGGAGCTGTTCGGTTCTGCGAACACCCCCGGCACGCTGAAGCGAGTGGCCGGCGGCAGTTTTTATATCGAAAACGCCGACCTTTTGTCCAGCAAGGCCCAGTATCAACTGATGCATTACATCAATACCGAGGCCGGAACGCCCCGGGATGTGCGTTATATGATTTGCCTCAGCAAAAACAAGACCACCGACTGTCCCGATTTTGCCTATTACTTCGGTGCCATGACCTTCGAGATCCCTCCTCTGCGGGAGCGCCCCCAGGATATTCTGTTAGTAGCCTATCAGCAGCTGCACAAGATCAAGCAGGAGTACCACCTGGAGAGGCTTCTCAGCCCCACGGTGATGTCGGCCATGCTGGCCTATGAGTGGCCGGGCAACATCCGGCAGCTGATCAACACCATCGACCGCATGGCCTTTTTCTGCGATACCGCTGTGATGGATTCGGTTCCCATGCTGCGTAACTGTCTTTCCTCCCACAAGCAGTTCAAGCTGGGCGGCACCGAAGCGGCTTCCCTGCCCAAGACCAAGTCCCTAAAGGAGATCATTCAGGAATACGAGATCATGATCATCAACCAGTATATCGAGGAATACGGCAGCCTGCGCAAGGCGGCCGCCGCCCTGAAGGTCTCTCCTTCGGTACTGTCTGCCAAGCTCACCAAGTATTACGCATCCGCTCCCAAATAATGAAACGCCTCCGGAGTTCCGGAGGCGTTTTCTTAAGGAATATTTAATGTTTTTCCCTCTGTTCTCTTAAGGGGTGGTTCTGTTACAATAGAGGCAGGAGATGATACGCCATGTACAACATTCTGATCTGTGACGACGACAAGGACATTGTCGCCGCTTTGAAAATCTATCTGTCCTCCCAGGAGGACTACCGCCTGTTTGAGGCATATACCGGCAAACAGGCTCTGGAGGTGGTAAAGGCCAACGATATCCAGCTGATCCTGATGGATATCATGATGCCCGAAATGGACGGCATCGCCGCCACCGCCCGGCTGCGGGAGCACTCCAACGTGCCCATCATCCTTTTGACCGCCAAAAGTGAAAGCGCCGACAAGGTGCTGGGGCTGAACACCGGGGCCGACGATTACATCACCAAGCCCTTTGACCCCATGGAGGTGCTGGCCCGGGTGCGTTCCCAGCTGCGGCGGTACACCCTGCTGGGCGCCCGGGTGGAGCAGCCCGAGACCTATGTGATCGGCGGCATCGCCCTGAACGATGTGGACAAAAGCGTCACGGTGGACGGCCAGCCGGTGTCCCTCACCCCTAGTGAGTACGGCATTTTGCGTCTGCTGATCCAGAACCCCGGGCGGGTGTTTTCCTCCTCTCAGATCTATGAGCAGGTGTGGAACGAAACCAGCCTCGGCTCGGAACACTCGGTGGCGGTACACATCCGGCACCTGCGGGAAAAGGTGGAGATCAACCCCTCCGAGCCCCGGTACATCAAGGTGGTCTGGGGCCTGGGCTATAAGATGGAAAAGGAGGGGCGCGCATGAAACAGCCGCTGACCCATTCCCTGCCCGCCAAGGTGATGGGCGTCTTTCTCATGGTGATCCTGGCGGTGCTGCTGGCGTTGTCGGGTGCCTGCACGTTAGGCGGCGTCCATTACGGGATCTATGACCGGGGCGTGACCTCCTATTATGAGACCAATGACTGCCGTTCTGAGATGATCGACGATCTCCACAGCATTTACTATCTGATGGAAAACGGCACTACCGACCTTTCGGAAACCGGGTATTTCAACGATTTTGACAGCTGCAACCTGCGGTTTGCCGGATACTGCTTCCGCACCGGGCAGTATCTGTCCAACGATGCCCGGATGCGGCAGGCCATGGAGCAGATCGTGGCGGCAAAACTGATGTCCAGTGCGGAGTTCCAATTGAAATATACCGAAGAAGCATCGGACGGTAAGTATATCATCAAAGATATGGGGGCGGCAGCACCCGACGAAGACCCCCAGGTGGGGCGTTCGGAGGACAACATGCTTCTCCCCCGCACCATTCAGTGGGACATCAACGACACCTATTTTATCGCCGGTGTGGTGTCCCCGCTGACCGCCCGGGACGCTTATTTCCGGCAGGGGCGGCTGTTTGATCTGGTGTACCGTCTGCGGGCGGCGGCCCCCATCGTGTGTATCCTTTGTGCGTTTGCCGCGGTGGCCGATCTGATCTTTCTGTGCTGCGCCGCCGGTCATCGCCGGGGCAAGGAGGAGATCACTCTCAACTTGCAGGACCGGATCCCCCTGGACTTCTACCTGTTCGGCATGGGCTGCGCCGGGTATGTGTTTTGCCTGTTGGCAGACGACTTGGCCTGTCGTTATAATGATGATTTGATCTGGTTTGTCTGTTGTGTTCTCTTGTTCATCGGTTTACTGCTGTTCTGTCTGGCGGTGCTTCTGAGTCTGTGTACCCGCATGAAAAAGGGCAAGTGGTGGCGCAACACCGTCATCTGGTGGTGCGGCAGCCTGTTTTTCCGCATTTGCCGGGCCATTGGCCGGGGCGTTCGGGGCTTTTTCCGGCTGCTGCCTCTGGTGTGGCGGGCCACGGCGCTGACCTGCCTGCTGCTGTTTGCCCAGACCATGCTGACCCTTTTGATGTTTGACTCGGGTGACCGGGCCGAGTGGTTCCTGGTGACGGTCGTCTTTGACGTATTGTTGGTGCTGACGGTAATGTGGGTCAGCCGCCATCTGCAGCTGCTGCGCAGGGCAGGCGAAGCCCTCGCCCTGGGCGATTTTGACCGGCAGATCGACACTTCCCGGATGCGTGGGAGCCTCCGGGAGCACGGCGAGCATCTCAACTCCCTGGGCCAGGGACTTTCCATCGCCGTGGAGCAGAAAATGCGCTCCGAGCGCATGAAAACCGAGCTGATCACCAATGTTTCTCACGATATCAAAACCCCGCTGACCTCCATCGTCAACTATGTGGATCTGCTGCAAAAGGACCCCACCGAGGAGGAACGGGCCGAGTATCTGTCCGTGCTGGACCGGCAGGCCAAGCGGCTGAAAAAGCTCACCGAGGACCTGGTGGAGGCCTCCAAGGCATCCACCGGCAACCTGTCCTGCAACCCGGCGCCCACCAGCCTTCGGGAGATGCTGGACCAGGCGGTGGGCGAATATGAGGACCGGCTGCAAAGTGCCGGGCTGGAAACGGTGGTGGCCCTGCCCGAAGGGGATCTGACGGTGGTGGCTGACGGGCGGCTGCTGTGGCGGGTGCTGGACAATCTTTTGAACAACGCCTGCAAGTACGCCCTCCCCGGCACCCGGGTGTATCTGGAGGCCAAGGCCGAGGATGACCGTGCACGGATCACCGTGAAGAATATTTCCCGGCAGCAGCTGAATCTTTCCCCCGACGAGCTGATGGAGCGGTTCGTCCGGGGCGACAGCAGTCGAAACACCGAGGGCAGCGGTCTGGGTCTGAACATCGCCCGCAGCCTTGTGGAGCTGCAGAAAGGCACCTTTGCCCTTTCCATCGACGGCGACCTGTTCAAGGTGGTCCTCACCCTGCCCCTGTGGGAAGGCCGTCCAACCGAGTAAACAGAAAAGCCCTGCCGCGCGGCAGGGCTTTTTCAACGGAAAAAGCGCCTGGCAAGTGCCAAGCGCCTTTTACAACGGCCGATTTATCAGACGATCAACATGAACAATGCACAATACAGGAAAATAGGTGCCGCGCACAGGATGCAGATGCCGATATTCTTTGCAGCGCCGGTAAGCTTCATAGTAAGTTCCTCCCTTTCTCTCCGCAATCATAGTTCTTCTGCATTATATGCATCTTCACTATACATTTATGTTATTAGTGTGCATTTTTTGAGCAAAAAAGTCAACCAAGATACGGTAAAGAAAAACGCCCGCAATCTTTCGATTGCAGGCGTTTCTGGTGGAGACTAGGGGACTCGAACCCATGACCTCTCGCGTGTGAGGCGAACGCTCTAACCAGCTGAGCTAAGTCTCCATAATATTTTGGGACGTCATTTCTGACGTCCCGTTTTTGGTGACCCGTACGGGAATCGAACCCATGATTCCGCCGTGAAAGGGCGGTGTCTTGACCTCTTGACCAACGGGCCGAATGGTAGCGGCGGTGGGACTTGAACCTACGACCTGCCGGGTATGAACCGGATGCTCTAGCCAACTGAGCTACGCCGCCATTCG
>JAFXDF010000089.1 GCA_017521295.1 Clostridia bacterium | reverse complement strand
GAACCACTCCAGCTCGGTGCCGGGCTTGCAGAAGAACTCCAGCTCCATCTGCTCGAACTCACGGGTACGGAAGGTGAAGTTACCGGGAGTGATCTCGTTACGGAAGGACTTGCCCACCTGGCAGATGCCGAAAGGCAGCTTGCGGCGGGTGGTGCGCTGGACGTTCTGGAAGTTGACGAAGATACCCTGGGCGGTCTCGGGACGGAGATAGACGGTGTTCTTGGCGTCCTCGGTAACACCCTGGAAGGTCTTGAACATCAGATTGAACTTGCGGATGTCGGTGAAGTTGTGCTTGCCGCAGCTGGGGCAGGGGATGTTGTGCTCATCAATGAAGGCCTTCATCTCGTCCTGAGAATAGGCGTCCACGGACTTCTCCAGCTTGAAGTCATGCTCCAGGCACCAGTCCTCGATGACCTTGTCGGCACGGAAGCGCTCCTTGCACTCCTTGCAGTCCATCAGAGGGTCGGAGAAGCCGCCCACGTGGCCGGAAGCCACCCAGACCTGGGGGTTCATGAGAATGGCGGCGTCCAGACCCACATTGTAGGGATTCTCCTGGACGAACTTCTTCCACCAGGCCTTTTTCACGTTGTTCTTGAGCTCCACGCCCAGAGGGCCGTAGTCCCAGGTGTTGGCCAGGCCGCCGTAGATCTCGCTGCCGGCAAAGATGAAGCCGCGGCCCTTGCAGAGGGATACGATCTTATCCATGGTTTTATCTTTATGATTCATAGAAAATCCTCCTATTTATCAAATTAACAGTACTCTTTATAGATTATATAAAAATACGATAAATGTCAAGGGAAAAGCCGAGAATTCCCATGCGTCCCCAGGCTTGACAGCGGAGGAAAAGGAGGGTATGCTATGGGTAAGTGAACATGTTCATAAAAAGGGGGATGCTATGCCCAAACTGATTGAAAATCCCGAAGGCCGCCTGGTGGCAGAGGCCCGGCGTCAGGCACGGGAGAGGGGCTATTCTGCCGTCACCATCCGCTCGGTGGCCGCTGCCTGCGGCCTGGGTGTGGGAACGGTGTATAATTATTTCCCGTCCAAAGACGCCCTGCTGGCCGCCTTTTTGCTGGAGGACTGGAAGGAATGCCTCCGGGCGATAGAAGCCGCCAAGGCTGCCCGGCCGGAAGCTTCCTGGGTACTCGGGGAGATCTGCCGACAGCTGAAGGCTTATCTTGCCCATCACCGCTCTATTTTTCACGATCCGGCAGCCGCCCAGGCGGTCAGCCCGGTGATCAGCCGCTATCACGGCATCCTGCGGGAGCAGCTGGCGGCGCCGCTGCGCTCCTTCTGTCCCAATGACTTTCACGCGCAGTTTCTGGCCGAGGCGCTGCTCACCTGGACGGTAGAGGGCAGGGAAGCGGCCGAGCTGCTGCCCATTTTGGAAAAATTATTGTAAAACAAGGAGAAACAACAATGGTATTTCCCGTGAATTTCTGGCTTTTGTTTGCCGCCGCCATGGTCATCAGCTCCATCGGCTTTAAAAAGTACGTCTGGTTCATTTCCCTGGGCTATGGCTTTTCCATCGCCGGCGAAGGCCTTCTGATGGCCATTCTGTACGGCAAGACCCTCACCCCCGGCACTCTGGTGTGCTGCCTGCTCTTCATCATCTACGGCCTGCGCCTGGGCGGCTATCTGGCCTTCCGGGAGCTCAAGAGCGCCTCTTACAACAAGAACATGACCGGCGAGATCAAGACCGATGTGCCCTTCGGCGTGAAGATCGCCATTTGGGTCACCTGCGCCGTGCTTTATGTGCTGCAGGTGCTGCCGGTGTTCTACCGCCTGCACAACGGCAGCGGCACCACCGTCTGGACCTGGATCGGCGCCGCCGTCATGCTGTTCGGTATCGTCTTCGAGTCGGCCGCCGACATCCAGAAGAATGCCGCCAAAAAGGTCAATCCCAAGCGCTTTGTGGACACCGGCCTGTACCGCATCGTCCGCTGCCCCAACTATCTGGGTGAGATGCTCTTCTGGACCGGCGTGCTGCTGTCGGGTATCGGCTCCCTCACCGGTGCCGGCCAGTGGATCATGGCCCTCATCGGTTATATCGGCATCATCTTCGTGATGTTCTCGGGCGCCCGCCGGCTGGAGATCCGCCAGAACAAGAACTACGGTAAGGATCCCGAATATCAGAAGTATGTAAAGAGCGTGCCCATTCTGGTGCCGTTCATCCCTCTGTACAGCGTGGAAAAGTACAAGTTCCTGGTGGCATAACAGAACAGAAAACCGCCCTCTGCCTGGTGCAGAGGGCGGTTGTTTTCTTTAAGTCAGGAGCTGTTCGGCGTCGGCGATGTGGCTTTGGCTGTAGAGGATCACGTGATCGCCCTCCAGCAGCATCAGATCATCCCGGGGGATCAGCATGGTGCCCTTGCGCTTGATCATGACGATGATGGTCTGGCGGGAGATATCCAGCTCGGCGATCAGCCGGCCGTTCCAGGCGTGCTGGCTGCGCAGGACGATCTCCTTCAGATCGATATGGGTATCGTCCTTCAGGGCGCCGGCGCCCAGAATGAGGATATCGTTGTCCTGCAGGAGCATGTCGCCCCGGGGCACCAGCTGTTCCCGACCCCGGCGGATCATGGCAACGATCATGCCGTGGGGGAGATCCAGCTCCTTGATGGCCGTGCCCACCCAGCTGTCACGCTTGTGCAGCTGTACTTTGATGAACTGGATGTCGTCTTCGGAGGCGTATTCGCTGAGTCGCTTGACGTGGGAGAACTGGTCAACAAAACCTGCCGAAATGATACCGGTGGGGATGGCCACCATGCCCACACCGAGGAATGTGATAAAGATGCTGACGATCTTTCCCGCGGTGGTGATGGGATAGATGTCGCCGTAGCCAACGGTCAGAAGGGTGGATACCGCCCACCAGATGCCGGAAAAGGCGTTGGAAAAGACCTCCGGTTGGGCGGCGTTTTCCAGGCTGTACATGCATAGGCTGGAGGCCAGCAACAGAACGAAAATGATAAAGACCGAGGATGCCAGCTGCTGCCGCTTGCTGCGAAGGACCTCTGTGATAACGTTCATGGCGCTGTAATAGGCGTTGATCTGGAACAGGCGGAAAATGCGCACCACCCGGAAGATGCGGAACACGGCGGCTCCTGCCGGGAAAAAGATGGGCAGATAGTAGGGCAGGAAGGACAGCAGGTCGATCAGGCCGGTGAAGGAAAAGACATACTTGCGAATGGCCCGGAACGCCGACCGGTCGGTGAACACCGCCGGAGCTGTCCACACCCGCAGGGCATAGTCGATGGCGAAGAACGCCACAGTGATGGCCTCGATGACCACAAGTGCGCTACCGTAGCGCTGTGCAATGCTGCTGAAGGTGTGGAGGAAGGTGACGGACAGATTGAGCAACAGGATCAGACAACTGAGAATGTCGTAGCCGCGGCTGATCCAGTCCCCTGTCGAGCCCATTTCCACGATGGTGGCCATCCGTTTGCGCCGCAGCAGCCAAGTGTTTTTCAAGTTCTTCATGAGGAGCCTCCCGGATCGGTGTTCTGTTGTGATTATAGCAGATAATGAGACTGGGATAAAGAGGAAAGTGGGGAGTTTCCGGATGCTTTTTGGTGACCCGCCGGGGACACCTCGGCCCCAAGAGCCGCCGTTGGCGGGTGCGATCTTCTCGTCCCCGGCGCAAAAATAAACACCGTGGTCAAACGACCACGGTGTTTATTTGGTGACCCGCCGGGGACTCGAACCCCGGACCTTCGCCTTAAAAGGGCGTTGCTCTACCAACTGAGCTAGCGAGTCATATATTGGCTGGGCTGGCAGGATTTGAACCTGCGAATCGCGGAGTCAAAGTCCGCTGCCTTACCGCTTGGCTACAGCCCATCATTGCCTCCGGCAGGATAATGCACACGCTCCTCTTTCGAGGAGCGGTACATCAAAAAAGTGGGGTGGATGAGGGGATTCGAACCCCCGGCCTTCAGAGCCACAATCTGACGCGCTAACCAACTGCGCCACATCCACCATATGAAACTGGCGCGCCTGGAGGGACTCGAACCCCCAACCTACTGCTTAGAAGGCAGTTGCTCTATCCTGCTGAGCTACAGGCGCATATCACTCAAGATAGGCTGATTATAAAAACTGGAGCAGGTGATGGGAATCGAACCCACGTGTTCAGCTTGGAAGGCTGACATTCTACCATTGAACTACACCTGCGACTGTCAGACTTTCGTAAATCAGCCCTTAAAGTATATAACAGAAAGGGCCGATTTGTCAAGAGATTTTTTACCGAAAGTCTGGAAAAATTATTTGTTTTT
>JAFXDF010000088.1 GCA_017521295.1 Clostridia bacterium | reverse complement strand
CTTCCCCGAGGGCTATGAAACGGTGGTGGGCGAGCGCGGTGTCACCCTTTCCGGCGGCCAGAAACAGCGTGTGGCCATCGCCCGGATGCTCATGCAGCAGGCTCCGGTGATGATCTTTGACGACTCGCTCTCCGCTGTGGACGCCGAGACCGACACCAAGATCCGCACCGCCCTCCGGGAGACTCTGGAGTCGGCCACCGTCATCCTGGTGTCTCACCGGATCACCACCCTCATGCAGGCCGACCGCATTCTGGTGCTGGACGACGGCAGGGTCTCCGACCTGGGCACCCACCAGGAGCTGATAAGCCGTCCCGGTATCTACAAGGACATTTACGACATTCAGATGCGGGCCGACGACCGGGCCCTCATCATGGAAGGAGGCGAGCGGTAATGGCGGCTTTTGACGAGCAGGACTATACCAAATCCTTTGATATCAAGATCTGGAAGCGGCTCTTCCCCTTCCTCAAAACCTATCGGCTGGACTTCGTGGGCATGTTGGTTTTCAACGGCGTCTGCGCCCTGGTGGACGTGGTGCTGCCCCTGTTCCAGCGGCACGCCATCAAAAACTTCATCGAGGCCGGCACCCTGGAGGGCCTCCTCCCCTATGCCCTCACCTATCTGGGCGTCATCATCCTCCAGTGCCTGTCGGTGGTGGCCTTTGCCCGCAACTCCATGCGTATCGAAATGCTCATGGGCCGGGACATGAAGGACAAGCTGTTCCACCACCTCCAGACCCTGTCCTTTTCCTTCTACAACGTGACCCCGGTGGGCTATCTGCTGGCCCGGGTCATGAGCGACACCAACCGCATCGCCGGTATGATCGCCTGGAACTTCACCGACATTCTGTGGGCGCTGTTCTATGTGGGCGGCAGCTTTGTTTCCATGCTGCTGCTCAACTGGAAGCTGGCCCTGGTGGTCATCCTCATCGTTCCGGTGATGGCCGTCCTCACCTACTATTTCCAAAACCGCATCCTCCATTGGAACCGCAAGGTGCGCAAGCTGAACTCCCGCATCACCGGCGCCTTTAACGAGGGCATCACCGGCGCCAAGACCACCAAGACCCTGGTGCTGGAGGACCAGTCCAGCGACAGCTTCAGCGCCCTCACCGGCGAAATGAAGGATTCCGGCATCCGGGCCGCCCGGCTCAACGCCGTGTACATCCCGCTGGTGTTGTTTTTCTCCACCATGGCGGTGGCCATCGTGCTGCTGCGGGGCGGCCATCTGGTGCTGTCCCAGGTGCTGGAACTGGCCACCCTGTCGGCCTTCACCAGCTATGCCGTGGGCATCTTTGAGCCCATTCAGATGACGGCAGCCAACATCGCCGAGTTCATTTCCCTTCAGGCCTCCATCGAGCGGGTCACCGACCTTTTGGACAAGGAGCCCCAGGTGAAGGACAGCCCGGAGGTGGAGCAGAAATACGGCGACGCCTTCCACCCCAAAAAGGAAAACTGGGAGCCCCTCCACGGCGAGATCGAGTTCAAAAATGTCACCTTCCGCTATCCCGATGGCGGCGAGGATGTGCTGCAGAACTTCTCCCTGCACATTCCCCAGGGCACCACGGTGGCCATCGTAGGCGAGACCGGCGCCGGCAAGAGCACCCTGGTGAACCTGGCCTGCCGGTTCTTTGAGCCCACCGCCGGCCAGATTCTGATCGACGGCGTGGACTATCGGGAGCGGAGCCAGCTGTGGCTGCACTCCAACATCGGCTATGTGCTGCAGAATCCCCACCTGTTCTCGGGTACCGTAAAGGAAAATATCCGCTACGGCCGTCTGGACGCCACCGACGAAGAGATCCAGGCCGCCGCCAGAGCCGTTTCGGCTGACACCGTGGTGAGCAAGCTGGAAAAGGGCTGGGACAGCGACGTTGGCGAAGGCGGCGACCGCCTGTCCACCGGCGAAAAGCAGCTGATCTCCTTTGCCCGTGCGGTGCTGGCCGATCCCCGGATCTTTGTGCTGGACGAGGCCACCTCCTCCATCGACACCCAGACCGAACAGCTGATCCAGAACGCCATCGACCATCTGCTGCAGGACCGCACCTCCTTCCTCATCGCCCACCGCCTGTCCACCATCCGCAAGGCCGACCTGATCCTAGTGGTCAAGGACGGCAAGATCGTGGAGCAGGGCAAGCACGAGGAGCTGCTGCGGCGCCGCGGCTATTACCACGACCTGTACTCCAAACAGTTCGCCGAGGAATCCCAGGCGAAGATTTTGAAGTAAGAAAGGAACGCATATGAGTGATTTCATTCTGACACGCCCGACTGCCGCATATGCCGATCAGATCCGTGAACTGCGGCAGGAATTTCTGGATGCGTGCAGCTCTATGGACGGTATGGGGCCGCTCCGCAGAATGGAAGATCCGGAAGCCTACATCGCACGCTGCATCCGGGACGAAGATCCCAAGCAGATTCCCGCTAACCGGGTGCCGGCCACACAGTTCCTGTTCATTCGAAAAGAGGACAACCGACTTGTCGGTATGATCCAGGTGCGGCATTTCTTCAACGAGCATCTGGCGCAATACGGCGGGCATATCGGCTATTCGATCCGCCCCAGCGAGCGTCGAAAGGGTTATGCCAAGGAAATGCTGCGCATGGCTCTGCCCTATTGCCGGGAGCTCGGCCTTGAAAAGGTGCTGATCACCTGTATCGACGGCAATATCGGAAGCGAGAAAACCATCCTCGCCAACGGCGGTGTTTATGAATCCACCGTCTATGAGCCGGATGAACAGATCTATCTGAAGCGCTTTTGGATCACGCTGTAAACAGAAAGGAGAATCCTATGCACATTCGCCCCGCAAAATCCGACGAAGGTGCTGTTTGTGACGAACTGCTCACTCGACTTATTCAGACAGAGCGCCAATGGGAGCCCAATCTGAATGAAGATTTCATCGTCACGAACAACTATGCGTATCGCCTGGCCGAGGACGGCACGCTGCTGCTGGTAGCCGAGGAAAACAGCGAGGTCGTAGGATTTCTGTTCGGTTTTCTCTCCCCTTCCCCGGTGCTCAAGCGGCCCACAGCCCTGCTGGATGCTCTTTTCGTGTGTAAGGAACACCGCAGCAAAGGTATTGGAAAAGCGCTGGCGCTCCGATTCCGTGAGTGGGTCAAGGAGCAAGGCGTTTACGCCATAGAACTCAAGGTCATGAGCCAGAATACCACAGCCCTCCGACTGTACGAAAGCCTGGGCTTTAGCGAGGCCAAAAAATACATGCAGTGCAATTTATAAGCAAAAACGCCATGACCGCTTGGTCATGGCGTTATTGTTTCTATGATTTCTTCGATTGTCAGCCCGGTAGTGTCCACCTTTTGGGTGTTGAGCCCTTCATACAGAGGCAGATAGTCCAGGCTTCGGCCGATCACATCGGGCTGGCGCAGGCCGGCTTCGATGTCCTTTTGCAGTCGGTCGGCCAGTGCTGACCGTGAGGCAGTCAGCGAGATACAATGGAGTTCCACATCCCGCAGGGGCAGCCGGGACACCAACTCGTCCAGAATGCTCTGCTGGTGCATCACCCAGCAGAACACCACGTTGTCAAAAGCGCTGCACCGAAGGAAATTGCCCAGCACATGGCAGATGTTGTCCATCACCATGGCTTTGGTCTCGTCAGTGACGTAAAAGGGCTTCATATCCCAGCACCAATCCCCATCCAGAAAGACACAGTTGGGCAAGCGCTGCTGCAGCGCCCGGCAAACCGCCGTCTTGCCCACGCCCATGGGTCCGCCGATGAGATATAGATGCTTCATGCTGCGCCTCCAAATCATCGAACTTTCGTTCTATTTTATCGTCTTTTCTGCAAAATGTCAATGAAAAAAGCAGCCTTTCGGCTGCTTTTCTATGATTTCCTCGGATCTTCTTCCAAACGGAAGAGGGTGTACAGCGCCAGTCCGATGACCAATGCCAGCAAGAGAATTTCCACCCACTTACCGCCGGTTTGATTGATCAGCGCAATGATCTGCCGCTCCTTTTTATGAGACTGATTCATGCGGTCCGAATACAGGATATCGCCGCACAGGCAGGCACCGAAGGAACTGCCTGCGCAAAGAAAACAGCCGCCATAGATCAAACCGAATACCCATCTGCCGACCCGACCCAAAAGATTTCCGCCGGCGCGCTTGCACACGCGGCACAGCAGCCAAAGCACCAGCCCACAGGCGATGACAATGGTCAAATATGCAAAATGCCACAGCGTTACCGAGCTCCACGCCTGGGGCGCTTTTCGCCAATCCGTAAGGCGCCTTGCCCAATCTGTGCACAGGCACAGTATGCTCACCAGCGGCACCAGCAGCAGCAGACGGTGGCCCACAACGGTGATCCGACGGGCCGCGCCGGGCGATACCGCTTCCAGCGATTCCCCCAGGATGCGCTGCTGATACCACAGCACCACCAGCGCCACAGCCGCACAGAGCAGCACCAGCAGCTCCTCCGTTTGCAAATACCGCAGGATTTTCCGGGATACGTAGCCGCTGGCCTCCGCCGCCACCAACCCCAGCAGCGGCAGGGACACCATGCAAACGCCCAGCGTCATCAGCCGCATCTCGGCGCGGCGATACAGCCGCTGCCAGTGCTTTTCCCGGGCTGCGGGCGGTGCCGCCTCCCTGCTCTGCCGTCTGCCGGACAACAGGTCATCCACCGTCACGCCGTAAAACTCCGCCAGATCGGGCAGAACGGTCACATCCGGAAGTCCGCCGCCGCTCTCCCACTTGGAGACGGTTTTGTTGGACACGCACAAGGCCTCGGCCACCTGGGCCTGGGTCATACCTTTTTCCTTTCGCAAGGCCGCCAGAAAGGCTCCCGTCTGGTTGGGGTCGATTTTCTCAGCCATCTTCACCGCTCCTTTCCGGCTTTATTCTATCATTCACAGACCGAAATTGCCACCCAAAACCCATGGAAATCGATCTGCGCTAAGGAGAATCATGAAAAAAGCGGCCTTTCGGCCGCTTTTTCTGCTTTAATACTCCTGGTAAGGATTGCGCTTGTCGTAAGCCCAGGCGGCCCGTCCGTAATACACCAGCATCACGATATAGGCGCCCGTTGCCACCAGATACAGCCAGCCGGTGATCAGACTGGCCAGCAGGCGGATGACCACCCATGCGGTAAAGCACTTCTGGATCTGGGCGGCGAACAGGTTCTTGCGGGCCACATACTGCAGATCCCGCACGCCCAGCACGCAGAAATACATGATAAAAAAGCTGCCCAAGTCGGTGATATAATACAGGATCTGCTCCACCACCGAAGGCAGGTTCAGGGTGAACAGGCCCAGAGCGCCCACAAACTCCAACAGGCCGATGGCCACGTTATAGGCACACAGGTACTTGGAGAAGGTGCCGGCATAGTGCCAGAACTGGGTCTGGGGCAGGCCCTCGGCCCCCTTCATAATGAGCCAGTAGCCCAGGGCGGTGGCCAGATACATCACCAGCATCACACCGGCAGACACCATCTGCATGGTGGGGGCAAAATTCATCACCAAAATCTGCAGGGGCACGGCAATGATGGTTGCCAGGCCGGCCATGGCCAGCAGAATACCGAAAAAGACTTTTTTCATGGGGAATCCTCCTTGTTAGACAAGAGACAACGGGAAGCTTACGATCCCTCAGCCACGCCTGCGGCGCGCCGAGCCTTGAGAAAAAAGAGACCGCAGACATTCTGCGGTCTCTCAAAATGATCATTTAGCGATACATTTTCTTCTTGGCGCGGGCAGCCTCGCTCTTCTTGCGGCGCTTGACGCTGGGGCTCTCATAGCACTCACGCTTACGGAGTTCGGAAAGCACACCGGACTTAGCGCAGGAACGCTTAAAGCGGCGCAGAGCATTGTCCAAAGACTCATCCGGCTTCACACGGATCTCAGACATTTCGTTTTCCCTCCCTCCATGAACAGAACAAAATGATGACACGCATCACATAATTATTATATGCACATGACCCCTCTTTGTCAAGAGTTTTATTCGGGTTTCACCACAAAATTCACGATTTTCTTCTTGATGACGATGGCCTTGACCACCTTCATGCCCTTCATGGCAGCCTGGACCTTGCCGTCTGCCAGGGCCTGCTCCTCGATGGCCTTTTCGTCGGCATCGGCAGCGATGGTGATGACAGAGCGCACCTTGCCGTTGATCTGGACAGCGATCTCGATCTCGGCGTCCTTGCACTTCTCCTCGTCATAGGTGGGCCAGCTCTCGTAAGCGATGGTCTGGTCGTGGCCCAGGATCTGCCACATCTCCTCGCCCACGTGGGGAGTGATGCAGGACAGCATCTTGATGAAGCCCTCGGCGTACGCTCTGGGGCAGGTGCCGTTCTTATAGACCTCGTTGACGAACACCATCATCTGGGCGATGGCGGTGTTGAAGCCCAGGGTCTCAAAGTCGCCGGTGACCTTCTTGACGGTCTGGTGATAGACCTTGGTCAGCTTGCCGTCGTCGGTCTCGGTGATGTTGGCGCTCTCGGTGAAGAAGTTCCACACGCGGTTGATGAACTTCTTGGCGCCGGCCACGGCGGCGGAGCTCCAGGGCTTGGAGACCTCCAGGGGGCCCATGAACATCTCGTACAGGCGCAGGGTATCGGCGCCGTAATCCCGGACGATGTCGCTGGGGTTGACCACGAACTCGGGGAAGCGCTTGCCCATCTTGATGCCGTTTTCGCCCAGGATCATGCCCTGGTGCACCAGCTTCTTGAAGGGCTCCTTCACGGGAGAGATGCCCTCGTCGTACAGGAAGCGGTTCCAGATACGGGAGTACATCAGGTGGCCCACGGCGTGCTCGGGACCGCCAACATACAGGTCAACGGGCAGCCAGTGCTTCAGCAGCTGGGGATCGCACAGCTCCTTGTCGTTGTTGGGGTCGATGTAGCGCATGAAGTACCAGGAAGAGCCGGCGGATCCGGGCATGGTAGAGGTCTCGCGGACGCCCTTGATGCCGTTTTTGTCGTACTGCTTCCACTCGGTGGCGTTCTCCAGGGGAGCCTGGCCGTTCTTGCCCTTGTAATCCTCCAGCTCGGGCAGAATCAGGGGCAGCTCCTCGTCGGGCAGGAACACCGTCTTGCCGTCCTCGGTATAGACGCAGGGCACGGGCTCGCCCCAGTAGCGCTGACGGGCAAAGATCCACTCACGGAAGTGGTAGTTGACCTTGCGGCGGGCAACGCCCTGCTGCTCCAGCTTGACGGTGATGGCCTCCTTGGCCTCCTCCACCGTCAGACCGGTGAACTCCTCGGAATTGATCAGCTTGCAGCCCTTGCCCAGGTAATCCTGCTTCTCAAAGGCGCATTCGGACACGTCGCGGCCCTCGATGACCTGCAGCATGGGGATGTTGTGGGCGATGGCGTACTCAAAGTCACGCTGGTCGTGGCTGGGGACAGCCATGACGGCGCCGGTGCCGTAGTTGGCCAGAACGAAGTCGCCGATGAACACAGGGACTTCCTTGCCGTTGACGGGGTTGATGGCGTAAACGCCCTTCAGAGGACAGCCCGACTTGGTCTTGTTCAGCTCGGTGCGGTCCATGTCGCTCTTCTTCAGGGTCTCGTCGATGTATGCCTGGACCTCTTCCTTGTTCTGGACACGGTCCATCAGGGACTGGGTGATCTTTCCGTCGGGGGCCAGCACCATAAAGGTGATGCCGTAGATGGTCTCGATACAAGTGGTGTAGATGGAGAACTGGCCGCCGCCCACCAGCTGGAAGTCCACCTCAACACCGGTGGATTTGCCGATCCAGTTGCGCTGGATCTCCTTGGTGGATTCGGGCCAGTTGATCTCGTTGAGGCCCTCCAGCAGCTTTTCGGCAAAGGCAGGCTGGTCGATGACCCACTGCATCATCATCTTCTTCACAACGGGGTAACCGCCACGCTCAGACTTGCCGTCGATGACTTCATCATTGGCAAGGACCGTGCCCAGAGCTTCACACCAGTTGACGGGCATTTCGATCCGCTTGGCATAGCCAGCCTCCCACAGCTTCTTGAAGATCCACTGGGTCCACTTGTAGAAGGAGGGATCGGAGGTGGCGATCAGCTTGGACCAGTCATAGTCAAAGCCCAGTTCCTTCAGCTGACCGGAGAAGGTCTCGATATTTTTCTGGGTAAAGCCGTTGGGATGGTTACCGGTGTCCACCGCATACTGCTCCGCAGGCAGGCCAAAAGAGTCATAG
>JAFXDF010000087.1 GCA_017521295.1 Clostridia bacterium | reverse complement strand
GGGCATGGGAGCGGTGACCTGCTCGCCGGCGGCAGCAGCCACAGGGGCGGCAGCGGGCGCGGCGGCAGGGGCCGCGGCGGGCGCGGCAGCCACAGGAGCGGCGGCAACGGGTGCGGCGGGCGCGGCAGGAGCCACGGCCTCGTACTCGTCCACCAGCATGGCGGTGGTCTCTTCCACCTCTACTTCGTAGATCTTGTTGTTCAGCGTTACTTTATATCTCATTTGTCCTTGACCTCCCGGATGGATTTGAACCGCAGCTGGTTCAGAGGCTTGCCCAGACGGTGGGCCACCACGGCCATGACCATGGCAGCTTCCCGCTCGGGAACATCATGCAGCAGAATGGTGCCGGCGGTACCCTTGGCCTCCTCCCTGGGGGCTTCGGGCACGGGCTCGGCCTGGACGGCGGGAGCCGCCGGTGCGGCAGGCTTGGCCGTTTTGGCGGTCATGACCTTGCCCAGGCCCATGACCACGGCCATCAGCAGGACCAGGCCAAAAAACACCACGGCATAGCCCAGAAGTGCGGTGACGCCGGCCTCCAGAATGCCGATACGGCCGGTGAGCAGCGTTGTCATCTTCAGCATACCGCAGCCTCCTTACATCTCCTCGATGGAGTACTTGACGGCACGTTCTTCCCGCTCCTTGCGGCGCTCCAGGAAGGCTTCGGCCACCTGGGGGAAGGCGGCGTAGGACAGCACGTCCTCTTCGGTCCTGGCCAGATCGCCGATCTCGGCTTTATACTTCTCAAAGCCGGGCTCCAGCAGGTCGGCAAAGCGGCAGGTCACGGGCTGCTCGTCGCCCAGGACCTTCTTGCGCAGATCCTCGTCCACCTGGCCGGGGGCCTTGCCGTACTCGCCGCGGAGATAGGCCTTGATCTCCTTGGAGACCATCTTGTACCGCTCGCCGGCCAGCACGTTGTTGGTGGCCTGGACGCCCACCATCTGGGAAGAGGGGGTGACCAGGGGCGGATAACCCAGGTCCTTGCGGACGCGGGGCACTTCTTCCAGAACTTCCTGGAAACGGTCCAGCTTGTTCTGGGCGGTGAGCTGGGCCACCAGATTGGACAGCATACCGCCGGGCACCTGGTAGTTCAGGGCGTCGGGGTCGGTGCCCATGACGATGGGGTTCAGCATACCGCTCTTGATGAAGCTGTCCCGGACGGGCTTGAAGAAGTCGTTGATCTCCTTCAGCACGTTCTTGTCCAGGCCGGTCTCCCAGCCCATCTCCTCCAGCACATAGTGCATGGTTTCCGTGGGAGGCTGGCTGGTGCCGCCGGACAGGCAGGCGATGGCGCAGTCGATGACGTCGGCGCCGGCCTCGGCGGCCTTCAGCAGAGTCATGGAGCCCATGCCGGTGGTGCCGTGGGTGTGGACCACGATGGGCAGCTTGACGTTCTGCTTGAGGGCGGAGACCAGGTCATAGGCCTCCTTGGGGCTCATGATGCCGGCCATGTCCTTGATGCAGATGGAGTGGCAGCCCATCTTTTCCAGCTGCTTGCCCAGGTCCACGAACATATCCAGGCTGTGGATGGGGCTGGTGGTATAGCACAGGGTACCGGAAACATGGGCGCCGGCCTTGATGGCCTCGTCCACCGCCACCTCGATGTTGCGCAGGTCGTTGAGGGCGTCAAAAATGCGGATGATGTCGATGCCGCACTCCACGCTCTTGCGGACGAAGGCGCGGACGATATCGTCGGGATAGTGCTTATAGCCCAGCAGGTTCTGGCCGCGGAGCAGCATCTGCAGCTTGGTGTTCTTCACGTGCTTGCGGATGGTGCGCAGGCGCTGCCAGGGGTCCTCGTCCAGATAGCGCAGGCAGCTGTCAAAGGTAGCGCCGCCCCAGCACTCCATGGAGTAATAACCGGCCTGGTCCATTTTCTCCAGAACAGGCAGAAAATCCTCGATGGGCATTCTGGTGGCCATCAGCGACTGCTGTCCGTCCCGCAATACCGTTTCGGTGATTTTGATCTTCATGTCTCATTCCTCTTTTCTTCGGAATTCAAATTCTTCCCTGTTTATCATTTTATCAAAATTTTGTTAATTCCGCAACGAGGAAGCTGCAAAAACCTACTTTTTCTCTGTTTTTGCAGATTTCATGGGAAATTCTTTTGCATTTTTGACTTTCTGTGGTATAGTATAAGGTGATTATTTTTGTACACTTTTCTTTTTGTTGTGATTTTCACCAAAGGAGCGCCTTTGTTTTTATGAAAAAAGACGTAATCATCTCCATCCGCGGCCTGCAGGAGCAGGACGGCGAGGCGGGCGATCCCATCACCCTGGTGACCCCCGGCCGCTATTACCGCAAAAACGACAGTTATTATATCAGCTATGAGGAGTCGGAACTCACCGGTCTGGCCGGCACCCGTACCACCCTGCGGATCAAGCCCGACTATGTGAAGCTGGTGCGCACCGGTCTGTACCCCTCCGAGCTGCTGTTTGAACTGGGCAAGCGGCACATGTCGCTGTACCACACCGACTACGGGGATCTGTCCATCGTGGTCTCCACCAATCACATCCGGAACACCCTCACCGACGACGGGGGCGATCTGGACGTGCAGTACACCGTGGAGGTGGCCAACACCCCCGTGGGCGTCAATCATCTCTCTCTGACTATTAAAAACGCTGAAGAAGGAGCGATTTATCAATGAATCACATCCAGAATGCCATGACCCAGGCCGCCGAGCTCATCCGGAAGGCCTATGACGCCGCCGTCCAGGCCGGCGAGCTGCCCCAGGCCGAGGTCCGCCCGGTGCAGATCGAGATCCCCAAGGATCTGCGCAACGGCGACTATGCCTCCGGCTTTGCCATGCAGAACGCCAAGGTCCTGCGCCAGAACCCCCGCAAGGTAGCCGAGATCCTGGTTGCCAAAATGGAGCTGGAGGGCACCTGCTTTGCCTCCGCCGAGATCGCCGGCCCCGGCTTTTTGAACCTGCGTCTGAGCCACAGCTGGTTTGAAAACGTGCTGAACAACATCACCGAGGAGGGCTCCAATTACGGCCGCACCGTGGCCGAAAAGCCCGAGAAGGTCATGGTGGAGTTTGTCTCCGCCAATCCCACCGGTCCCATGCACATGGGCAACGCCCGCGGCGGCGTGCTGGGTGACTGCCTGGCCGAAGTGCTGAGCCGCGCCGGCAACGAAGTCACCCGCGAGTTCTATGTCAACGACGCCGGCAACCAGATCGACAAGTTCGCCACCTCTCTGGACGCCCGCTACCGCCAGATCATCCTGGGCGAGGAGGCCGTGGAGTTCCCCGAGAACGGCTATCACGGCAACGATATCAAGGTGCTGGCCCAGAAGTTCTTTGACAAGCACGGCGACAGCTACCTGAACCGCCCCGAGAAGGAGCGTCACGATGCCCTGGCCGCCTTTGGTCTGGAGCACAACATCCCCGCCATGAAGGCCGACCTGCAGCGCTACCTCATCAACTACGACGTGTGGTTCTTTGAGAGCGAGCTGCACAACAGCGACTATGTGGCCGACACCGTGAAGAAGCTCACCGAGAACGGCCATACTTACGAAAAGGACGGCGCCCTGTGGCTGAACACCTCCTACCTGCTGGAGCAGATGTACCGTGCCGAGGGCAAGACCTCCGAGGACATCGAAAAGCTGGAGCTGAAGGACGACGTGCTGCGCCGTGCCAACGGCTTCTACACCTACTTCGCCGCCGACATAGCCTATCACCGCAACAAGTTTGAGGTGCGGGGCTTTGACCGTGTCATCAACATCTGGGGTGCCGACCACCACGGCCACGTGGCCCGTCTGAAGTGCGCTCTGGACGCTCTGGGTCTGGACGGCACCAACCGTCTGGAGATCGTGCTGATGCAGCTGGTGCAGCTGGTCCGTGACGGTCAGCCCGTCCGTATGTCCAAGCGTACCGGCAACGCCATCGCCCTGCACGATCTGCTGGACGAGGTCAGCGTGGACGCCGCCCGGTTCTTCTTCAACTCCCGCCACTCGGCCTCTCCCATCGAGTTCGACCTGGGTCTGGCCGTGCGCAACGACAGCGAGAACCCCGTGTACTATGTCCAGTACGCCCACGCCCGCATCAAGTCCATCCTGAAGGCCCTGGCCCAGGACAACATCCCCACCGATGTGAAGAGCGCTGACCTGTCCCTGCTGGTGGAGGGCGCCGAGCTGGATCTGATCCGCGATCTGAGCCGTCTGCCCGAGGAGATCCGTCTGGCCGCCGTTCAGCGTGACCCCAGCCGTCTGAACCGCTATGCCACCCAGGTGGCCACCGCCTTCCACAAGTTCTACACCGAGTGCCGCATCAAGGACGCCGCCCCCGCCCTGCGTGAGGCCCGCATTCTGCTGAGCTGCTGCACCGCAGCCGTCATCGAAAACGCCCTGTCCTGCTTCGGCGTTTCCGCACCCGATCATATGTAAAACACGCCGGGGAAAGCACCGCTTTCCCCGGTTTTTTCTCCCCCTTTTGAAAGGAGCACCCCATGAAACAACGCATTCTGGCCCTGTTTTTGGCCATTACCCTGTTTGTCTGCGCCGTTCCCGGCGCCTTTGCCGCCGATTATCCCCCCGAAGCCCAGCTGGACATCCTCACCGAGGTGGACGCCCTCATCCGGGAGGAAGGTCTGGAAAGCTCGCTGGAGGACCGGCCCCTTGCCCGGGCCATGGAGGAACTGCTGGGCAGCACGCCCGACATGGAGGGCCTGCTCACCGAACTGGAGGCCGACCCCCTGCTGTACGAATACCTGCTGGCCGTCATGCTGTCGGGTTATGACCAGTACACCATGTACATCCCTTCGGGCACTTACAGCGCCGTCTATGCCCCCGAGACCAACTATGTGGGCATCGGCGTCACCATCCAGGCCCACGCCAAGGGCGCTCTGGTCACCGAGGTCAACCTGATGGGCCCGGCGGCCGCCGCCGGCATCCGGGCCGGTGACATCCTCATCCAGGGCAACGGTCAGTCCCTGGAGGGCATGGATGTTTCGGCCATCTCCGACCTGCTGCGCGGCGAGGCCGGCACCGATGTCACCGTCATCCTGCTGCGGGGCAAGGAGACCCTCACCTTTACCCTGACCAGAAGGGCGCTTTCCCAGCTGAACTATTCCTGCGCTCCGCTGGACGAGGATGTGTTCTACATGAAGTGGAGCCGCTTCCAGGACGACGGCAGCTATCTGCTGTTCCGCCTCCATCTGAACCAGATCCTCAAGGACGGCTATGAGAGCCTGATCCTGGACCTGCGGGGCAATCCCGGCGGCGATCTGGACCTGGCCTTTTCCATGGCCTCCGATTTTATGAGCGTCAAGACCACCTTTTTCCGCATCGGCTACCGGGATCCCCGGGGCCGAGAGGAGATGGTTTACAAGTACATCACCGCCCAGGGTGACGGCGTCACCATCCCCAACCTGTATGTGCTGGTGGACGGCCAGTCTGCCTCGGCCTCCGAGATCATGGCCTGCGGCCTCCGGGAGGGGGCCAACGCCACCGTCATCGGTCAGACCACCTTTGGCAAGGCCCGGGCCCAGCAGCATTACGTGCTGGACAACGACGCCGGCATCGTGCTGACCACCATGGTGCTGCTGCCCCTGGAGGGGGAGGACTACCAGGATGTGGGCCTCACCCCCGACGTGGAGGTAAAAAACAAGATCCTCAAGACCAAAGAAAAACTGTCGGTGCCCACCGACGTGGCTCTGGCGCCCTGGAGCTGTTCGGACAACGGCGAGGCCCTCAACCGGGCGCTGGTGGCCCTGGGCCTGCTGAAGGAGCTGCCCGAAAAGCCCTACCAGGTGGGCCAGGACACCCTGAACGCCGTCAACCGGCTGCAGGCGGTCTATCAGCTGCCCGACAGCCACCCCGGCGCGGGCATCCCCACCCTGCTGCTGGTGAACCAGCTGCTGCAGCTGCAGCAGGCCGGCCGGTATGAGCAGGACATCCAGCTGGACACCGCCATTCAGATGGCAAAAGACGCGCTGAAAGGCGAATAAACAACGCAAAAAAGCGGCTCGAAAGAGCCGCTTTTCTTTATGCTTCAAAGGCCTCCCGCAGGGCTTTGGCCGCCTCCGGGATCTCCTCCAGCTTCAGGCCCGCGAAGCCCAGCACCAGGGTGCTTTCGGGGCAGGGACACGCCCGGCAGTAGGCGCTCAGCCCACGCACCGGCACACCGGCTTTGGCTGCCCGCTCTGTCAGCCAGCCCTCTTCCCTGCCGGGCAGGGTCAGCAGAAAGTGCAGGCCGGCCTGGGCCCCCGACACCTTTGCGCCGGGGATCTTTTCCAGCTCTTCCAGCAGAAGCTGCTGCTTTTTGCGGTACAGGTTGGCCGCCCGCCGCAGATGGCGGGCATAAAAGCCCCGGCTGACAAAGGCCGCCAGGGTCTGCTGCTCGAACCGGGACACGGTGGAGGCAGCAAAGCCCAGCCGCTGCTCATACACCGGCAAAAGCCGCCGTGGCAGCACCAGATAGGCCACGCGGATGGAGGGGGCGATGGACCGGGAGAAGGTGCCCACATAAATGACCTTTTCCCCGTCGTCCAGACTCTGCATGGCCGGGATGGGGCGGCTCAGATAGCAGAACTCGCTGTCGTAGTCGTCCTCCACGATAAAGCGGTCATCGGCCTCCCGCGCCCAGGCCAGCAGGGCCGCCCGGCGGCCCACAGGCATGGTGCTGCCCATGGGGAACTGGTGGGAGGGGGTGACAAAGGCCACGGTGGCGCCGCTTTCCCGGAGCTTGTCCTCCCGGAGGCCGCTGTCGTCCAGGGGGATCATGCGGATCTGCCGCCCGTGGTTGCGCAGCACCTGCCAAGCGGCCTGGTAGCCCGGATCCTCCAGGCCGTAAACGCTCTCTTCGGGCAAAACCTGCACCAGAACATTGAGGAGGTATTCCAGTCCGGCGCCCACCACGATCTGGTCGGCCTCACACCGGACGCCCCGGTACTCCCGGAGGAACTCGGCCAGGGCCTGGCGGAAGGCCGGGTCGCCCTGGGCCTCTCCCCGCTGCAAAAGCTGGGGATTGCCCGACACCACCTCCCGGCTGAGCCGGGCCCAGGAGGCATAGGGGAACACCCCGGTATCCACCGCGCCGGTGGAAAAATCGTACCGGGGAGCGGTTTTCACCGGGGCAGGCCTCTCCGTCCGTGGGGCGCTCTGGCCGGTGACCGGCCGGTACAGGTCGGCGCTGACATAATAGCCGCTCTTGGGCTTGGCCCGGAGATAGCCCTCTGCGGTGAGCATACCGTAGGCGGTCTCCACCGTGCTCTGGCTCACCGACAGGTGGGCGCAGAGAGCCCGTTTGGAGGGCAGCCTTTCGCCGTTTTTCAGCCGTCCGGCCTCGATCTCACCGATGATATGGCGGTAAAGCTGCTCGTAAAGAGGCCTTTTATCCTCGCTCTGCAGCTTGAGGGTAAAGTTTTCCATAGGTTACTCTTCGTAGCGGTAGATGCGGCCGCAGCGGGGGCAGGCCAGCTTGGGGCTGCCGATAAACTTCAGGGGGGCCACCGACTTTCCGCAGTAGGGGCAGCGCAGCTTTTTAAAGCGCACCGCCTGGGAGATCACCAGCAGCACAGCGGCGACGGCGAACCAGAGGGGCTCCCGGTGGGTACCCCGCATGGCGCTGTAGGCGGCCAGCAGCACGCCGGCAAGGGTGCCGGCCAAAAAGCCCAGAGACACCCAGGCCCACTTTCTGCCCAGGGTCTTTTCCTGGTTGAGGAAGATGTCGGGCAGAGGCTCGCACTTCACGGGCTTGGTTCCCTCAAAGGTCACCGACCAGCCGCGGCCGGGCTCGCTCTGCCATTCCATGCGGCCGGCCATGCTGTCGGGAAACAGGTCGGTCATGATGGCGGCCATGACGCCGCCGTGGGTCACCAGGATGGCATCCCGGCCGTCCTCCAGCAGGGCGGCAAAGGCCGGGCGCACCCGGTTTGCCACATCCTCGCCGCTTTCGCCGCCGGGGCAGCGGTTGCGGGCGTTGTCGCCCGAGACCCAGGCCTGGTAATCCTCCCGGGTCTTCAGCTGTTCGTAGCTCTGCAGTTCAAAGGCGCCGTAGTCGATCTCCCGGAAGGCGGGCTGTGCCTCCCGCTCCACTTGGCCGTAAAGTGCCTCCAGGGTCTGATCGGCGCGCTGTGTGCCGGAGGTAATGATCCGGCAGCCCTGGGCCGCGGGATAGCCGCCCCCCGCCGTCAGCTTGTGCAGCCCGTCCAGTCCGCTTGGGGACAGGGGCAGGTCGGATTTTCCGCAGTACAGGTTCTGTTCGTCGGCAATGGTGGCGCCGTGGCGGATCAGATGGATTCTCTGCATGGCTTTGACCTCCGTAATTGATGGTTTCTAATAGGATGATACCACACTTTTCCCTGCGGCGCTACTTGTATTTGCACCATTTTTCCAGTACAATAGACAAGATATGACAAATAACAAAGGAGGTCCTTTCCTATGATCCGTTTTGACTGTGACTATCTGGAGGGCGCCCATCCCGCCATCCTGCAGAAACTGGTGGAGACCAACATGGACCAGACCATCGGCTACGGCGAAGATCCTTACTGCGCCGCCGCCGCCGAAAAGATCCGCAAGGTCTGCGGCACTCCCAACGCCGCCGTGCATTTCCTGGTGGGCGGCACCCAGACCAACACCACCGTGATCTATTCCATCCTGCGCCCCCACGAGGGCGTGCTGGCCGTCACCACCGGCCATATCAACTGCCACGAGGTCAACGCCATCGAGGGAACCGGCCACAAGGTGCTGGCCATCCCCGGTGAAAACGGCAAGCTCACCGCCAAAGCCATCGAGGACGCCTATCTCAGCTGGAAGAACGACTTCTCCTGGGAGCACATCGTCAAGCCCGGCATGGTCTATGTTTCCCAGTCCACCGAGACCGGCACCCTGTACACCAAGGCCGAGCTGGAGGCCATCTCCGCCATGTGCAAGAAGTACAACCTGCCCCTGTTCCTGGACGGCGCCCGTCTGGGTTACGCCCTGGCCGCCGACGGCAACGATCTCACCATCCAGGACATCGCCCGTCTGTGCGACGTGTTCTACATCGGCGGCACCAAGCAGGGCGCGCTGTTCGGCGAGGCCGTGGTCATCCCCGACCCCAACTTCATCGACAGCTTCCGCTCCCTCATCAAGCAGCGGGGCGGTCTGCTGGCAAAGGGCCGCCTGCTGGGCATCCAGTTTGATGTTCTGTTCACCGACGATCTGTATTTCAAGCTGAGCCAGCATGCCATCGACCTGGCCAAGAAGATCAAGAAGGGCTTTGAGGACAAGGGCTACGACTTTATGTGCGAAAGCGTCACCAACCAGCAGTTCCCCATCCTGTCCTATGAGCAGATCGAGCGGCTGAAGGGCGAGTTCTCCTTTGACGATTACGGCCCCGCCGACGAAAACCACCGCTATGTGCGCTTCTGCACCAGCTGGGCCACCACCGAGGAAAACGTGAACAAGCTGCTGGAAGCCATCTGATCCTATAAAAAAGACCGCCCGCGGGCGGTCTTTTCTTTTTACAAAAGGTTTATATTCTTTTTTCAGATTTTATGCTATGATAAAAAATACGAAACTGTATGAGAGGTGATCTTCACCGTGAGTTTTATCGAGTTTAAGGACGTGGTCAAAAAGTACACCGTGGGCGAGCAGGATATCTATGCCGTCAACGGGGTCACCTTTTCCATCGAGCAGGGGGAGTTCTGCGTCATCGTGGGCTCTTCCGGCGCAGGCAAGACCACCATTTTGAATATGCTGGGCGGTATGGACGGCTGCACCTCGGGCACCATCACCCTGGACGGCCGGGAGGTGTCGGCCTTTAACCCCCGGCAGCTTACCGAATACCGCCGGTACGACGTGGGCTTTGTGTTCCAGTTCTATAACCTGGTGCAGAATCTCACGGCGGTGGAAAACGTGGAGCTGGCCTCGGAGATCTGCAAGGATCCCCTGGACCCCCGAAAGACCCTGGAGCAGGTGGGTCTGGGCCACCGTCTGGACAACTTCCCCGCCCAGCTGTCGGGCGGCGAACAGCAGCGGGTGGCCATCGCCCGTGCCCTGGCCAAAAACCCCAAGCTGCTGTTGTGCGACGAGCCCACCGGCGCGCTGGACTATGTCACCGGCAAGAGCATCCTCAAGTTGCTGCAGGACACCTGCCGCAGCACGGGAAAAACCGTCATCGTCATCACCCATAACACCGCCCTCACCGCCATGGCCGACCGGGTCATCCGGGTGAAGAGCGGCAAGATCGTGGGCAACGAGGTCAATGAGCACCCCCTGCCCGTGGAGCAGATCGAATGGTAAAGAAAACCTTTTTGAAGGAGTGTTTCCGCTCCATCCGGGGCAGCTTCAGCCGGTTTCTGGCCATTTTTCTCATCGTGGCCCTGGGCGCAGGCTTTCTGGCCGGCCTTTTGGCCACCACGCCGGATATGCGCCATACCGTCAGCGAGCTGTACCGGGAGACCAACCTGTTTGACCTGCGCATCGCAGGCAATCTGGGTTTGGAAGACGCCGACGTCCAGGCCCTGGCCGCTGTGCCCGGGGTCCGGGCCGTTATGCCTGCCCGCAGCCTGGACCGGGAGATCACCCTGTCCACCGGCGATATGCTGGCAACCCGGTTCCACGGGGTCACCGCCTGGGAGGGCAGCGATCCCGCCCTCATGAACCGAAGCAGCCTGGTGGAGGGCCGCTGGCCCCAGAGCCCCGACGAGTGCGTCATCGAGATGAGCTCCGACCTGTACCAGGGCGGTCTTGCGGTGGGTCAGCAGCTGACTATTCTGCCCCTGGAGGCCGACGAAGAGGCTGAGGAAGAGCCCGACGAGCCCTTTACGGTGCGGCAGTTCACCATCGTGGGTGTGGTAAGCACTTCCTATTACGTTTCCATGGTGCAGCGGGGCTCCACCACCATGGGCAGCGGCACCCTGGACGCCATCGTTTATGTGCCCGACCAGGTGCTGGACATGGACTATTACACCGACCTTTACGCCACCGTAGAGGGCGGCGACAGCGCGGAGGCCTTCACCCAGGCCTATGAGGACTTGGTGGCCCCTATCCGGGAGGCCGTGGAAGACATGGCCGAGACCCAGAAGCACGTCCGTGCCGACCGCCTCCGGGCCGAGGCCCAGGAAGAACTGGACGAGGCCAAACAGGAGCTGTCCGACAAGACGGCCGAGGGTGAGCAGGAGCTGGCCGACGCTCTCAAGGAGCTGGAGGACGGCGAGCAGGAATACGCCGACGGCCTTCAGGAACTGGAGGACGGCCGGCAGGAGTTGGCCGACGCCTACCAGGATCTTTTAGAGGGTGAGGCCGAGCTGCCCGACGGTCTCCGGGAGCTGGAGGACGGCGAGCAGGAATACGCCGACGGCCTCAAGGAACTGGAAGACGGCCAGAAAGAGATCGATGACGGCCAGAAAAAGCTGGACGACGCCTATATCGAGATCCAGGACGCCAAGCGGGAGCTGAAAAAAGCCCAGTCCCTGCTGGAGGACGGCGAGGCCGAACTGGAATCCGGCTACCGGCAGCTGGAAAGCGCCCAGGCCGAACTGGATGGCTTCCAGGCACAGCTGGATGCCGGTCGGACACAGCTGGAGCAGCAGGAACAGGCGCTGCTTGCCCAAAAGGAGCAGATGGAAGGCGCCGGACTGCCCACCGATTCCCTGGATGTCTATTTCCAGCAGATTTCCGCCGGTTACAGGGAGCTGGATGCCCAGCAAAAGCAGATCGACGCCGGTCAGAAAGAGATCGACGCCGGTATGCGGCAGCTGAACGCCGGTTCCCGGGAGCTGAACAAAAACCGGGATGAATACGAAAAGGCCCTGGAAGAGGTGGAGGACGCCGATGTGGAGCGCCTCTGGGGCCTTTATGAGCTGCAGCTGGCCCGGGAAGAGTTGGAAGAGGGCCGGCAGGAGCTGGCCGACGCCCGGAAGGACCTGGACGAGGGCTGGCAGGAATATTACGACGGCATCGCCGATCTCAAACAGGGCTGGAAGGACTTTTACGAAGGCCAGCAGGAGATCATCGACGCCGAGATCGAACTGGCCGACGCCCGGATCGAGCTGGACGACGGCTGGAAGGAATACGAAGAGGGCAAGCTGGAGTTCGACGAAAAGATCTATGACGCCAACCAGAAGATCCGGGACGCCCAGGATCAGATCGACGACATCGACGAGCCCGAATGGTATGTGCTGACCCGTGGCGAGTGCAACGAGGGCTATATCTTCTACGACAGCGACACCGAAAAGGTGGCCGCCATCGCAAAGGTCTTCCCCATCTTCTTTTTCCTGGTGGCGGCCCTGGTGGCCTCCACCACCATGACCCGTATGATCGACGAGGACCGGGGCGCCATCGGCACCCTGAAGGCTTTGGGCTATTCCAACGCCGCCGTGGCGGGCAAGTATCTGCTGTACGCCTTCCTGGCCTGTGTGGCCGGCGCGGCGGTGGGTCTGGCGGTCTTTCTGCCCCTGTTCCCCCGGGTCATCGCCCAGGCCTATAAGCTGATGTACAACATTCCACCCATTCAGGGCGCCGACCACACCGGCTTCATCCTGCTGTCGGCCGGCATGATCCTGGTGGCAGTTCTGCTGTCCACCCTGGGTGCCCTGAAGGGCTCGCTGCAGGACAACGCCGCCACCCTTATGCGGCCCAAGGCCCCGCCGGCGGGCAAGCGCATCCTGCTGGAGCGCATCAAGCCCCTGTGGCGGCGGATGAAGTTCACCCACAAGGTCACCGCCCGCAACCTGTTCCGCTATAAAAAGCGGTTCTTTATGACGGTCATCGGCATCGCCGGCTGTACCGCCCTGCTGGTGGCCGGCTTCGGCCTGCGGGATTCCATCGGTGACATCGTGCAGATGCAGTTCACCCAGCTGCAGAACTACGACATGACCCTCACCCTCAAGCATGAGGGCGACGACACCGCCGACCGGAAGATCGCCGCCCTGCTGCAGGACCCCGCCCTGGTGCGCGAATACACCCTGGTCCACCGGGAGAGCGGCGAGGGCTTCATCCCCGGCCGTGACACCGATCTGTCCATCGTTGTGCCCGCCGATCTGGAGGGCTTTGCCGCCTATCACACCTTCCGGGACCGCATCACCGGAGAGCCGGTGGCCTTTACCGAACAGGGTGCGGTGCTCACCGAAAAGGCCGCCAAGGTGCTGGGCGTGGAGGCCGGCGAGACCCTCAGCCTGCGCAACCAGGACGAGAAGGAAGCCCTCATCCCGGTGACCGGCATCTGCGAAAACTATGTCCAGGGCTATGTGTTCCTGCCCCGGGCGATCTATGAGCAGGCCTTTGACGAGGAATGCGTCTTTGACACCGTGCTGGCCAAGACCCTGTGCGCCGACCAAGCGGCCCGGGACAGTCTGGCCACCGCTCTGCTGGAGTCCTCCAACGCCGCCGGCGTGGGCTTTTCCACCACCACCATCGAGACCTTTGCCGACATGCTGGCCAGCATCGACTACATCGTCATTCTGCTGATCGTGGCGGCAGCGGCCCTGGCCTTTGTGGTGCTGTACAATCTGACCAACATCAACATCTGCGAGCGGCAGAAGGAGATCGCCACGTTGAAGGTGCTGGGCTTCTTCAAGGGCGAGGTGTCGGGCTACATCTTCCGGGAGACCATCCTCCTGTCCATCATCGGCACGGCGGTGGGCCTTGCCGTGGGCGTGGTGTTCCACCAGTTCGTGGTGCAGACCGCCGAGGTGGACGCCGTCATGTTCGGCCGGGTGGTCAAGCCCATGAGCTATGTGTATTCGGCCGCTTTGTCCATGGTGTTCACCCTGCTGGTGAGCCTGGTGATGCAGGGCAAGCTGCGGAAGATCGACATGGTGGAATCGCTGAAAGCACCAGAATAAAATTAAGAATTCTTAAGGGGCCTCCCTCTTGTAAAGACAGCGGCGATTTGCTACTGTAACAGCAAGAGGGAGGCGTTTTTTATGAAAAGATCCTATCTGCCGCTGATTTTGCTGCCGCTGCTGGCCATTCTGTGCGGCCTTCTTTTGTGGACCGACTGGCAAAGCGGCCAGTCCCTTCGCGCCGCCCGGGCCGAAGTGCAGGCCATGCAGTCAAAAATGGAACAGGAACGCTTGGCCGCTCAGTTGGAGATCTCGCAACAGGCCAAAGCACTGGCAGACGAGCAGCTGACGCAGCTTTTGGATGCCTATGGGCTGCCCGAAACCCTCTTTGACGTCAAGGAGGACAACAGTCCGGAGCGCCATTTTTATTTATTCAACGGCATACCCTTTGACCCGTCCCAGGATGTACAAACGCTGGAAATGGTGGATGCCTCCCCGGCGGCCCAATCCTACTATACCCGCTTTTACTATCTGTGGCGGCAAGGCAACTACCAGGGAACGGTAGTCGGCTCTCTTACCGAGGAAGGCCGTCATGTGATACAGGGTCTGGGCGCTGACGGTACCATCGCCTGTTCCTGGTATTACGATGCGATCCCCCGGCAATTTACCACGACAGAAGAGAATGCCTTCCCTTTGAACGAGATGATCCCCCACGATCAAGCGGACTATCGTTGTATCGACCTGGATGGTGACGGTGCGTTAGAAGTTCTGGTAAGCGTCATCGACAGCGCAGGGTGCGCCTCTCAAATCGCCATGTACCGTGAGAACGGTGCCTTTGTGGGGATCATAGCCACCCTGGAAAACGGCCTGTGGCTGGGCCGGCCCGAGGAACCCCGCTATCTCGAATTGGGACAGATCCATCCCTTTGATCTGGACGGCGACGGCTGTATGGAACTGATCCTCCAGCCTCCGCAATATGAAAAGCCGACCATTCTCATCACCGGGTTTGACGGACAGGCCCTTACCCGGGCCCACGATGTGAACTGGTCCGTTTCCGGTGAATAACAGCAAAAAAGCCGCCCGGTCGGGCGGCTTTTCTTTGTTTGCTTACTTCTTGCGGAACAGGGCGTAGGAGGGATAGCGGTTGTCGCAGTCCTTTGCCAGGGTGGCGATGTCCACATAGGCCAGGTTGCCTTCCACACGGACCTTGCCCTTGCGGCCCTCGGTGTCGTACTTACCGGGGCGCATGGAGGGGTCCATGGTGCAGATCTCACGGCCCTTGGCGGATACCAGCACGATAAAGTGGCCGCCGGAGGTAAAGACGCCGGTCCAGCCGGGACGGTCGCCGCCGGAGTTGGCGATGGCCATGCCTTCGCCGTTCTGCAGGAACTGCTGCATCTTGCCGTGGTCGCAGGTGTATTCCACCGTCAGACCGAACTTTTCGCAGACGGCGGGAGCCAGCAGGGTGATCTCGGTGCCGGTCTCATCGTGGGCGTTGACCGAATCGGCCAGGGCAACGGCCTCGGCAGGGGTAAAGGTATGATCGGTCAGGTTTTCCACCACCATGCAGGCGGAGCACAGGCCGCAGCCGCTGGAGGCCACGGTGCCGTCACCGTAGGGGATCTCGGGATAGTCCAGCTGGTTCCAATATTTGTATTCCATGAGAAAACGCTCCTTTATGTTGTTGTTGGCTTCACTATAGCACGATAAAAGCCGAAAGTAAAGTCAAATCCGGCTTTCCATCCACGCCAGCACGTCGGCATAGACCTGCTCTTTAAACACCTCGTTGAGCACCTCATGCCGGCCGTCGGGATAGAGCTTGCACTGCACGTCGGTGCATCCGGCATCCAAAAAGCCCCGGAAGGCCCGGTCCACGCCCTTGCCCTGCTCCCCCACCGGGTCCAGCGCGCCGGCGAAGAAGAACACCGGGGTCTTGGTGTCCATCAATGTCAGATTGGCCGGGTCGCTGATGAACCGGAGGCCTCCCAGCATATCCCGGTACAGGCTGACGCAGGGCAGGAACTGACAGCCCGGGTCCTGGCAATAGGCTTCCACCACCTCGGGGTCGGAAGAGATCCAGTCGCAGTCGGTGCGCGTGGGCTTAAATGCCTTGTTGTAAGGGCCGAAGAGCATGGTTTTCACAAAGGCGGAGCGGTAGTCAAACCCCTTGAGCTTTGCCAGCAGGCCGGTGAGCCAATGCCCGGCCTTGAGCATGGCCTGGGGCTGCTGGGCGGTGCCCGAGATCAGCGCGCCGGTGAGGCGGCCGGGGTATTTGATCAGATGGGTGCGGGCCACAAAGGAGCCCATGCTGTGCCCCAGCAGGAAATAGGGCAGGCCGGGGTACTCCCCTGCCATCCGGGCCCGGAGGGCCTCCACATCGGCCACCACCTTGTCCCAGCCGTCCCTTTCGGCAAACAGGCCCTGGCGCTCGGGCTCCTGCCAGCTTTCGCCGTGGCCCAGGTGGTCGTTGCCCACCACCACAATGCCCTGCTCCGCCAGCCATTTGGCAAAATGGTCATAGCGCTCGATGTATTCACAGATGCCGTGGGCGATCTGGAGCACCGCCCGGGGCTGTGCCTCCCCCTGCCAGACCACCGTGTGGATATTGGTGCGTCCATCGGAAGAAAGATAGAAAAATTCTCTGCAAGTGACCATAAAAATCCTCCCTTTCGGCAAATCTGTGGTATAATTCTGATAATATCATAATCTTTCCCCCATTTTCTGTCAAGAAACGGAGGTTTTCCCATGAAGCAGTACATCATCGCCCTGGACCAGGGCACCACCAGTTCCCGGGCCATTGTGTTTGATAAAGAGGGTGCCATCGTCAGCCAGGGCCAGTATCCCCTGCCCCAGCACTATCCCCAGCCCGGCTGGGTGGAGCACGACCCCATGGACATCCTGCGCACCCAGCTGATGGCCCTGGCCTCCGCCTGGGAAAAGGCGGGGGTGGCCCCCGGCCAGGTGGCCGCCATGGGCATCACCAACCAGCGTGAGACCGCCGTGGTGTGGGAAAAGGACACCGGCAAGCCGGTGATGAACGCCATCGTCTGGCAGTGCCGCCGCACCGCTGAGGAATGCGAACGGCTGGAAAAGGCCGGACTGGGGGATTATGTGCGGCAAAAGACCGGCCTGCTCATCGACGCCTATTTCACCGGCACCAAGATCGCCTGGATCCTGGACCATGTGCCCGGCGCCCGGGCCAGAGCCGAAAAGGGCGAGCTTCTGTGCGGCACGGTGGACAGCTGGCTCATCTGGAATCTGACGGGGGAGCACGTTTCCGACTATTCCAACTGCTCCCGCACCATGCTGTTCGATATTGACAAACTGCAATGGGACGAGGAGCTGTGCCGGGCCCTGCGGGTGCCCATGTGTATGCTGCCCCGTCCGGTGTCCAACAGCGAGGTTTACGGCCGGGTCAAGCCGGGCATCCGGGGCATCGAAGCCCTGGCGGGCATTCCGGTGGCAGGCGCCGCCGGCGATCAGCAGGCCGCCCTCTTCGGCCAGTGCTGCTTTGCTCCTGGTCAGGCCAAAAACACCTACGGCACCGGCTGCTTCACCCTCATGAACACCGGCGACCGGTCGCTGCGGTCGGAAAACGGCCTGTTGACCTCGGTGGCCTGGCAGCTGGGCGGCAGGACCACCTATGCCCTGGAGGGCAGCGTGTTCAACGCCGGCTCCACCATCCAGTGGCTGCGGGATGAGCTGCAGCTCATCGGCTCGGCCCACGAGACCGACCTTCTGGCCGAATCGGTGGCCGACAACGGCGGCGTGTACCTGGTCTCCGCCTTTACCGGTCTGGGGGCTCCCCACTGGGATATGTACGCCCGGGGCACCATCCTGGGCATCACCCGGGGCGCAAAAAAGGCCCACATCGCCCGGGCGGCCCTGGAGGGCATCGCCTATCAGGTGGCCGATCTGGTGTCCACCATGGAAAAGGATCTGGGCAAGCCTTTGAACAGCCTTTGGGTGGACGGCGGCGCCTCTGTCAGCAATTTTATGATGCAGTTCCAGGCCGACCTGCTGCGGTGCAGCATCTATCGGCCCCAGATGGTGGAGACCACCGCCGCCGGCGCGGCTTATCTGGCAGGCCTTGCCGTGGGGCTGTGGGACAACCCGGAGGAAATTGCGAAGAACCGCTCCCTGGAGCAGGTCTTTGCCCCCAAAATGCCCGCCGAGCAGGCCCAGGATTACCTGGCCCACTGGCACAAAGCGGTGGCCCGCTCCCTGCGGTGGGAGGAATGACGCAAAAACACCCGGAAGCGACGCTTCCGGGTGTTGCTTTTTATTTGCGGTCGGCAAAGGCCCGCAGGCTTTCCACATCCACCACGATGTTCATTTCGGGGGGGATGTTGGCGTCTTTTTGCTGCATGAACTGCAAAAAGCGCACGCCCAACAGATTGTTGGCGTAAAAGTATTCCTTGGTGCGCCGGTTGCAGCACACCACGAACATAATGGAGGTCAGATGGGACCAATTCATCTTGGCCGAGCCGTTTTCAATGCGGGAAATGGTGATACGGGACAGTCCGCACAGCTCACCGAAGCTCTCCTGGGTGGTACCCAAAAGCTCCCGGATCTTGGGCAGCTGCGCAGCCAGCTCACTGCACATTTGGCGCTTTTCATCAGCAGTCAGCATGATCATAAAGAACACCCTTTCTAATTTTTGCCGAATCTTGATAAAAGTATATCAAATTATGGTTGACATTGCAACGAAAATGTCAAAAAAATCCAATATTTATAATGATTTTACAAATTTTCAAGAATAAAAAAAGCCTCCTTTGTCAAAAAGGAGACTTTTTTCTTTACAGATGGAGCAGTCGCGCGATCCGGCCGCCCATAGGCAGTTCCAGCACTTCTTCCCGGTTGAGAATGTGCAGCCCAAAGACGGCGGCAAAGTAGGCCACCACCGACAGGCCCACCGAGATCACCACGGCGATGAGGTTGCTGTGGAGCAGTGCCATGGCCAGCTGATAGCTGCCCCAGGTGACGGCGGACATGAACAGGGTGCACAGGATGGGCTTGGTGAAATATTTCGTTCGCTTCATCCGCAGGGGGATGGCCTTTTTCAGCGCCCGGAAGCAGTACAGGAAGGCCACCAGATGGCAGGCCACCGAGGAGATCACCGCGCCGTAGATGTTGACAGCGGGGATGGGGATGAGGATCATGTTCAGAATGAACTTGACGATGGCGCCCAGCAGCAGGCCGGTGGCGGGCACCCGGACCCGGCCAAGGCCCTGGAGGCTGCCGCAGATGGTCTGGTCCAGGGCGGTAAAGATCAGCGCCACCGCCGCCCACTGGAGCAGGGGCGCGCCCTGGGAGGCGTTGGGGTACAGCAGATCAAAGAAGGGCTGGGCCAGCACGATGAGGCCGGCGGCGCAGGGCAGAATGATGATGGTGGAGATCAGAATGGAATAGGAGATCTTTTTGGAGGCCGCGGGCCGGTCGCCCTTTACCAGCGCCGCCGAAATGGTGGGCACCAGCACGGTGGCAAAGGCGATGTTCAGGGCCAGGGGCAGGTTGGTGATGTTGTCGGCCTTGTTGAGCATACCGTTCATGGTGGCGGCATAGGCCTCCAGCTGTTCCACCGTGGGGGTGCCGGGAATGCCGGGAATACCGGCGGCGAAGGCCGACTGGATGCCCCGGGAGATGGTGGCGGTGTCAATGACACGGGACACGGTGGTGATGATGGAGCTGAGGGAAATGGGGATGGACAGGCTGAGGATCTGCCGGGCGATGCGGGAGCGGTCGCCCTTTTTCAGCCGGGCGGCCCGGGGCATTTTGTTCTTCCGCCGGTACAGCACCAGCACCACTGCCAGATAGGCAAAGCTCAGAGCGGTGGACACGGTGGAGGCCGCGTTGGCACCGGCGGCCATGATGGCGGCGGTAAAATCGGTGAGCAGCCAGACGAACAGGATGGTCAGGGTGGCCTTGAAGATCTGCTCCAGCAGCTGGGAGCGGTTGTTGGGCCGCACATTCTGCTGGCCCAGGAAATAGCCCCGGATGACGGCCGAAACGCACACGAAGAAGATGGAGGGGCTCAGGGCCCGGAGGGTCAGCTGGACGCCGTTCATCTTCACGATGGACAGGGCGATGAAGTCGGCGCCCCAGTACAGCAGCAGAGAGGCCGCCAGGCCGATGCCGGCGAAGAGGGTCAGGGCGGTGCGGAACACCGATTCGGCACCCTCCCGGTCCTCCAGGGCCAGCTTTTCCGACACCATCTTGGAGATGGCGTTGGGGATGCCCACCGAGGAGATGGCCAGCAGCATGGTGTAGAACTGGAAGCCCGCCGTGCGGTAACCGTTGCCGATATCGCCGAAGCCGGGTATATTGATGATGACCAGGTTGTACACCAGGCCGAGGATCTTGATGAGGAACTGGCTGCCCAGAATGGCCGCCACGTTATTCATAAAGGAATTTTTCCGTTTTTCCATGAAACAGCCTCCGGAAGCAAGAATGGATGATAACTAAATTATTATACGCCCTTTCCTGTGGGATTGCAAGTGCGATGGTTGACGCTCCCAGTTACCCTTTGGACTGATTTAGATAATAAATAACCTCCCTTCGTCGAAGTGACGGCGGGAGGTATATTCATGGGCCACAACTGTTCGATAAATTGGAATTGGTAAGTCTCAGTTACAACTTCAACATTGCAATAATCTCATTTCCATCCATTTCACCAGTTTCGACAAAACCAAAGCTCGCATACAACCTTCTGGCTACCTCATTTTCAGGTTCATAGGAGAGGGCACAATATTCTGCTTTGCCGCAAGGCCAAGTCTTTATAAAATCCAATGCCAGCTTAATGGCTGTTCGGCCATAGCCTTTACGCTGGTATTGCTTATCAATCATAAACCGCCATATGCTATAATTGTTTTTCCAAGCTTCGGGTGCCTCTATATCCCACACCTCATACAATACCGCATCATTGTAACCAATCATCACAAAACCGACGGGTGTTTCATCATCATAAATGCCAAAGGGGAATGCCGTACATTCTGTATCGATTGTAGTGTACGCATCGATGATACTGATGCTATTTGGTGCAACAAAATCTTTTTGTGAATCTTCCACTTCGAGTTTTATGATATCCCGCACCGTTCTGTTATTAAGCTTTCTTAACTGAATCATATTCAGTTCCCCCCTACGAAATCAATGTTATGTATCCGCTTGCCAAATTCAAGTTTATCGTTCTGTTTATTTTATCATATTTTTCGATCTGCATCAATGCTTGGTAAAATTGTCGGAGTTGGAATCTATCAGTCCAGACGCAAAAAGGGACGGTTGACGGGGCGGCCGGCCTTTGATACACTGTAACCAGCAAACCGTTTTGGAGGTGCCTTATGATCGAAACCAACCGTCTGCTTCTGCGTCCCTTTGTGACGCAGGATGCTGCTGATCTGCTGGAATATCGCCGGGAGCCGCTGGTGAACTGCTTTGCCTGCATGAAGCTGAACACCCTGGAGGAAGCCCGGGCCGAGGCGGAAAAGCTTGCCGCCCAACCCGAGTCCTGTCTGGCCATCGTGCTGAAGGACAGCGGCAAGGTCATTGGTGAGATCGAAGGCCATGCCGAATCAGCCAGTCCGGAGGACCATGCTCCGGCCGATACTGTCAGCCCCTGCTGGATGCTGAACAGGGCCTATCACGGAAAGGGCTACGCCTATGAGGCTGCCCGGGCCTATTTTGAACATCTGTTTGGCGAAAAGGGCATCCGCCGCATTTACGCCTACACCGAGGATTACAACCTGCCCTGCCAGCGCCTGTGCGAAAAGCTGGGCATGCGCCGGGAGGGTCTGTTTGTGGAGTTCGTGTCCTTCGTCAACAACCCCGACGGCACGCCCCTGTATGAAAACACCTTTCAGTACGCCATCCTGAAGAAAGAATGGGACACACAAAAATAAAAAAGACCGCCGTTTGGCGGTCTTTTCGTTTGTTTGCTTACAGGGGCATGACGGTCTTGCCGTAGACCTCGTTGAGGACCTGGGCAAAGGCGGCGTACAGAGCGGAAGCGCCGCAGAAGATGCCAACCACACCAGCAACGGTGGTGATGGCGTGCATGTGGGTGAAATCACCGGCGGCCAGCAGGAAGAACAGCAGGGCCAGGGAGCCGAAGACCACCTGGTTGGCGCGGGTCTGCTTCAGGGTGCCGATGAACATGAACAGGGTGAAAATGCCCCACAGCAGCCTCGCCTTTGTCAACATGATTGACTATGCCCCTTTTCCGTGGTAAACTGACGGCAGAGATCTTGAATCACACAAAGGAGGATCCTTTTTATGAGCGAAAAACTGCTGACTGCCGCATTGGACAAGGCGCTGACCCGCGTTACCGAAGAGACCGGCCTGGTGGGCGGCGTTGTCAACGTTATCAAGGGCGGCAAGACCGTCTATACCTACGAATACGGCTATGCCGACCGGGAAAACAAGCTGCCCATGACCCAGGACACCCTGTTCGACGTGGCCTCCACCTCCAAGGCGTGGACCGTCATGCTGGCCGCCCAGGCGGTGGATGACGGCCTGCTGGATTGGGACGAGCCCATCAAGAACCACATCCCCGAGTTCACCATGGTGGACAAGTACGCCGGCGACCATCTGTCGGCCCGCGATACCGCCAGCCACCGCAGCGGTCTGCCCGGCCACGACTTCCTCCGGGAAAAGATCTACGGCGACCGGGAAACCCTCATGAAAAAGACCGCCTTCCTGGAGCCCAACGTGGGCTTCCGCTCCAAATATCAGTACAACAACCACATGTTCATCCTGCTGGGCTATCTGGTGGAACGTGTCCGCGGCGGCCAGCTGTGGGAGGATCAGATCGTGGAGCGCATCGCAAAGCCCCTGGGCATTGACCAGATCCGCATCCGCGGCATGAATAAGGACATGGACCAGGTCTCCCCTGCCCTGCCCTACTGCTCCGACGGCTTCAAGACCGAGCGCTGCGGCTATGCCACCAACTATCACAGTGCCCCCTGTGGCGGCATCCGCATCAGCATGAAAAACATGGCCAAGTGGATCGCTGCCATGAGCCGGGGCGGCGTCACCGAGAGCGGCGCCCGCCTGTGCTCCGAAAAGCAGTATAACGAGATCATCGCCCCCGTCATCTCTGCTCCCGAAGAGGATTGCGGCTGGCTGAAGAACAGCAGCTATGCCCAGGGCTGGATCAACGCCGACTACAAGGGCAACAACGTGGTGTTCCACAGCGGCGGCCTCACCGGCTTCAACACCCAGGTGGGCTTCCTGCCCGGCCAGGACTGCGGCTATGTGATGTGCTTCAACACCGGCAGCACCCCGGCCCACCGCATCGCCCGGGCCATCGTGTTGGATTATCTGACTTCCGGCGATCCCGACGCCAGCTGGCAGGAGCTGTTTGACGGCTGGAAGGCCGACCGGGACGCCATGCACGAAAAGCTGAAGGCCAACAAGGTAGGCAAGCCCACTACCGCCGCCAGCCATCCCTACCTGGTGGGTTCTTTCCGCCATCCCGCCTATGAGACCTTTGACATTGCCGAGCAGGACGGCGTGCTGACCTTCACCTACGGCGATTTCACCGCCCGTCTGATGGAGGAACAGGACGGCTCCATCGTGGGCTATTCCGGCGTGCTGGACGGCCTCACCCCCGCCGGCATCGAGCTGTTCCCCCAGGACAACGGCGATCTGCTCATGCGCAATCCCGACAGCGGCGACCTGAAGCTGCATTTTGTCAAGGAGTAAGCACACGCTGCTTTGTGCCACCTCATCCACCGCCTCACGGCGGTCCCCCTTCCCCTCAAGGGGAAGGCCGATCAAAAAAGAAAAGCACCCCGTTCGGGGTGCTTTTTTGTTACACTTTTTCGATCCAGCGGAGGTCGTAGGGCTCAAAGACCACCTTACGGTAGGCCTCCACATCCAGCTTCACGCCGGTCCAGTCGGAGTGGATCTCGCCGGTCTGCTTGATGAGGATATCGTACAGGATATCGTAGGTGACGCCGTCCTCTCCTTCTTCCACGATGGTGGAATAGGGCAGGGTCTTGTGATAGGTCAGCTCCAGGCCGTTGTAATCGAAGTGGAAGCCGCAGCGCATCCGGCAGCCGTCCAGGCCGGTATAGCGGGCGATCTGACACAGATCCTGGTAGATCATGTCGTGCTCCCGGTCATAGAGGTTTTCCGGCGTGGTGTCGGTGTAGTCGAAGCGGAACTGGATGGGCCGGCCCAGGGCCTTGATGCGCTCGATATAGGGCACCAGCTGATGCTTGGGATAGTTGCGGAACAGCACGCAGTTGATGCGCACGGGCACGGGCATCCGGGCGATCAGCTCGTCGCCGGATTCCTTCACGTACTTCACCAGATGGCGGGACACGTTGATGCAGGTGATCTTGTCCCGGTTCTTCTGGGCAAAAGCCACGATATCATCCTCGGTGACGCCGTTCAGCAGGGGCAGGGTGGTGTTGATGTACACCTTGTGGGTGCCGGGGATGGCATCCAGCATCACCTGCAGGGAGTCCAGATTGGCAAAGGGCTCGCCGCCGGTAAAGACAAAATCACACTCGGGGGTGATGGCATCCATGGTGCGGATGCTTTCGCAGATGGCCTCCGCGCTGAAGCCGGTCATATCGGCATATTCTTTTTTATTGATACAGAACGGGCAGTTGTTGCCGCAGTCATAGGGCACGAAAATGGTGACGGTGGCGCCCCCTGCCCGGGTCTTGTAAGGATTGCTCATTTTCTTTGACATCTACCTTTTTTCAAAACATACACATTTTATTGTATCCATTGAAACGCAAAAAGTCAAGTTTCCAGCGGGGATTTTGTGAAAAAGCCAAACAACTTTTCTATTTTTGTTAATATGTTTCGGGCGTAGACTCCCGCAAAATCGCCCATAGTTCCGCAAAAGATGTCCGGTCCAGCCGATAATTGGTATTCCACACCTGGATTGTACCATCCTGACTGATATGCAGATTGAAGCACCAGGCCACCAGATTGTAGTTGCCCTCATCCCCGACGACCTGCCAGTTTCGTCGGCTGGGACGGCTGATGGTGGCCTTTCGCAGAATGTCCAAAATCGGCTGGGTCAGTTCCTCCTCCAGCGTCCAGGAGGGATAGGCACCTGCATCATAATCCCTCACCGCATTAGGCGGCGTCCAAAGCACCTGGAACCGCTCCACGGTGGAAAAATCGGCGGCGGCATGGTGCTTCAGAATGCGCCGTTCCAATGAACGGGGCCACATGGCCCAGCCGATCACCAGCAGGATGGCCAAAGCAAAAAACACAAGCTGTTTTGTCTGCTTTTTCATGTGCTGTTCCTTTCTTTCGCGGCTTACGCCGGCAAGGTGACGGTAAAGGTGCTGCCTGCGCCCGGCTTGCTCTGCACGGTGATGGAGCCGCCGCACAGCTGGGCAACGCGCTTTGCCAGGGGCAGGCCCAGGCCGGAGCCCTCCTGTTTGCGGGAGGGGTCGCCCTGGTAGAACTTATCGAAAATATGCCGCTGCACGTCCTCGCTCATGCCCGGGCCCCGGTCGGTGACCGAAAAGGTCACCCGGTCGCCCTGCTCCTTTAGGGTCACCGTCAGGGGCGCCCCCTTGGGGCTGAACTTGACGGCGTTGCTGAGCAGATTGCTCCACACGTGGTACAGCAGGCTTTCGTTCCCGTTGAACTTCACCGGTGGGAGGTCCAGCTCCAGCTGCAGCTCCTTGGGGCCCCAGACGGGCTCCAGACCCACCATGACCTGCCGGATCTGCTCGTCCAGCCAGAAGGGGGCCTTTTCCACGGCGGTGGTCTGCTGCTCCAATTTGGACAGCATGAGCATATTGGTCACCAGTCCGGACAGACGGCCGGCGCTGTCCAGAATGCGCTGGGCGCAGTCGGCCCGCTCTTCTGCGGTCAGCTCCTGGTCCTGCAGCAGCATGGCATAGCCCTCGATGGTGGTGAGGGGGGTCTTGAACTCGTGAGACACGTTGGCGATGAAATCGGACCGCAGGGTCTCGATGGTGGACAGCTCCCTGGCCATGGTGTTGAAGCTCTGGTAGGTGTCCCGATACTCCTCGATGGCGCCCTCATAGGTGAGGTTCAGGTCGAAATCGCCGCCGGCGATCTGCCGGGAGGCCGCGCTGAGACGGGCCACCGGCGCCAGAACCACACGGCTCATAATCATGGACAGCAAGGCTGCCACGGCGGCGACAGCCACGGCGATACACAGAATGATGACGGCGGTGGTGGAGTCGGTGACGTCAAAGGCAAACAGCAGCACGGCCACCAGGGTGGCCACGGCGGCTGCCGAAAGGATGATGATGCAGGACAGGAAAAACCACCGCAGCTTGTTGCTGTTACGCAGTCGGGCTTTAGCCATTTTTCCGCACCGCCTTATAGCCCAGGCCCCGGACGGTGACGATCTCCAGGTCGGGATTGTCCCGGAGGCGCTCCCGCAGACGGCCCACGTGCACGTCCACCGTGTGGATGTCGCTTTCCGAATCGGGGCCCCAGATGTCCTCCATCAGCTGCTGCCGGGTAAAGATCCGGCCGGGGTAGGAGGCCAGCTTGTACAGCAGCTGGAACTCCTTCTGTGGCAGGACCTGGGTGCCCTCTCTGCTCTGGAGGGTGAAACCGTCAAACTCCAGCACGGTGCCGCCCACCGTCTGGCGGCGCTCGGTGATCATCTTTGCCCGGCGGAGCAGGGCGTTGATGCGCAGCACCATCTCGTTGACGTTTACCGGCTTGACCATAAAATCGTCGGTGCCCGACAAAAAGCCCATCTGCATGTCCTGGAACCGGTCCTTGGCGGTGATCATCAGCACGGGGATCTGGCTGCCGCTTTCCCGCAGGGCCTGCACCAGCTCATACCCGTCCACCCGGGGCATCATAATATCCGAAACGATGAGGTCCACCACCTCCCGTTCCAGGGCCTCCAGGGCCTCCTGGCCGTCGGCCACCGGAATGGGGGTGAAGCCCGAGCGCTGCAGCACCCGGCAGAACATCTGCCGCAGCTGGGCGTCGTCCTCGGCGATCAATATCTGAAACATGGGATTCCTCCTCACGGCGTGTTTTCTTGATTGTATCACATCTGGGGGAAATATCAACAGAAGTTGAAGTTTCGTTGAAGAAAAGTTTACATTCCGGCGGTAAAATGGCAATTGTAAAAATATCTCTTTCCGGAGGGTTTCCATATGTCCAAGCAACCGATCCGAATCACTGCCGACAGCACCTGTGACCTGTCTCCCGAGCTGCTGCAGCAGTATGGCATCAGCACCCTACCCCTGTATGTGGTCCTGAACGGCCAGGCCTATAAGGACGGCGTCGAGATCACCCCCGACGAGCTGTACGCCCGGGTGAAGGCCGACCGCAAGCTGGGCAGCACCGCTGCCATCAACGTGGACGAATATCTGACCTTTTTCACCGAAGTCCGCAAAAGCTGCGACACGGTCATCCATTTTACCATCAGCAGCGAGATGTCCTCCTGCTACCAGAACGCCTGCATCGCCGCCGAAGAGGTGGGCGGCGTGTACGTGATAGACAGCCGCAACCTGTCCACCGGCATCGGCCTGCAGGTGCTGCGGGCCTGCGAGCTGGCAGAAAAGGGCCTGGCCGCCGAGGTCATCGTGTCCTATATCCGGGAGATGGCCGGCCGGGTGGACGCCACCTTTATCCCCGAAAGTCTGGAGTTCCTCAAGATGGGCGGCCGCTGCTCCGCCGCCACCGCCCTCAGCGCCAGCCTTTTGCGCATCAAGCCCTGTATCCAGGTGCGGGAAGGCGCCATGGTGGTGGGTAAAAAGTACACCGGCAGCATGGAACACGTGCTGATGAAGTACATCGGCGACCGGCTGGGCGACCTGGAAAAGGTGGACCTGTCCCGGGTGTTCATCACCCACTCGGGCATGAGCGACCCGGCGCTGGTGGACAAGGTGAAGGACGCCGTCCTGGCCATCGCCCCCTTTGAGGACGTACAGGTGACCCGGGCCGGCTGCACGGTGTCCATGCACTGCGGTCCCAACACCCTGGGCGTGCTGTTCTGCAAAAAGTAACGAAAAAAGACCCGCTGCAAAGCACCCTGTCATTCTGAGGCCTACGGCCGAAGAATCTCCTCCCAACGGCAGAAACTGCCGGAACGAGGAGATCCCTCGACTGCGCTCGGGATGACACGTGGGACGCTTTGCAGCGGGTCTTTTCTTTTTTTAGTCCACGAAAATGTATTCTTTCATGCGGCGGCAGGCCTCCTGCACCCGGGACAGAGGCAGGGCCAGATTGAGCCGCAGGTGGGTCTTGCCGTGGAAGTTACGGCCGTCCTGCCAGGCGACGCCGGCATCCCAGCCGGCGTGGAGCACATCGTCCATGGTCTTGCCGTGCGCTTCCAGCCATCCCTTGCAGTCCACAAAGAGCATATAGGTGCCCTGGGGCTTGCTGACGGTGACGCCGGGGAGGTTTTTGGCGATGAAATCGCAGATGTAATCCACGTTGCCGGCGATGGTCTCGTTGAGCTCCTTCACCCACACGTGGCCCTCTTCGCTGTAGGCGCCGATGAGGGCGTGCATGGACAGCACGTTCATGAAGTTGTAGTGGCCCAGGGAGGATTCCTTGTCGCACCGCTCCCGGAGCTTTTTGTTGTAGATGATGTGGTAGCTGCCCACCAGACCGGCCAGGCTGAAAGTCTTGGAGGGGGCGTACATGGCCAGGGTGCGCATCCGGGCGTCCTCGCTCACCGACTGGGTGGGGATGTGCCGGACGCCGGGCCGGAGGATATCGCTCCAGATCTCATCGGAGATCACGTTGACGTCGTGCTTGCGGAAGAGCTCCATGGCCTGCTCGATCTCCCAGCGCTCCCACACACGGCCGGTGGGATTGTGAGGCGAGCAGAAAATGGCGGCGTGGATGTGGTTGTCCACGATCTTCTTCTCCATGTCGGCAAAATCCATGCGCCAGATGCCGTTTTCGTCCTGGGTCAGGGGCGAATGGACGATGTCGTAGCCATTGTTCTTCAGACTGGCGGTAAAGCCCACATAGGTGGGGCTGTGGACCAGTACCTTGTCGCCCCGGGAGCACAGCACGTTGAGGGCGGTGACCACGCCGCCCAGCACGCCGTTTTCATAGCCGATGTGCTGAGGCTCCAGACCGGTGACGCCGTTGCGGCGGGCCTGCCAGTCGATGATGGCGTTGTAATAGGCATCGGTGGGATAGAAATAGCCGAACGTGGGGTGCTGGATACGCCGGATCATGGCCTCCTGGATGGCGGGCAGCACGGGGAAGTTCATATCGGCCACCCACATGGGGATGGCGTCAAAGCCCTCCTTGGGGCCGCCGGGACCCCAGTCGGTCTTGCCGATGGCGTCAATGGCCAGGGCATCCTTTCCCCGCCGGTCCAGAATGGTGGTAAAATCGTATTTCATGGGAATTCCCGTCCTTTTTATGATTTTATATAATCATGATAGCAGAATTGGTAGCGGAAAGCAAGAAAGACGGCCCGAAGGCCGTCTTTTCTGTTTCTTATTCTTCCTCTTCTTCGCCGTGGCCGTGGTCGTGGTGGCACTCGGAGCACTCACCGGAGCAGCCCACGATGGGTTCGGGATCGATGCCCTGACGCTTGTAATAGTCCACCAGAGCGGCGCGGATGGCCTCCTCGGCCAGCACGGAGCAGTGGACCTTCACGGGGGGCAGACCGTCCAGCGCTTCCATAACGGCCTTGTTGGATAGCTGCAGGGCTTCCTGCACGGTCTTGCCCTTCACCAGCTCGGTGGCCATGGAAGAGGTAGCCACGGCGGCGCCGCAGCCAAAGGTCTGGAACTTGCAGTCCACGATGATGTCGTTCTCGATCTTCATCATCATCTTCATGATGTCGCCGCACTTCTGGTTGCCGACGGTACCAACGGCGTTGGCATCGGGCATATCACCCACGTTGCGGGGATGGGCGAAATGGTCCATAACTTTCTTGGAATAATTCATCTATCTCTCTCCTCTCACTCGTGCCAGATGGGAGACATGGCACGCAGGGTCTTTACAACTTGTTCCAGACGCTCCAGGATGTAGTCCACATCCTCTTCGGTGTTCTGCATACCCAAGGTCAGGCGCAGGCTGCCGTGGGCGATCTCGTGGGTCAGGCCGATGCCCAGCAGCACGTGGCTGGGATCCAGAGAGCCGGTGGAGCAGGCGCTGCCGGTGGAGGCGCAGATGCCGTTGAAGTCCAGCATGAGCACCAGGCTTTCGCCCTCGATGGCGTTGATGCAGAAGGAGCAGGTGCCGGGCAGACGCTCGGTGGGATGGCCGGTGAGAATGGTCTGGGGGAACTTGGTGACGCCGTCGATGAGCTTGCGGGACAGCTTGCGCAGATAGGCGGTCTCCTCCTCCATGGTCTCCCGCTTGATGCGGGCGGCCTCACCCAGGCCAACGATGGAGGCGATGTTCTCGGTGCCGGCACGACGGCCCTTTTCCTGGCCGCCGCCGGTGATCAGCTGGTTCAGCAGGATGCCCTTGCGGATATAGATGGCGCCCACGCCCTTGGGGGCGTTGATCTTGTGGCCGGAAATGGACAGGATGTCGATGTTCATGGCCTTCACGTCCACGGGCACGTGGCCGTAGGCCTGGACGGCGTCGGTGTGGAAGATGATGCCCTTTTCACGGCACAGCTTGCCGATCTCGGCGATGGGGTTGACGGTGCCGATCTCGTTGTTGGCGAACATGACGCTCACCATGGCGGTGTCGGGGCGGATGGCCTTTTCCAGCACTTCCAGCTCCACCATGCCGTGCTTGTCCACGGGCAGGTAGGTGACCTCAAAGCCCTCTTTCTCCAGAGCCTGAGCGGTGTGCAGGATGGCGTGATGCTCGATGCAGGTGGTGATCAGATGCTTCTTGCCCTTGTTCTGCTTGGAGTGCATCCAGCCGCGCAGAGCCATGTTGTCGGATTCACTGCCGCAGCCGGTGAAATAGATCTCGCCGGGGTCGGCGTTCATCAGCAGGGCGACCTCCTTGCGGGCCTCTTCCATAGCGTCGTGGCTGGAGTGGCCCAGGGAGTACAGGGTGCTGGCGTTGCCGTACTCGGTGGTGAGGAAGGGCATCATTTTTTCCAGAACGCGGGGGTCGATGGGGGTGGTTGCCGCGTTATCAGCGTATACGAAACGGTCTTCCATAGAGGGATTTATCTCCTTTCAACGGGTCGAAAACCCATGAACAATCTTATCGTCCTTAATATACACCTTTATGGTGCATATTACAACCCCTCGGGAAGAAAAAAATTGTAAAAAACAGAGAGCCTGCGCCGCAGGCTCTCTTCGCTTATTGGCTTCCGGGAAAATACACGCTTTTATACAACTCCAGCAGTTCTTCCCCGGTGGGGACCAGCCGGTATGCGCCGGGGATCTCCCGGTTGGCATCCCAGGCTGCATATTGCTCGGACAACGGCCCGAAAATCTCCTTTGCCCGTTGGGTGTTGTCGGCACCCGGCAGTACAGGATAGAAATCTTCCAGTTCGCCTTTGGCAGACAAGGTCACTCTCGCCAGCAATCCCTGGCTGCCCATGGTGTGATAGGCCAGGGTGGTGGGGTCATCACCCGCATCGTAAAAATGGCTGTCGTTGATACCGCACACATAGTGGATCTGGCCGTTCTCTCCCTCATACGATCCAAGCAGTTCCACCGAGGTCAGCACCAGCGCATTGCCAAAGTACGCCTCTGCGGGATAGGCAAGGTCCAGGATATTTTCGGAAAGGACGGTATACAACACAGCCTCGCTGCCTGTCAGTCCTATCGCTTCTCCAGTGGGACGCGGAAACTCCCGCGCGGACAGCTGTCCGTCGCCGTCGGCATCATAGGTTTGGAAGTATCTTGGGCCGGATGCCGTCAATTCAAACGGCACGGTCTGCAGGCCCTCATACATGCGCAGATAGGCCTCCCGCTGCGCGTTGTTGCCTGGATCGTACTGTACATCGCTGGCAAAATACATCAGCCAGACCGACTGCTCATCCTGCCCCAGCACCCGGCAAGGCACAGGGTGGCTGTCCGCGCCGCCGAAAGCCGTGAACTGCGCCCCATCCATGGGAAAGATGCTACACAGCGTGGCGCCCCAGGCGTCGGCGATCCGCACGCTATCCTCGAACTCTTCGATCAGATACTGCCCCTCCCAGGCACCCGGGAAGGTCATACGGAAGCCCAGCCGAAGGTTTTCGTAAACGGCATCGGGGAGAGCGCCTTCCAAAAACCGGGCGCCGTCCGCCACCTTGATGTACGTGAACTGGTCGGAGCCTTCCCGCAGGAAATGCAGCGCGCCGTCCTGTACCCGGAAGCGGAATGTCCGGTCAAAGGTGTCCTCATGGAGGGTCAGAATATCCCCTTCCACATCCCATGCACCCATGCCGATGTGGCTGGAAAGCATACCCTCGTAATAGCCGAAGGTGCCGTCGTCCTGGAGGGAGATGGTGAAATTGCTGCCGAAGCCCTCGTTTTCATAGACAAACACCTTTCCGACCAAATCGGGGACCGGATCGGCGGTGGGCGCATCATCGATGACCAGGTAATAGGGCAGATTGGTCTTGCTGCCGTTGACCGTGATGTCCAGCAGACCGTAATTTTTGCTGCCGGTATAGTCCCCCTCCAGTTTGGTCACCCGGCCGTCGGCAAGGGAGTAGACCAGAACGGTCTCTTCCTTGGAAAAACTGTGCCCATAGCCGGTGGGCGGCTGATAGATAAAGGTGACGGTGCGGTCAGCCTGCCAGACAGGCTCGTTTTCATCCAGCCAACCCTTCAGTCCCTTCAGAACGCCGGGCAGCTGCCCCACCGTCAGGTCTCCCGCTTTGCGGGTGTTTCTGGCGGTGCGTTCCACCATGGTGCCGCTGCGCATATCCCACGCCCAGGCACGGTGAGCCGGGGGATCTTCCACTTCCAGAATGACGATCTGGGGCTGATTGTTGCTTTCGCCATAGGTCCAGCCGGTGATTTTGGCCGCCGGGTCGGCCTCGGCGGGCAGCCACACAGGGATGGGTTCGGGCAGGGGCCAGGCAAAGACGGTGTCCTGCTGCCGGGCCCAGAAGGCCACGTCGCCGCCGGGAAGGGTGACACAGTACCAGCCGTCCCGGCGCTCCTTCACATTGGCCACGCCGGACACGGCAAGGCCGGCGAAGGTGCTCTCGTTGGGGCCGCTCCACTGGGGCGCATTGTTCAAAATCACCTGGTTAGCATTTTCCAAATCGGCTTGTTCGGTACTCAAAAGGCCCGCCTTCAGCTGTCCCTGCACCCGGGGCGGCTCTCCGGCCAGGACGGTGACGGTGCAGGTCTCCCCCTCCTGGCTTTCCACCCACACCAGATCGCCCTTGCGCAGGGTCAGCGCCATGTCCATCACCACCGTGCGGCCCTCGGCGTCCACCGTTTCCGCAAAGGCGTTATCCAGGGGTGCGTTTTCGGTGAGAACGGCCACCCGGCCGGTGAGGTCGAGGACAGCTATCTGGTTAGGGTCGGCAGGTTCAGTGGGTTCGGCTTGGGCCGCCCGGCCACCGTCGGTGAGCACCACCAGCCAGACGCCGTTGTCCCCCAGGTCGGTGACCGTCACATGGCCGCAGTAGGTGCTCATATCCAGTTGAGACAGTTCCATCCGGGCGGGTTCTCCCCCGTCCAGAGGGAATACGGTGATCTGGGAAGATGCGGCAAGCAGCAGCTCGGGCTCCATTTGATAATACAGGATACAGTTGTCCCGATCCAGGGGCAGCTCGGTAAAGGCCCAGGCCTCCACCCGGGCACGCAGCGCGGGCAGGTCCCGGCCCCGGAACACATAATCATCGCCGCTGTGATCCTTGGGGGCAAACTGCACGGAGGCTACCTCCGTACCATCGTGGTATTCGGCCTTCCAGTTGCGGACGAAGGTCTCCTTCTGATCTGCCTGGATCCACAGGTCGTAGTCGGCGGCCTGGGGCAGCTCCCCCCGGGCGGCATTGGGTCCCAGAACGGCGGCGCAGCCGGCCACCAGCAGGGCCAGCAGGCAGGACAGCAGCAGGATCACGGCGGTGGCGTGCTTGTATTTCAGAATACCTACAAGGCGCTCGCGCAATTGTTTTTTCTCCTCGCAGAGGGTGGTGGCGGGCACCGCCCGGGGCAGGGCGCTGGCGGCGGCCAGGGCCAGAAGGGTCTCGCCGTAGGTGCGCTTTTGGTCGTCGCTCATGGAGCCGATGACCGCCTCGTCACAGGACAGCTCGCAGCAGCGGGAAATCTCCTTTCGCAGCCAGGGCATCAGCGGATTGAACCAATGGAAGGAGGTCACCGCCACGGTAAACCACTTGTACAGCAGATCCCGGCGGCGAAGATGGGTCAGCTCGTGGCGCAGGATGCACTCCAGCTGCAGAGTGGTGATGGCGGTTTCGGGCAGGATGATCCGAGGCCGGATAAGACCCACCAGCATGGGGGTCTGGGCCAGAGGGCTGCGGCAGGCCTCTACCCGCCATTTGCCCCGCAGGTCCTCCAAAAGGGCCTGCTCATGCTCCCAAAGGGGCAGGCAGTCCTGCTTCAGGCTGCGGCAAAAGCGGAAATAGCTGACGGCGAACCACAGAAAATGCAGGGCTGAGCCGGTGAGCCAGATGTACAGGAAATTTTCCCGGAGGAAGTCCCAGACAGGCTCATACCAGGGCGTTCTGGGTTCGGTTTTTGTAGGGGCCGAAGGCATGGGCAGGCCGTTGTCCAGAACCGCTCCGTGCACTGTCACGATCTCCCATTGGTCGTCAGCGGTGCCGGGCGGCAGCTGATTTTGCGTCTGCTGGATGGCCGTGATCAGCTCGGGGTCGATCTCCACCGTCTGTTCAATTGGCCCGGGCTCGGGCAGGGTCAGCTCCAATCCGGGCACCGGCAGGGCCACCGGCACCATGAGCCGCAAAAGCACCAGCAGCCATAGGTAATAAAACAGGCCGTGGGGCAGCCGGTTTTTCAGCGCCCGGCGCAGCAGCGCCAAAAAAGCCGCCAGCGCCGTTCCGCTGAGAGACAACATCAAAACGATCTTCATCAGATCAGACATATTAGCCCTCCTTTCGGAACAGGGCGGTGAGCTCGTCGATATCCTCCCGGGTCAGTTTGCCCTCCTGGACCAGGGACGCCACAAGGCTTTTGGCGCTGCCCTGATAGAGCTTTTGCAAAAAGCTATGGTTAGCGGCTCCCCGATAATCCTCCCGGGCGATGGCGGCGGCGTAGACGCCCCGCTTTTCCAGGGCGACGGCCTCTTTTTCCTGCAGCCTGCGCAGCAGGGTCTTGACGGTGGAATCGGCCCAGCCCCGACGGGCGTGCAGGGTCTCCAGAATGGCGGCCAGGGGCAGGGGCTCCCCCGCCTCCCACAAAACCTGCAGCACAGCCAGCTCGGCATCCTGAATGTCGGTATCATAACGGTGTTTCATAAAGCACCTCCAAAGTTTACAAGTGTAATCTTTATCTAAAGTTTACAGCAATAAACTTTCCATGTCAAGGTTTTTCTTTACCCCGGCGGAAAAAAGTGCTATACTTTGCCCCAAAGGAGTGACTGACGTGAAGATCTTATTTATCGGAAACAGCTATACGTATTATAACGATATGCCCTCCCTGTTCAGCCGGCTGTGCGGCTGCAACGGCAAGGTGGCCCAGGTCTTTTCGGTGACCAAGGGCGGCCGGAAGCTCCACGAAAATCTGGACCCCGCCGACGAGACCACCCTCCAGCTGGAGGCCGTGCTGCGGGAAAACGCCATGGACATCTGCGTGCTCCAGGAGCACAGCGTGCTGCCCATCACCGACTATGACCGGTTTTCGGCCAGCATCGCCGCGCTGAAGGAAAAGGTGGGGGCCGCCCGGTATTCCCTCTACCAGACCTGGGGCCGCAAGGCAGGGGCCAAATTCCTGCGGGATGAGGGACTGGACACCCGCACCATGGCGCTGAAGCTGCGGGATGCCTATACCAAAGCCGCCGAAACCCACGGCACCGATCGGGCGCCGGTGGGCCTGTGCTTTTTGGAGATCTACGAAGAGCACACCGGGATCGACCTGTACGACTCCGACCTGACCCATCCCTCCTATGCAGGCAGCTGCCTGTCGGCCATGACCCACTACCGCACTTTGTTCGGCGAGATGCCCTCTGACCTGTCCTGCTTCGACCTGCCGGACGAGACCAAGCAGGTATTTCTGGACACGGTGAAGGCGGTCTGCGGGGAATAAGAACGCAAAAAGCCCGCTGCAAAGCACCACCCCTGTCATTCTGAGGCCGACGGCCGAAGAATCTCCTCCAAAGGGCAGAAGCTGCCGGAGGTGGGAGATCCCTCGACTGCGCTCGGGATGACACGATAGGTACTTTGCAGCGGGCTTTTTTCTTTTTTACTGTACCCCGCGCAGCAGGTCGCCGGGGTCCACGCCGTAGAGCTTGGCCAGGGCCAGCAGGTTGGAGGTGGACGGCTCGGCAGCGCCGGTCTCCCACTTGCTCACCGCCTGGCGGGAGACCCCCAGGGCCTCGGCCACATACTCCTGGGTCATACCGCTGCTCTGGCGGTACTCCCGGAGGGCCTCGCCCAGAGAGCGGCGGATGATCTCCTGCTCGGGGGTAGGCTTTCGGTCGTTCAGATATTTCAGCAGCACCTTGATGAGCAGTACGATGATCACGATGCGTACCGCCCAGGATAACAGAATGATCAGTCCGGAAAAACCAAATGTTAAAATACCCAAATCCATAAGTCGCCTCCTTTTGGCGGTATCATAGCAAAAAAGTTCGGTTGCGGCCAGCAATTTCCGCGCAACTTTGGGTTGCGGAGCGTAAATTCCTGTCATCCTGAGCGGAGGAAAGATCTCAAGGGGAACTCGCCGTGAGATCCCTCGGCTGCGCTCGGGATGACAGGGCTTGCAGCGGTGTTTTACATGTGCTTTTTGGTCTGGGCCACCGCCAGCTCATCGCAGCGGTTGTTGTAGGGGTTGTCGGCATGGCCCTTCACCCAGACGAAGGTGACCTGGTGGCGGCTCAGCTGGGTATCCAGAGCCTCCCACAGGTCCTGGTTGAGGACGGGGGACTTGTCGGCCTTTTTCCAGCCCCGCTTCTTCCAGTTCTCCAGCCACTTCTGGTTGATGGCGTTCACCAAATACTGGCTGTCGGTGTACAGGGTCACCTGGCAGGGCTCCTTGAGGGCCTCCAGGGCCCGGATGGCGCCGGTGAGCTCCATTTTGTTGTTGGTGGTGTGTTTGTCGCCGCCGGACAGTTCTTTTTCCAGCCCTTTATACATCAGGATGGCGCCCCAGCCCCCGGGACCGGGGTTTCCGCTGCAGCTGCCGTCGGTGTAAATATCTACCAATTTCATATTGTACCTCCGTGGATTCTGTGGTATTATCATAGCAGAAATCAAAAGTTGCGTAAAGAGGGATCCTATGCACATTTACTTACAGGGTTTGACCATGGGTCTGGCCTATGTGGCCCCCATCGGCGCCCAGAATCTGTTTGTCATCCAGTCGGCCATCGGCCAGAAGCGCAGCCGGGCCTTTTTGACGGCACTCATCGTGGTGTTTTTTGATGTGACGCTGGCGCTGGCCTGCTTTTTCGGCATCGGCGCGCTGATGGAGCGGTTTTCCCTGTTGGCCAATCTGATTTTGCTGGTGGGCAGTCTGGTTGTCATCTGGATCGGTATTGGCCTTTTGCGGTCAAAAGCCACCCTGGAGGGCACCGACAGCACGCCCAAACCCATTTCCAAGGTCATCGCCAGCGCCTGTGTGGTCACCTGGTTCAATCCCCAGGCCATCATCGACGGCACCATGCTGCTGGGGGCTTTCCGGGCCACGCTGACGGCGGCCCAGGCACCCTTTTTCATTCTGGGTTCGGCCAGCGCCTCCTGCCTGTGGTTTTTCGGTCTGACGGCTATTTTGTCCATTTTCCGTGGAAAGCTCACCGACAATATCCTGCAGTGGATCAACCGCATCTGCGGCTGCGTCATCGTGTTCTACGGTCTCAAGCTGCTGTGGAGCTTTGTGAGCCAGTTTATCGGTTAAAATACAAAAGAAAAGCCCCTTGCCGGTCTGAACAGGTCCAGTAAAAACGGACAATAGACAAAAGGCCCCCTGATGTAGGAGAATAAAACTACATCAGGGGGTATTGTTATGTCTAAAAGAAATTATACACATGTACAACACTATCTGCCAGAGATTCTGGCAATGGTAGAGGCTGGCAAGACACAGCGAGAAATAGCCGAGCATTATGGTTTTAAAGATAAGCACGTAGTGAAGAGATTGTTGGAGCGAGAGCGAAAAAACAAACTCCAGCGCATTCCCAAACAGCGAGGTCGCAAACCAGCCAAGACGTTAGCAGAATACAAATATGAAAACAAGCGGTTACTGATGGAGAAT
>JAFXDF010000086.1 GCA_017521295.1 Clostridia bacterium | reverse complement strand
TCCAAGTATCTGATGTGGCAGGATCCCATTGCCGGAATCTTTGATCTGGAAGCGAAGAAATTTGATTGTAAGGCCCATTTCCTGGGCCAGCGGGACAAACTGGCCGCTTACCAAGGAAAATATCCGGAATTTGAAAAGAGTTTGAAGTTTTATATCAGTCTGTGCGAGATGCTGTCGCTGAAGGCGGATTTCGGTGTCCGGCTGATGGAGGCATATGAAACCCACAACACCGTGGAGCTGCAGCGCATTGTGGAAGAGGACATTCCCGCAATGCTGCGGAAGCTGGAAGAAATGTGGGAAAACAATCGGACCCTCTGGTTCGAAAGACATCAGGCCTTTGGCTTTGAGGTGCTGGAGCGGCGGTACGGAACCGTGCAGCTGCGGCTGAAGACCACCGCCTACCGCTTGACAGAGTATCTCAGTGGCAACATTGCCCAGATCGAGGAGCTGGAGGAAAAGCGCCTGCCCGCAACTGTGGAGCAGGAGGACGTGATCATGTATAATGATTGGCTCTGGACCTCCACTGCCTGGGGAAGATAATAAAAACGAACGATTTAGAAAGGAAACAGTAATATGAATAACGGTATCAACAGTTTTTCTCTGGAAGGTAAGGTGGCTCTGGTCACCGGTGCTTCCTATGGCATCGGCTTTGCCATCGCCAGCGGCTTCGCCGCCGCAGGCGCCAAGATCGTTTTCAACGACATTAAGCAGGAGCTGGTGGACAAGGGTCTGGCAGCTTACGCGGAGGCCGGCATCGAGGCCAAGGGCTATGTCTGCGACGTAACCGACGAGGATGCCGTAAACAACCTGGTCAAGACCATTGAGGAAGAAGTGGGTGTCATCGATATTCTGGTGAACAACGCCGGCATCATCAAGCGTATCCCCATGCACGAAATGACCGCCGCAGAATTCCGCCAGGTGGTAGATGTGGACCTGAATGCCCCCTTCATCGTTTCCAAGGCCGTGATCCCCTCCATGATCAAGAAGGGCCACGGCAAGATCATCAACATCTGCTCCATGATGAGCGAGCTGGGCCGGGAAACCGTCTCCGCCTACGCTGCCGCCAAGGGTGGTCTGAAGATGCTGACCCGGAACATCTGCTCCGAGTACGGCGGGCACAACATCCAGTGCAACGGCATCGGCCCCGGCTACATTGAGACCCCCCAGACCGCCCCGCTGCGGGAGCGGCAGCCCGACGGCAGCCGGCACCCCTTTGACCAGTTCATCGTTGCCAAGACTCCCGCGGGCCGCTGGGGCAAACCCGAGGAACTGGTAGGACCCGCCGTTTTCCTGGCCTCCGACGCTTCCAACTTCGTCAACGGTCACATTCTGTACGTGGATGGCGGCATTCTGGCCTACATCGGCAAGCAGCCCTAACATACTAAATAGGAGGAACTACTATGAAAATCGCACTGATCAACGAAAACAGCCAGGCAGCCAAGAATGAGCTGATTTTTAACACCCTTAAGGGCGTTGTGGAGCCCATGGGCCACGAGGTCTTTAACTACGGCATGTACGGCGCCGAGGACCCCAACGCCATCACCTATGTCCAGATCGGTATTCTGTCCGCCGTTCTGCTGAACTCCGGCGCGGCCGATTTCGTCATTACCGGCTGCGGCACCGGCGAAGGCGCTATGCTGGCCTGCAATTCCTTCCCCAAGGTCCTCTGCGGCCATGTCACCTCTCCCCTGGACGCCTACCTGTTCTCCCAGGTCAACGACGGCAACTGCGTTGCCATGCCCTTCGCCCAGGGCTTCGGCTGGGGCGGCGAGCTGAACCTGCAGTACACCTTTGAGAAGCTGTTTGTGGCCCCCGGTGGCGGCGGCTACCCCAAGGAGCGGGTGATCCCCGAGCAGCGCAACAAGAAGATCCTGGATTCCGTGAAGGAAGTGACCCATGTGGATATCTGCACCATCCTGCGGAACCTGGACCGTGAGCTGGTCAAGGGCGCTCTGTCCGGCGCAAAGTTCCAGGAGTACTTCTTCGCCAACTGCAAGTGCGATAAGATCGCAGCCTGCGTCAAGGAGATTCTGGGCTAAACGCCAAAGGAAATATAAGATAGCCGCCAATAGCATTGCCGACGGGCACAAGATGCGCGTGCCGGCGCATATTGGCGGCTATTCTGTACCAAAACTGTCAGGAATGTATGGGGCATAAGACCGTTAGCGGAAAAATTGAGGTGTGAAATTTGGAGCAATACAAGTTTTCAACTTATGATATGGAGCAGGCCTGTGAGGAAGTTGGAAAATTTCTTTTTTCTTCCGGCGTTGAGCGGCATGAGGCCCAGCGGAGCAAGCTCTCCTTTGAAGAAGTGCTGCAAGAATACAGGGCAAAGCTTGGCGCTGAAGCGGTCTTTCGGATCAGACTGATCAAGCGCTTGTCCACCGTTAAAGTCGAGCTCATCATCCCTGGTGAGGCATATAATGCCCTTGTCAAAAACAGCGACGAGGGGGAAATGATGCCGGGGCTCCCTGCCAGCATTGGCCTGTTGCCCAGTTGGAATTACAAAAATGGCAAGAACTATGTGGTATTCGCCTCTAAAAAGAAGCCCATATCCAGCACAGTCAAGATATTTGCGGCCATCGTTCTTTCTGTTTTCGCGGGTCTCCTTTTGACGCTTCTTCCCGATCCGGTAAGGGCTGGGGTCTCGGATCATTTCCTGACACCCGTAACCAATGCGTTTTTTGGAGCCATCTCTGCTGTTTCCTCGCCGTTTATCTTTTTGTCGGTGCTGAGCAGCATTTGTTCGATGGGCGATACGGAGACCCTTGGTAAAATTGGAAAAAAGACACTCTCTGCCATTTTCGGTTATATGACTGTTGCAGGCTTGGGGCTCACCTTGATTGCGATACCGTTTTACAAGATAACGCTGGAAGGCAGCGGAACAGGCGCTGATTTTTCCAAAGTGCTGGAACTGATC
>JAFXDF010000085.1 GCA_017521295.1 Clostridia bacterium | reverse complement strand
GCTGAACATCATGAACAACGGTCTGGAAGAGGCCTGCGTCCGTGACGGCTTCATCCGCCGCTCTCTGACCGCTTACAAGGGCTATCTGACCCACGAGGAGACCTCCGGTATCCAGGGCCGTCCCTGGATCAAGCCCGAGGACATTCTGGGCATCGCCGACCGCAAGCTGGATCCCGCTCCCCCCGCCACCACCACCAAGAGCACCAACTTCATCACCTGCTGCAAATAAGCGGTGACATCAAACCTACAGACACATTCCTTTTTACGCGGCGGCAGGGCAGAGAACCCTTCCTTAAAGGACGCTCCCATCCTTGGTATATCCTGATCCGCCCTGCCGCCGCATCTCCTGACAGAAAGGAAAGAGCCCTGCTTCGGCAGGGCTTTTTTCTGTCCAAAATAAAGAAAACACGTCCGCAAACCGTTGGTTTACAGGCGTGTTACGGTCAAATCTCGCTGCGGATGACCTGCACAGCCACGCAGTTGGGGCCGCCCTGGGTGATAAAGGCGGGGCTGAGGGGGTGGATATCAAACCGGGCGGCAGGGAAGAGGGCCTTCAGCTGATCGTAGGCCTTTTGGGCAAGCTGCGGAGCGCTGGCGTGGGTGATGTACACCCGCCAATGCTCGCCTACGCCCAGATTTTCCAGGGCTTTGCCCACGTACTGGACAGCGTGGGAAAAGCTGCGGCGGACGCCGGCGATGATCAGCTGCCGACCGTCCTCGGTCTGGGTAAGGACGGGGGCCAACTTTGCAGCCTGGCCCACATAGGACACCAGGGGCGACAGCCGTCCGCCGCGGCGCAGATAGGCAAAATCGGCGGGGATCAGATAACTTTTGCCGGTTTCCATCAGATGTTCCAGATGGGAAACGATCTCGGCCACCGGCTTGCACTGGCCGGCCAGCTCTACCGCACGTTCCACAAGGAACCGATGGGGACCGCACAGGGTGCGGGTATTGAGCACGGTGATGCTGCCGATGGTCACCGACAGAGGGGACACCAAAAGCCGGCCTCTTTGGCCTGGGCAGAAGAATACAGGGTGGATGTGTCGGAAAGAATACGAACCATACAGAAAACCTCAAAAAAGGTTTTTAAAAACCTTTAATTTAATATTATGAATTGCACAACGTAATATTAAAGGAAAGGAAGGGAAATGTCAATCCAAAATGGAGAAAAAACACGGAATTCCACGAAGATACAGCTTGCGGAACAAATTGACAACCGCTCCGGGAGCGTCTATAATCGAGAAAAAGGAAAGGGAAAAGGAGGTTTCTCCATGACCAGAGAAGAAAAAGCCCGGGTACTGCTCGCTACGGCAAAAGCCTTTGTGGCTCGAGGGCCGGCGCTGCAGTACGACCAGCTGAGTATGGACCGGGATGTGCAGATCACCCCCCGCCGTCGATATACTATGCCTCCCGAGGCAGCCACCTCGCAGCAGCGGCTGTACCTGGACTGCGCCACCTTTATCTGCGCCGCCTATTACAACGCCTTCGGCTATCGGTTGGAGGCTGACGTCACCTGGAACATCCGGGACCTGGTGGAGGACTGCGTCTTTTGCCACCACTTCACCGGGGAGGAAAGCCCCCAGGTCATCGAGGCGCTGAAATCCCACATCCGGGGCATTTTGCAGCCCGGTGACGCCGTTGTGTACTCCAAGGCCACCAACGGCCATATCATGCTGTATGCCGACGAAAACACTTACTATCACTGCTCCCAGGCCGGCATCCCCGGCAGCTATGACTATCAGAACCGCCGGGATCTGGTCAGCGAAAAGGGCGGCATGCATGTCCACGACCCCCGTTGGTGGTTTGAGGAATGCCCCCACGACCCGGTGATGCGCAAGTATTACCTGTTCGGTGAGGGGGTTGAAAAGATCGCCGTGGTGCGCCCGCTGAACAAGGTGGGAGAGCCCACCCCCAACGCCCTGGCCCGGGTGGGGGATGCCAGGGAGCTGCACTGCCAGGTCACCCTGTCACATTCGGGCGGACAGACCGCCCAACCGGGTGAGAAGGTGGAATACACCCTCGCAGTGCGCAATGACCGGCCGGAGGCTGCCGCCGTTACCGTGACCTTTGACGGGCAGCCTGCCCAAAAGGTAAGTCTTGGGGCAGGGGAGACCGGCCTGTTCCGGTATACCTGTATCGCCCCCGCCGACGGAGCCCTGTGGATGGAGCCGCCCTGCATTACCGTCAACGGCCTGCAGGTTTATGCCCCTCGAGTGTTGGTGGGCAAAAATCTCACGGCAGAGCAGACCCAGGCCCTGCTGTCTGCTATGCAGCACGCCGTTTCCCGTGGCCGCACCACCGAAAGTGCCATCCGGGAGGCCTATGCCGCCCTGGGGATCACCCTGCCTGACTTCCGTCTGTGGCTGCGGGATCTGTTCCATCGGTACGATTCCACCGCCGGTGCTGTCTTTGTCCGTCGGGGCCAGCAGCCCCGGGAGGATCTGGCGGTGTACGGCTGGTTCGGCGGTACCCACGTGCTGACGCCCGAAGTGTGCTATGATCCCTTTATCCGCACCATCCAGCTGCGCATGGAGGATCTGCAGCCCGGCGACATCCTCCTGTGCTCCGACGATTACACCAATCGGCGGATTTATGCTGCCTTGTACACCGGCTCCGGCCTGTGGGGTAGCTTTGAGGCGTCACAGCCTCCCGCTGTGCTGACCGGGGAGGCGGCTGTTCGCTGGCTGGACACCCTGCCCGGAAGATACGCCTGGATCCTGCTGCGCCCCGCACAGAAATGACACAAAGCCCTGCCGTCGGCAGGGCTTTTCTTTTGGATCGGCGCATGGTATAATTATTTGATATGATAAGATATAAAGGAGTTCATCCATGAGTATTTTAAACGTTGAGCATCTGTCCCACGGCTTTGGTGACCGGGCCATTTTCGAGGACGTATCCTTCCGCCTGCTGCGGGGCGAGCACATCGGCCTCATCGGCGCCAACGGCGAGGGCAAGTCCACCTTTATGAGCGTGGTCACCCACCGGCTGCAGCCCGACGAGGGTAAGATCGAGTGGTCCAAAAACGTCCGGGCGGGCTATCTGGATCAGCACGCCGTGCTGGAGCCTGGCATGACCATCGGCGACGTGTTGCGCTCGGCCTTTTCCTGGCTGCTGGAAAAGGAGGCCCGCATGACCGAGATCTGCGACAAGCTGGGTGAAGTGGGGGAGGAGGAGATGGCATCCCTGCTGGAAGAACTGTCCGAGATCCAGGAAATGATGGATGCCCACGATTTCTATATGATCGACTCCAAGGTGGAAGAGGTGGCACGGGCACTGGGGCTTATGGCTCTGGGCCTGGAGCATGATGTGTCCGACCTTTCCGGCGGACAGCGCACTAAGGTGCTGCTGGCCAAGCTGCTGCTGGAAAAGCCCGACATTCTGCTGTTGGACGAGCCCACCAACTATCTGGATGAAGAGCACATCACCTGGCTCAAGCGCTATCTTCAGGAGTACGAAAACGCCTTCGTGCTCATTTCCCACGATATTCCCTTCCTCAACGAGGTAGTCAACCTCATCTACCACATGGAAAACCGCAAGCTGACCCGCTATGTGGGCAACTACGACAAGTTCCAGGAGGTCTATGAGGTGCAGAAGTCTCAGCTGGAGGCGGCTTACAAGCGCCAGCAGCAGGAGATCGCCGAGCTCACCGAGTTTGTCAACCGCAACAAGGCGAGAGTTGCTACCCGCAACATGGCCATGTCCCGGCAGAAAAAGCTGGACAAGATGGAGCGCATCGAGCTGGCCGCCGAAAAGCCCAAGCCCGAGTTCAACTTCAAGGTGGGCCGCACGGCGGGCAAGCATATTTTTGAGACCCAGGGTCTGGTCATCGGCTATGACAGCCCCCTGTCCAAGCCCTTGGATCTGTCCATGGAACGCGGACAGAAGATCGCCCTGGTGGGCGCCAACGGCATCGGCAAAACCACCTTGCTCAAGAGCATTCTTGGTCTGATCCCGGCTCTGGAGGGCTCTGTCCGGCTGGGCGACAATCTGGAGATCGGCTATTTTGAGCAGGAGGGCAGCTACGACAATGCCACCACCTGCATCGAGGAGATCTGGCAGGAGTTCCCCGGCTTTTCCCAGTATGAGGTGCGGGCGGCCCTGGCCAAGTGCGGCCTGACCACCAAGCACATCGAAAGCCAGGTCCGGGTGCTTTCCGGCGGCGAGCAGGCCAAGGTGCGCCTGTGCAAGCTCATCAATCGGGAGAGCAACATCCTGCTGCTGGACGAGCCCACCAATCATCTGGACGTGGACGCCAAGGAGGAGCTCAAGCGGGCGCTGCAGGCCTATAAGGGCAGCATTTTGCTCATCTGCCACGAGCCCGAGTTTTATAACGAAGTGGTCACCCAGGTGTGGGACTGCACCAAGTGGACCACCAAGATTCTGTAAAAGGGGCGTGCGCCATGCTGGACTGCATTTCGGTGGAAAATATGCGGGAGAGCGACGCTCTCACCATCGCCCGTTATGTGCCCTCCCTGGAGCTTATGGGCCGGGCGGCCCGGGGCGTGTTTGAGGCTTATGCCTGGCAGGGGCCTGTGGGCATCCTTTGCGGCTCGGGCAACAACGGCGGCGACGGCTTCGCCCTGGCCTGCCTTCTCCGGGAGGCAAATATCCCTTGCAAAATCTTCACCCTCAGCGAAAAAAAGAGCGCCGACAGCGCCTTTTATGCGGAAAAAGCTGTGAAAATGGGTGTAAAGGTCAATCCGTTTACAGCCGATTGCTTAAAAGGGTTTTCCGCCGTTGTGGACTGCCTTTTGGGCACCGGATTCCGTGGTGAGCTGCGCCCGGTCTACCGGGAGGCTATTGAGGCCATCAACGCCTGCACCGCCGCCGTCATCAGCGTGGACATCAACAGCGGCTTAAACGGCGACACCGGCGAATGCGAGTTGGCGGTGCACTCTGACCTCACCGTCACCATCGGTTTTCTCAAGCACGGCCTGCTTACCGAAAACGCCGGGCGGTATATGCAGCGCCTTCTGTGCGCCGATATCGGCATCCGCCTTGCACGGGCGGAACGGAAAATCACCACAGAAAACGCACCCCCCTGGGTGGATCTGAATCCCATCACCGTGACAAAAGCATAAGAAAAAGAACTCCCCGAAGGGAGTTCTTTTTTCTTTATCAAGGCCGGTAATAAATCTGCAGGGTGGTCCCTTCGCCGTGGATCAGCTCGTAGCCCTGTTCTTTCAAAATGGCGATCAGAACGTCACAGCCGTCCTCCTTGCCCTCGCTGTGAAAGTTGCGAAAATCGACGGTATTGTTGGTCTTCATCACTACATACTGGGTGGACAGCAGGTTTTCCAGGGTGGTATGGCGGAGGGAATAGATCACCTCCCGCTGGGCAAGGGGCGCCACATAATGGGTGCCTGCCGTGACACTGGCATCCTTGGGCACCTTGGCCATGGCCTCGCGGTAATCCTCGTAGGTGTCCTGCCACGTGACATAACGCTCGGGATAGGCGGTGGCCTTGGGATAGGCTGTCAGACCAAAACACAGGAAGGCCATGACTACCGCTGCGGTCATGGCAACTGTCCGCACACGGCGGACCTTCAGATCGGCCAGATTCACTGTCGTCAGATAAATGAGCAGGGCGGTGGAGCCAAAGGCGTACTGATAAAACAGATCGTGCTGATACTGGTAATCCGACATGAGGTTCACCAAAAGATAGGGGATCAGCAGCACGTATCGCTCCTGCCGTCGGGTCAGAAAGGGCAAGAACAGCAGCGGACACAGGGTCATTCCGATAAAAATCAGCTTCTCCTGGTCCACGCACTCAAAAATTGCCTTCATGGGGCTGAGGATCACCGCCTGGATCACCGTCACAAGGGAATCCGAGCCGTTGAACATAAAATTGCGGTAGCGGGAAGTCATGACGCCGTCGCCCACGGTAGCCAGAAATCCGGTGACGGCACCGAACCACACCAGGGAAACACCCAACAGCACAAGCCCGGTGGCCAGTTCACGCCGGTTTTCTTTGCGATACCGTAAAGCTGCCCGCAAAATCACGAACAGAGCAATCACCGCCACATAGACGGCGGCGTCCTCCTTGATGCAGAGGGTCAGCAGGGCGGCCACCGCAGTCAACGAAGTATTCCGGCTGTCCAGCCCGTACAGAAGCCACAAAAGAAGAGGCGTCAGAAAGCAGTTTTCGTGTAGGTCATAGGCGGCGCCGCCTGCAAAGGCCGGGTAAAGCACCAAGAGAGCGCACAAAAGCGTCCGCTGAAGTCCGGAAAGGCCGTGGTGCCGGCCCAGCTTCCACAGGGGGATCACCGCCGAGGCCATCACGGCCGCCTGGAGCACCTGGAGGGTCTCGGGCCGGGGCACCAGACAATAAAAGGGCAGTATCAGATAATAAATGGGGGACATGTGCACGTGAAAATGGGACAAGAGCCCGTCCCGCTCCACCGTGGTCATGGGCAGACCGGTGGTTTTCATGGAGTGGAACATCTGCACGAAAATGCCGAAGTCATAGGCCGGCACACTGAAGGTCCACACACGGTACACCGTCCAGACGCTGACAAAGAGGAAGAAGGCCAGTCCCAGAGCCGCTGTCAGCCACAGCCAGAAAGGGTGTCCCTGTTCGATTGACCGCTCTTCAGCCGTGCCGTTCCAGCCGCGAACGGCATAGAGCGCTAAAAGGCTGACCACAAGCAGACAAGCGGTGCAAAACGGTGCCGAAAAATTGGAAACCAGCGACAGGGCTGCTAAAACAGAAAAGGCAGTCAACAACCCCCAACGCTCTGCTTTGGCAGTGGACAGCCGAAAAGAGGCCGTCGTCAGCAGCAAAAAGACTGCCGCTGTCACCGCAAGCACCCGGACAAAGGACATCTGGGCCAGTCCGTGGGTGTCAGCAAGGCTTTTCAGCGCCGGCGAAAGAAGCAGGTATTCCAAACAGGCTGCGCTGAGCCAGGAAAGCAAGCCCCGGCGAAGCAGATCCGGCAAACCAATGGATTGCAGTTTACCCATATCAATACATAATGACCGCCCGGACGGGACAAACCGGGCTGCAGTAGCCGCAGGTGAGGCACTTTGCATGGTCCACCTCGGCCAGACCGTCCTCGCCCCAATAGATGGCCCCGGCGGGGCAGGCAGCCTTGCAGGCGCCGCAGCCCTCACAGTCCTCGTGGTTGATGTGGACCTTCTTTTTGGAAACGTCGGGGTTGTAGTCGGTGGGCATGGTGCCGTCCAGCCAGGACAGCAGGTCGTCCACGTCGGAGCGCTTACCGAAGCCGATCATCACCGAATCGATGGCCGGCTGGGAGAATACATACTGCAGCGCCTCCTGATACCGGGCGGTAAGACTGCCGCCGCCAAAGGCCTTCATGGAAAAGACGCCCTTGCCGGCCTTGTGACAGGCTTCGATGGCTGCCAGCATTTCTTCCCGGGAGGCAAACCGGTTGCCCCGGCGGATGCCCAGTCCGGCCACATTGATGAGAGGGAACACCACATCCAGATCGGGCATGGCTGCCGCAGCCTCACAGATATCCACATGATGGGTGGACAGACCGATAGCCCGCACAAGGCCCTGCCGTTTGGCGTCAACCAGCGCCTGCCAGGCGCCCCGGCGCTCTTCCAACTGACCGGCCCGCACCTCGTGCATGAGGAAGATATCTGCCGATCGGCCCAGCTCCTGCCGGGCCTCGGCAATCGCCTCCATCATGCCATCGTAGTCGCCGCACAGCGACTTGGAGCAGATGATCACCTTCTCAAAATTGCCGCCCTCCAGGGCCGCCCGGATGTAGGGGTAGGTACGGTAATACTGGGCAGTGTCGATAAAGTTAATGCCCCGTTCCAGAGCATAACGGAGGATGGCTGCGCCCTCATCCACCGGCAGGGCCAGCTGACTGGGCCCCATGGGCAACACGCCGAAACCGGCCCGGCTCACCCGGATGCCGGTATTTCCCAAAACAGTTTGTTTCATGGTAAATCCTCTATACAATGACAATTACTGTGCGTCGATTTTTTCCTTGAGCTCGGTGAGATACATCCACCGCTCCATTTTTTCTTCCAGAAGGGCCTCCAGCTCCCGCTGTTTGGCCTGCAAGTCCTGTAGCTTTACGTAGTCGCTGCCGCAGTCGTTCTGCTCCTCCAGACACTGAGCGATCTGCTCCTCCAGCCCGGCGATCTCGCCGTCGATGGAGGCAAACTCCCGCTCCTCTTTGTAGGAGAACTTCAGCTTCTGCGACCGGGGCTTCTGTGGGGCCGGCTTGGGGGCGTCCCGCTTGACGGGGGTCTCCTCAGGCTCCCGCTGGGCGGCCCAGTCCGACCAGTTGCCGGGGTATTGGCGCACCTCGCCGTCGCCCCGCACCTCGAAAATGAAGTCGGACATCTTGTCCAGGAAAAACCGGTCATGGGACACGGTGATCACCGGCCCGGGGAAGCCCTGGAGATAATCCTCCAGAATGGACAGGGTCATCACGTCCAGATCGTTGGTGGGCTCGTCCAGCAGCAGCACATTGGGGGCATCCATGAGAATGCTCAGCAGGTAGAGCCGCCGGCGCTCGCCGCCCGACAGCCGCCCGATGGGCACCGACTGCCGTTCGGAGGGGAAGAGGAACCGCTCCATCATCTGCTTGGCGCTGAAGGTGCCCTCGTCGGTGCGGGTCTCTTCGGCGATGCCGTGGATGAAGTCATAGACCCGCATGTTGAGATCCAGCTCCCGGCCCTCCTGGGAAAAGTGGCCGATCTTTACGGTGGAGCCCTGCACCACAGTGCCGCTGTCGAGGGAAAGCTCCCCGGCCATCAGCTTGAGCAGGGTGGATTTACCGGCGCCGTTTTTGCCCACGATGCCGATGCGGTCCTGTCGCAAAAGGTTATAGGAGAAACCGGAGATCACCTGTTTGTCGCCAAAGGCTTTGGACACCCCGTCCAGCTCGATGAGCTGCTTGCCCAGGCGGCTGGCAGCGGCCCCCATGCGGACGGTGTCCTCCTGCTGGGGTGCTTCCTGCTCCAGCAGGTTTTCGTACCGGGCGATGCGCTCTTTGGACTTGGTGCTGCGGGCGCGGCAGCCACGCATGATCCATTCCCGCTCCACGCGGAGGATGGACTGGCGCTTGCGCTCGCTGGCCTGCTCCATTTCGGCCCGCTGGGCCTTGAGCTCCAGATATTTGGAATAATTGGCCTCGTAATGGTACAGCTTGCCACGGCTGAGCTCGGTAATGTGGTTGACCACCCGCTCGAGAAAATAGCGGTCGTGGGTCACCATAATGAGCCCGCCCCGGAACCGGCGCAGCCGATCCTCCAGCCAGGCGGTCATTTCGGCGTCCAGATGGTTGGTGGGCTCGTCCAGCACCAGCACGTCAGCCGGATGGATGAGGGTGGCCGCCAGGGCCACACGCTTGCGCTGACCGCCCGAAAGGGTTCCCACCTTTTGGCTGTAGTCGGTGATGCCCAGCTTGTTCAGCATGGTTTTGGCCTCGTATTCGTTGAGCGCCCGGAACTCGGCAGGGAAGTGGAGAAACACCTGCTCCAGCACGGTGGCCTCATCCTCCATGGCTGGATTCTGGGGGAGATACCCGATCTGCACGCCGGGGTTTCGGGTGACGGCGCCCTTGTCCGGGGGCAGCACGCCGGCCAAAACCTTCAAAAAGGTGGATTTTCCCGTTCCGTTGATGCCGATGATACCGGTTTTGTCGCCCTCATTGAGATAAAAGCTCACGTCCTCCAGCAGCTTGCGGTCGCCAAAGTCCATGGACAAATGTTCAGCAGATAGCAGCATAAAAGCCTCCGTCAAAAGGTTCTGGGTGTATTTTACCATGGCCGCGGCCATTTGGCAAATAACCGGATGGAAAAGCGGGCCAATGTGTGAAAAGAAACTGGACACCCGGCAGAAAAATGGGTATGATATAGGCATCTGAAAGATATAAGGAGTCCATTATGGAACATAAAAAATTAGGATTGATCGTCAACCCTGTGGCCGGCCTGGGCGGCAGTGTAGGCCTGAAGGGCAGCGACGGCATGGTGGAAGAGGCCCTGGCCCGGGGCGCCGTGCCCCAATCGGAGCGCCGGGCTCAGGTAGCCCTGCAGGAGCTTTTGGAAATCCGCGACAGCATCACCGTCTACACCGGTCCCGGCAGCATGGGCGGCGATCTGGCAGAGCAGATGGGCTTTTCCTGTGTGATCATGGAGGCCCGGACTGCCGCCGCCACCACCGCAGAGGACACCCGGGCGCTGTCTGTCTGGCTGCAGGAGCAGGGGGTGGACCTGATCCTCTTTGCCGGCGGCGACGGCACCGCACGGGATATCTGTACCACCGCCACGGGTGACGCCGTCTTTTTGGGCATCCCTGCCGGCGTCAAGATCCATTCGCCGGTCTATGCCCGCAGTCCGGCCACCGCAGGCCGTCTGGCCCTGCTGTATCTCCGGGGGCAGGTGGTGGACGTGACGGAAGAGGATGTGCTGGATATCGATGAGGAGCAGTACCGCCAGGAGCGCATTAACACCCGGCTGTACGGCTGTCTGCGCATCCCCAGGGAGTCGGACTACACCCAGTGCCGCAAATGCAGCTCTTCTTCCAGTGAAGAGGACAGCATCGCCGCCATTGCCGACTATGTGGCCGACACCATGAAGAAGGACACTTTCTATATCATCGGCGCCGGAACCACCACCCGGGCGGTCATGCGGGAGCTGGAACTGGAAAACACCCTCATCGGTGTGGATCTGGTGTACAACTATGAGCTGGTGGCCGCCGATGTCTACGGCAAGCAGATCCTGGAGCTCATCGGCGACAAGCCGGTGAAGCTGGTGGTCACCGTCACCGGCGGCCAGGGCTTTCTTTTCGGCCGTGGCAATCAGCAGCTGACCCCCGAGGTGCTGCGCCGGGTGGGCAAGGAGAACATCATCATCCTGGCCACCAAAGATAAGATCGTCAAGCTTCGCGGCCAGCCTCTGCTGGTGGACACCGGCGACGCTCAGCTGGATCAGTATCTGTCCGGCTACCACCAGGTGATCTGCGACTACAACGAGACCATCGTCTGCAAGGTCTGTCCCGGTTGATGGAGTGACGGAGCATTTTCTGACCGTCTCAAGGTTGGCCCCTGCCGGCACGCTACGGAATAAAATCCCTTGAAAAACATCAATCAGCACCCAATGTGGGTGCTGATTTTGTTTATATGGAAAATGAGCCCCCGGAAAACCGGCAATGTCATTAAGATAGTGGCAACGTCTAACAAGATTTTTCAATAATGAATGAGTACATCCTGAGAGGAATGCACTTTTTCCGTAAAAAGAGCATGAGAAAAAACGGATTAGAAAATCCGCAAAAAAGCTATTCAAAAAGCAGAACTTATGCTACTCTGTAAAGGAAGCTAACCGCATGTTTCGCGGACATTTTACGAGGCCTGCTTCTGCCTGGGCGAATGGGAGAAACGTGTCTCCGAATGAGAGCTTCAACATCAGGTGGAGAAACATTGCCAAGAAAGAATTGTCTGCACACATGTACTGCTACTGTAAAGTTTGCCTTATAAACATACTTTGCGTTAGCGTTCTGAAGGATTACGGGCGAGGTAATCGATTCTGAAAAGTTGTACATGATAAGTCTGGCAAAGATTTCTTGGTAAATGTACTCCACCTTTTTTGCATGGAAGTGAAGCAGGCCAACAGTATATTTCAATTGGCGAAACGAGGTTATATCTCTAAGAAGCAACATGCTGGGAGAAAGCGTCAACCCAATCTGATGCTCCATTTCTAAGAATAATCCCACAAATGCCACCCCTTAGCATAAAACTCTTATTGTCATTCTTTATTTATTAATACTATTATACCCCAAAAAGTCGAAAAATTCGGAAAACTGCATCATTTGCTGAGACGTATGCAAAATTTGCGGAAAGGATCACAATTATTCCTGTTTGGCACGATTTTTGCGGCACTATGTTGTAAAGGGACATTGTAACGTAAGGAGGAGGGACTCTTGTGAAAAAAAGAGTTTTCATGATACTGTGTGCAGTCAGCTTGTTGATTAATGGTGTTATATTAACGGTAAATGCCATGACAACAACTGTGCGCGTGGGCTACTGTTCTTATATGGCACCGTACCAGTATGCAGACACCTCCGGACAGCCCCAAGGCTTCCATATTGATGTATTAGAGGCCGTCGCAGAGAAAGCTGGATTATTAACAGAGTTCGTTTCGTTTAACACTACCAGCGAGGCATTAAATGCACTGCAAAGCGGAGATATAGATATTGTGATAGGGGTACCGCAAAACCAGTTTGCCAATCATAATATCCGTTATACGGATGTGATCGCACAAGCAAATATCTGTCTATTATCCTCTCATGAAACAGCCAATCAGTATCGTAATTCCCCAACGAAAAACTACCCCACAGTACTCGAGTATCGCAGTTTGGAGTATCAGTATTTAACTGCATTATCAGTTAATACTTTTTTACAAACAGGCAATCAAAAATCCTGCGTAGAGACGCTGTTAAGCGGTGATGCGGCTTTGCTTGTGGCAGTAAAGGAGTGTGCAATCTACTATTTAGAGCAGCAGAGACAAGCAGATAATTATGAAATTATAAATAACTTTGTTGCATCTGCAGACTATACTATGGCGGTGCGTAATGGTGATATTTACCTGTGCGAAGCCATCAACAATGCGTTGGCAGAATTGCGCGCCACGGGCGTTTATGAGTCTTTGCACCGGGAATGGTTCAAACTGGACAGTGAGATCGCCTACAGAAAGCTAGTAAAAGCTGTTGCGGTTGGTTTGGGAATCGCGGCCATCTTTGTTGCTTCATATCTGGTGTTGAGCATGCGAACCAAGCGACAGTTAGCAAGACTGGTAGAAGCACGAACGGCGGAACTTCTGGCTGCAAATTATAAGTTGGAGCAAAGGATAAAGCAAGCCAGAGCGGAAAGCGAGCTTCGACACTCTATTATTGAAGCCTCACCCGCTGGTATGGTGCTTTTTGATGAGACATTACACGTTGAATACATGAACCGCAATGCCATGGATATGGCAGGCATTTGATTATAGCATTCCTCGCCCTGTGTTACCTTAGCGGAGAGAGCCATTGACTAATCTCGCAACTAGAGTTACGAGCAACACGCAGATACCGTCGGGACATGTTCGAACAATGGGCAAAAAAGTCACAAGACCATTTGCTTTTTAGGTGAAAGGGTTAGATGCAGCTAAGATCATGCCTCTCTATTCGTTCGCATAACAGTCATTTTAGAGTACAATAGCTAAACAGTACTGCCCAGGGAGCAGACTGATAGGGAATCGGTAGAGAAGTAATCTTGACAAACGACCGGGTACTTGTTATGAACGGTTACGTTGATCGTGTCGATGATATCCTGACTGTGGATCCTTAGGTCAACGGTATCACGATGGGATTTACCTGTTAATCTGTATTTACGTCTGGCGGCCATGGTGGCATCCTCCTTAATTACTTGTTTATTTAGCCTGTCTTTTTTCTGATAGGGGCCATCTAATAATTTGTTAGCATCTTTGTGGACGAATGCACACGGGGAGGAACACGGAGGCCGCTCGGGGAATTACATGGACTTTTCCCTTGAAGAACAGGCTTTTTCACGCAAAACACGAGGTTTCTAGGATGGGGTCGAGAAGGCATAGCTGCAGAAAAAGTGATTAAAAAGGAAACAAGCGGTTCCTGGCGGAGCCACTTGTTTCCTTATCGATAATTATTTGTTTACTTGGGGTTGAATGTAAAAAGTTTTTTGCAAAAAAGACTTGCTC
>JAFXDF010000084.1 GCA_017521295.1 Clostridia bacterium | reverse complement strand
GCAAATTTTGTCGTTTGCCATGACTGCTCCTTTCTCAGTTGGTGTCGCTGCGAACCAAAAAGGCCAGTTCTTCGATCTTTCCCACGATCTCGGGGAGATAGAACTCGCACTTGCCGCAGGTCTCGCAATAGGCGGGGATCACGTTGAAACGACCATTGCCCACAGGGCTGTTATCCAGATACTGATGATCCATAAACCGCAGCTTGGTGCCGCAGCGTGTACAGGCGGGACGGCGCTTTTCGGCCTTTTCGCTCATGTCCACATAGGCCTGCAGTTTTTCCGGTTCGGCGGCAAAGCCGAGGCGCAAAGCCCGTCGGCAGCGCTCGGCCTCGTTGACCTTGGCCAGTTCCCCGGCGCAGGTCTTGCAGCACATTTGAAGCGTGTCGGCGCAGCGGATATCGTTAAACTGGAACAGACCCAGTTTTTCACCGCAGAAGACACAGTTTCGCTCGTTTGCCATGGTTGCTCCTTTCTCGGTTGGTGTCTTTTCGGGGATGGACGGAAGTCATCGGTTCCGTTTCCTGTCATCCTGAGGCGCGAAGCGACGTGAGGATCTCAGGGGATGCTCGCCGTTAGATCCCTCGACTTCGCTCGGGATGGCAGAAAAAGATGCTCGGGATGACCGGCTTTTGCAAAAAAGGGCCTGCGGAGGCAGGCCCTTTCGGGGGTTAGTTCAAAAAGTCCTTCAGCTTCTTGGAACGAGAAGGATGACGGAGCTTACGCAGGGCCTTGGCCTCGATCTGGCGGATGCGCTCACGGGTGACGTTGAACTCCTTGCCCACCTCTTCCAGGGTGCGGGTGCGGCCGTCCTCGATACCGAAGCGCAGGCGCAGCACCTTTTCCTCTCTGGGAGTCAGGGTGCCCAGCACCTCCACCAGCTGCTCCTTCAGCAGGGTGAAGGAAGCGGCCTCGGCGGGTTCGGGTGCATCGTCGTCGGGGATAAAGTCGCCCAGGTGGGAATCCTCTTCCTCACCGATGGGGGTCTCCAGAGAGACAGGCTCCAGGGCGATCTTCAGAATATCGCGGACCTTCTGCACGGGCATCTTCATCTCTTCGGCAACCTCTTCGGGAGAGGGATCGTGGCCCAGCTCCTGCAGCAGCTGACGGGAGACGCGGATGACCTTGTTGATGGTCTCCACCATGTGAACGGGGATGCGGATGGTACGGGCCTGGTCGGCGATGGCACGGGTGATGGCCTGGCGGATCCACCAGGTAGCGTAGGTGGAGAACTTGTAACCCTTGGTGTAGTCGAACTTTTCCACCGCCTTGATGAGGCCCAGGTTGCCCTCCTGGATCAGATCCAGGAACATCATGCCGCGACCCACATAGCGCTTGGCGATGGAGACCACCAGACGGAGGTTGGCCTCGGCCAGGCGCTTTTTGGCGGCCTCGTCGCCGTCCAGCATACGCTTGGCCAGCTCGATCTCCTCTTCGGGAGAGAGCAGGTCCACCTTACCGATCTCCTTGAGGTACATGCGCACCGGGTCGTCGATGGCCAGGCCGTCCACGGCCACAGCCTCGTTGATCTCTTCTTCGGTGACTTCTTCCACGTCAGCGAAGTTTTCGCCGTCAATGCTGGGGAGGTCCTCCTCCATGGCGTCCTCTTCCACGGCGATCTCCACGCCCATCTTTTCCAGGGCGGCGTAGAACTTATCCTGCTGATCGGCGTCCAGCTCCAGCATGTCGATGGCGTGGTTGATCTCCTTCATGGTGACCTTACCGTTCTTCTTGCCGAATTCCAGCAGATCGTGCAGCACCTGCTGCTTGTTTACCGTTTTGTTTTCCTGTTCTGCCATGGGGTCCTCCTTTATCCCTGCTTGCGGCGGATGGCTTCCAGAAGCACTTCCGGGTCGTCAGCCGACGCAGTTCTTTTCTGATATTGATATTGAATGATTTCGATGTATTGCCGTACCTGTTCGGTCTGGTCACGCAGACCGGCGTACTTGGACAAAATGTGGGTGAGCAGCTGCACCTCGGCCGGCTCCAGCCCGTTCATACAGGCCGCCGGGTCGGGGTCCAGGTCCCGGTTCAGACGGTCCAGCACGGTCTGATAGACCTTTGCCAGAAAGCCCGAGGAAAACTGCTCGGGGTCCAGCCGCACCTGGGCGTATTCGGCCAGCTGCTTGTCCCCCAAAATGGCGGCTATGAGCCGCTCCTCCACCACAGCCGACCGGGCGTCGCCGTAGCGCAGCTTCCAGTCCTTGGGCTGCAGCTGTTTTTCGGGCTGCAGGGCCTCCTTCTGCTCCTCCCGCTGCTGGCGCCTTCGCTTGCCGGCCCGGATGCGGTCCACTTCCTTGCGGACGGCCTCGGCGGGCAGGCCGGTCTCCTGGGCGGCGGTGCCGGCGAAGATCTCCCGCTCCACCGGCGAGGGCAGGGTGGCGATGTACTCGGCGGCCTCCTTCAGATAGGCGATGCGGGTCTGGTCGTCGGTGAGGTCGGTGTACTTCTTGCGGATCTCCCCCATGCGGTACTGGCCGTCGGTCTGGGGCTTGTCCAGCAACCGGGCAAAGGCCTCCGGCCCGTTCTGCCGGATGAAATCGTCGGGGTCCACCTTTTGGGGCCGGCCCTCGCTGTCATAGAGCACTCTGCCCTGCCCGTCCCGCTTGGGTGGCAGGCGCAGCACCCGGACATTGAGGCCGTTCTGCTTTAAGATATCAATGGCTTTTTCGGTGGCCTTCTGTCCCGCCGGGTCGGCGTCGTAGCAAATGACCACTTCCGAAGTATATTTTGCCAGCAGCCGTGCCTGCTCGGCGGTAAAGGCCGTGCCGCAGGAGGCCACCGCGCTGTCAAACCCCGCCTGATGCAGGGCGATGACGTCGATGTTGCCCTCGCAGAGGATGAACCGGCCGGCCTTGGACTTTTTGGCCAGGTTCATGGCGTAGAGGGTGCGGGATTTGCTGTAGACCGGGGTGTCCGAGCTGTTGATGTACTTGCGCCCGTCGCCGTCGCCCTTGATGACGCGGCCGCCAAAGGCCACCACATCTCCCCGGATGTCGATGATGGGGAACATCACCCGGCCACGGAAGAAGGGATAGAGCTTGCCGTTTTTGGTGCGGCCGGCCAGCCGGGCCGATTCCAGTTCCATATCGGTGTAGCCCTTTTTCCGCATGGCCGAAACGAAGCTGTCCCAGTCATCCTCGGCATAGCCAAGGCCGAAGCGGACGATGGTCTGTGGGGTCATGCCCCGGTTCAGCAGGTATTGCAGGGCTTCCCTTCCCTTTTCCCCGGCAAGATTGTCGTAATAATACCGGGCGGCGTCCTTGTTGAGGGCCAGCAGCCGCTGACGCTGGAGACGGCCCTTGCCGCCGTCCTCCTCTTCGGGAAGCTCCATATTGGCGTTTTCCGCCAGCTTGCGCACGGCGTCGATATAGGGCAGGTTCTCCATCTTCATCAGGAAGTGGATGGCGTTGCCGCCCTCACCGCAGCCGAAGCATTTGAAAAACTGCTTGTCCTGCTCCACGTGGAAAGAGGGTGTCTTTTCGTGGTGGAAGGGGCAGCAGCCCCACATGCTGCCGCCCTTGCGCTTTAAGGGCACATAGCGGCTCACAAGCTCTGTAATGTCGGTCCGGGCGAGAAGCTCGTCCAGAAAATGCTGGGGTAATGCCACGGGCTTCTCACTCCTTTCCGTCGCGGTGTCATCCTGAGCGAAGCGAAGGATCTCCCCGGCCATGGGAGATTCTTCGGCCCGAGGCCTCAGAATGACAGATCATTTAATATTTATTCCAGCTCTTGGGGATGGTCAGTTCCTGGTAGATCATGACGGCGTACCGGTCTGTCATGCCGGCGATGTAGTCGCAGACGGCCACATCGGTGCCGTCCCGGTCGGCGATGGCCCAGTATTCGGCGGGCAGCCGGTCGGGATGCTGGGCGAAGTGGTGATAGAGATAGGCCACGATGGCCTCGCTCTTGCCCTCTTCCCCCTTTGCCACCGGGTTCTGATAGACCTCTTCAAACATGAACTCCCGCAGGTCGTTCATGTGTTTGGCGGTTTCGGCGTCCATGCCGATGTCGCCGGTGTCCAGGCCGTAGGCGATCATCCCGTTCACCAGGGATGAGATGCGGCGGCTGTGGGTATTGCCCAGAGCCAGCTTGATGTCAAAGGGGATGTCCTCCTCCCCCAGGACGCCGGCCCGGATGGCGTCGTCGATGTCATGGTT
>JAFXDF010000083.1 GCA_017521295.1 Clostridia bacterium | reverse complement strand
CAGGGATATAAACTGTTTTTTAGAAACATATCCCCATATGATATTGCTGATTTTGATAACCGCAATCACACCGCCCCATATCCACAACCACCCCGGAATGTGAATTGCTGGCAACAACTTAAACAAAGAAGCCGCTACAAAAATGAGGTCGGCAATCGTGTCCAGTTGACTTCCAAACTTGCTCGTACTGTTTGTTTTTCTGGCGATTGTGCCATCTATCATATCACTAAGACCGCAGAAGAGATATGTGATATAAAATGCCACGGAAAAAGCGGGAAAGACCAGCAATAAAATACTGCCGAGAATTCGACAACCAGTGAGTATATTTGCAAGATGCTTTGCCATCTGTTCACCTACAAATTCTTAACTATCGTTCAGTTCACTATATCACATTCATCTGTTCGCATCAATGCCGGATGAAGTTACCGGGCATCCAAATATAAATAACCTCCCTTCGTCAATGACGAGGGAGGTATATTCATGGGCAGCAACTTGGATTTCTATCGTTTCTTATAAACCACCAACTCGGGATTTTCGCCGTTTTCTTCATAGGTGCAGACCAGAATGAAATCCATGTTGGCGGCGATCCCGAAACACCGGTCTCCGCCAAATTCACATTCCAGCTGATTTCCCAGATAGGTCGCACCGTCATCCAGGAACTTAACGAGCTTTCCGTTGGGGAGTCGATACTCAAGATTGACGTATCCGCCCACAAGCGCGTTGAGCTTTTCCACCTTCGGCATGCCTTCGATGTGCAGAGCATTGATTTCATCAACCAGCTGCTGCTTGAACTCGGCAAACTTTTCTGCCCCGGCCAGATTCGTATATTGCTTCCAATAGTCCAGCTTCGGGAGCATGTCCTTCATATACGCGCGCACCTGCTCGGGGGTGAACTGGTCATTTGCCATGTGGCCTACACAGACATCGATCAGGTCATCCATATCGTGATACAGATATTCTCCGTCTGCATAGCACCATTTGCAGTATTCTTCGTTAAAGAACCCGTCCGGCTCTTTGCTGATGCTGGCATCCTCCAGCGGCATACCGCAACACTGGCAGATCAGCTGTCTCGGAGAGCCAAGAAGTGTGTTAATGGAAACGTCGAACAGCTTGGAAAGCAGTTTCAGCGTTTCAGTGTTTGGAGTGGTCTCACCGTTTTCCCAACGGGATACCGCCTGACGAGTCACAAAGACTTTTTCGGCAAGCTCGTCCTGTGATAGGCCGTTTTTCGTTCTGAGTTCACGAATCATATCTTTCGTTTCCATTGCATCATCACCTCACGATGATTATACTGCAAGGAGGACAAAGTAACAAGCAACCCGTTGTTGCGGAATTTAAAATGTCGCCTGTCATGCGACCAAACCCTCCTTTGACTGTGGGATAATGAAGCCACAAACAAAGGAGGGTTTACATTATGACAGAATTGGTTTTTATCCTGGATCGGAGCGGCTCCATGAGCGGCCTGGAGCGGGACACCATCGGCGGCTTCAACTCCATGATCGAAAAACAGAAGAAGGAAGAGGGCGAAGCGCTGGTCTCCACCGTGCTCTTTGACCACGAAAGCGCAGTCATCCATGACCGTCTGCCCCTGGACCGGGTCCCGCCCATGACCGACAAGGAATATTTCACCCGGGGCAGCACCGCCCTGCTGGATGCCCTCGGCGGCGCCATTCACCATATCGGCAATGTCCACAAGTATGCCCGCAGGGAAGATGTACCCGAAAAGACCTTGTTCATCATCACCACCGACGGCTACGAAAACTCCAGCAGCCATTACGACTACGAAAAGGTGCGCAAGATGATCGAGCGGCAGAAGGAGAAGCACGGCTGGGAGTTCCTCTTCCTGGGCGCCAACATCGACGCTGCGGCCGAGGCCAAGCGCTTCGGCATCAGCGCCGACCGCGCGGTGAACTACAAGTGCGATGAGGCCGGCACCGCGCTGAACTATGAGGTCATCAGCGACGCCGTTCGCAGCGTGCGCGCCTGCAAGCCTCTCAGCGCCGACTGGAAAAAACGCATCGATGAGGATGTAGAAGTGCGGGGAAAATAAAAAAGAATCGAGCAGGAGGGGCTGAAGCCTCTCCTGCTCGTTTGCTGAACAACGATGTTGAACGATTTGTTTCGGACAGCGTTTTACTGAACCTCTACCAGTTCGATGTGGAAGTTCAGGTCCTTGCCTGCCATTTCGTGGTTGGCATCAAAGGTGATGGTCGCTTCATCCCGGGCGCTCACGACGACCTGCAGGGGCTGACCGGAGCCGGTCTGCAGCATTACCTTTTCACCGACGCTCAGCTCTTCGCTGCCGGGCAGCTCGCTGATCTGCACGGTGAAGATGGCGCGGGGGTCGGGATAACCGTATGCCTGGTCGGGGGTCAGACGGATATCAATGCTCTGACCAACTTCCATATTCGCCACGGCGGCATCATAGCCCTGGATCATCATACCCACACCGCAGATGAACTCCATGGGTTCGCCGCGATCGTAGGAAGAGTCAAAGACGGTGCCGTCATTCAGCGTGCCGCGGTAATGGGTCTTGCACAGCTTGCCCACGTTGGGGCCCACAATGGTGGGAGCAGAGTGGCAGCCGCCGCCGCAGCCGCTGCAGCCACCGCCGCAATGACTGCCGCAGCCCTCGCCCTCTTCATGATCGTGGTGGTGATCACAGTTGACGCCGGCGGACTGCAGTTCGCCCCGCAGATAGGCGCTGACCGCGTTGTCCGCGTCGCCTTTTGCACCGGAGCAGATCTCAATACCAGCGGCGGTGAGGGCAGTCTGAGCGCCGTCGCCAATACCGCCGCACACCAGGACATTCACAGAAAGATCTGCCAGAAGGCCTGCAAGGGCTTCATGGCCGCTGCCGTTGGTCTCAACGATATCGATGGAGGCAACCTGGCCGTCCTGGATTTCATAGAGCTTGAAGATTTCGGTATGGCCGAAGTGCTGGAAGACTTCGCCATTGGAAAAAGGAACTGCGATTTTCATAGATATTTTCCTCCGTTATTCGTTCAAAAGAATTCAATCATTCATAGGAATACTTGGACAATAAAAAGATCTCCACAGCAATTCTAACACAATCACCGTGGAGATATGGTCCGAGTGGCGCGACTCGAACGCGCGGCTTCCTGCTCCCAAAGCAGGCGCCCTACCAACTGGGCTACACCCGGAAATGTAAAATTGCCATACAATACATTTTACTATCCCCGGTCAAAATAGTCAAGCAAATCCTGTCAAAAAGGGCAGCCCTGTGGAGCTGCCCTTCGTTCTTTTAAAAAATACGGAACAGACGGATGGCTTTGACGATCAGCTTGTATAAAGGCCCTTCCAGTTCTTTTTGGGCATTTTTCAGCTCCTGTCGGATGGCGATACCCTGAGGGCAGTGCTGCTCACACTTGCCGCAGCCCACACAGTTGAAGGCGCCGGTGGGATTCTTTCGGAAGGCGGTGCACATCACATACTCCCGGAAGCCGGTAAACTTGCTTTCCGAATAGCGGTGGTTATAGGCCGCAAAGGTGCCGGGAATGTCCACGCTCTTGGGGCAGGGCATACAGTAACCGCAGCCGGTGCAGCCTACCTTGACCTTGGTGTTGATGGCCTGCACCACCTGGGCGAGCATGGCCTGATCCTCCGGCGTCAGCTGTCCGGCGCCGGCGGTGGAAGCCGTCTGCAGGTTTTCTTCCAGCATTTCCATGGTGTTCATGCCCGAAAGGACGCATGTGACCTCCGGCTGATCCCAAAGCCAGCGGAAGGCCCACTGGGCCGGGGTGTACTGCACCGGATGCCGGGCCATGACAGCCTTGGCGCTGTCGGGCAGATGGCTCACCAGCTTGCCGCCCCGGAGGGGCTCCATGATAACCACCGGCAGACCCTTGGCGTGGGCGTGCTGCAGGCCCCGGCGGCCTGCCTGGGAATGCTCATCCAGATAGTTGTACTGGATCTGACAGAAATCCCAGTCATAGGCATCCACCAGCTGACAGAAGGTCACCGAGTTGCCGTGATAGGAAAAGCCCACCTGGCCGATCTGACCCGAACGCTTTTTCTCCTCCAGCCACTGGCCGATGCCCAGGGCCTCCATCCGGCCCCAGGTGTCCACATCGGACAGCATGTGCATCAGATAATAGTCAATATGATCGGTGCGCAGCCGGGACAGCTGCTCCTGGAAGAGCTTTTCCATGCCCTCGGCGCTGCGGATCAGATAGTGGGGCAGCTTGGTGGCGATGTATACCTTGTGCCGCAGGCCGTTTTTTTCCAGGATCTCGCCCAGGGCTGCCTCGCTGCCCGGGTAGATATAGGCGGTGTCAAAATAATTGATGCCGCTGTCGATGGCCGCCAAAACCTCCCGCTCGGCTTCGGGAAGGTCGATGCCGCCGCCGCTGCGCTGCCAGCGCATACAGCCGAAGCCCAGAATGGAGATAGGATTGCCATATTTGTCCTGACGATAGTTCATGTCATCACCTCGTTTGGTTGATGGGCATATCATACCATTTTCTGGTGTTTCTTTCAACGGGAAACGGGCATACTATTGCAAAAGGAGGGGTGTCATGCTGTCAGTCTGGAAAGAAACCGCCGAGCTGCCCCGGTTTGCGCCGCTGAAAAAAGACCTGTCTGCCGATGTGCTCATCGTGGGCGGCGGAATGGCCGGGCTTTTGTG
>JAFXDF010000082.1 GCA_017521295.1 Clostridia bacterium | reverse complement strand
TCCTTATCCACACCGTAAGCCAGAGCGGCAGCGGTGGGCTCGTTGATGATACGCTTGACCTCCAGACCGGCGATCTTACCGGCATCCTTGGTGGCCTGACGCTGAGCGTCGGTGAAGTAGGCGGGAACGGTGATGACAGCCTCGGTGACCTTTTCGCCCAGATAAGCCTCGGCGTCGGTCTTCAGCTTCTGCAGGATCATTGCAGAGATCTCCTGGGGAGAATAGCTCTTGCCGTCGATGGACTCCTTATGATCGGTACCCATGTGACGCTTGATGGAGCTGATGGTACGGGTGGGGTTGGAAACAGCCTGACGCTTGGCAACCTGACCGACCATACGCTCGCCGGTCTTGGAGAAGGCCACCACAGAGGGAGTGGTGCGGGCGCCTTCGGCGTTGGGGATAACGACGGCTTCGCCGCCCTCGATAACGGACACGCAGGAGTTGGTGGTGCCCAGGTCGATACCAATGATTTTAGCCATAATTTATTTCCTCCGTTAAGATAAAATTATTTGTTTATGTGAAGTTTGGGGATTTCGTTGTTAATCTGTGGTCTTCACCATGGCGGCCCGGATCAGCTTGCCGTTCATGGTGTAGCCCTTCTGCAGCACCTGGGCGATGACGGTCTCGCCGGTGCCCTCGCCTTCCTCATGGAGGACGGCGTTGTGGAAGTTGGGATCAAAGGCCTGGCCCTGCTCGCCGCAGGCTTCCACATGGTACTTCTGGAGAATATCCTGGAACTGCTTGAGGATCAGCTTGACGCCCTCGTCGGCGTTTTCCTGCGCGGCGCCCCGCTCCAGATTGTCCAGCACCGGCAGGAAGGCGGCCACGGTGGCCATCTGCGCGTCCTGGTAGGTGCTTTCCTTTTCCTTCTGGGTGCGCTTGCGGAAGTTGTCGTACTCGGCCAGGATGCGCTTGTAGCGGTCATCCTGCTTGGCTGCTTCCTCTTCCAGCTGGGCGATCTTCTCTTCCAGCTTGGCGGTCTGTTTCTTTTCCTTTTTGCTTTCCTTCACAGGCTCCTGGGGCTCTTGGGCTTCCACGGCCTGTTCTTCGGTCTGATTTTTAATCTCTTCGTTCATCGCTTTCACCTGCGTCCTTTAGTCGTTTCATTCCCTGGCCGGTAACGCCCGAGATGGCCTGGGTAAAGGCGATCAGCTTGGCGTACACGTCGGCGTAGTCCATACGGGCCGGGGCAATGATGCCCACGATGCCGCGGGTATTTTGGTCGATCTGATAGCTGGTGAACACCAGACTGGCGTCACGCATGCTGGGGTCCTGCAGCTCGGGGCCGATACGGACATTGACCAGATTGGGGCCATCCTCCCCCACCAGCAGTTCGCTTACACGGCTGCGGTCGGAGAAGTACTCCAGCAGCTCTCTCGCCCGCTGGGTGTCCTGGTATTCCCGGTTGTCCAGCAGACGGGCCGCGCCGTCGATATAGACTTCCGGCTTTCCTCCGGCCTCGGTGGCCCGGATGAAATCCAGGATGTCGGAGGTCATCTGGTAGACCGCCGAACTTCCGCCCATGCTCTGCTGCACCGAGGGCAGCAGGTATTCCAGCCGCCGCTCGCTGAGGGCCAGGTTGATGGCCGTGCTCAACACGGCTGCCGTGGCCGGTTCCACAGGCTGGCTCAGACGGAGCATTTTGTTTTTGACCTCGCTGTCAGTGACCAGCACCACAGCGTAGGTAAAGCCGCCGTCCACGTCGATGAGCTCACACTTTTTCACCCGGCGGCCGCCGGTGTGGGAGATCATGGACACGGTGGTGTGCTGTGTCATCTCGCCCAGCACCTTGGAGGCGCTGACCATGATGTTGTCCATCTCCCGCATTTTGGCCTGCATCATCAGACGCATGGCCTCCAGCTCGTCACCGGCCACCCGGTGCCGCTCCATCAGTTCGTTGACGTACAGGCGGTAGGCGGCGTAGGACGGGATGCGTCCGGCGGACACGTGGGGCTTTTCCAGATAGCCCAGCTCTTCCAGCTCGCTCATTTCGTTGCGGATGGTGGCGGAGGAGATCGGGGTGTCGAAGCTGTTCACCAGGGTCTTGGAACCCACCGGCTCGGCGGTGTTGATATAGCTTTCCACGATGGCTTTGAGGATGCGCTTTTTTCGTTCGGGCAGCTCCATACCGTCCCTCCTTTCCGTTTTAGCACTCCATATTCCCGAGTGCTAAGTTTATTCTACCCGTTTCCCCCGGTTTGTCAATAGTTTTTCCAAAAAAATTGTGAACAGATTGGTAACTTTGACCAGATAATTTGTAAACACCTGTCGAGAGTGCTAAAAAAGGCGGCCCGCAGGCCGCCTTTTGTCTATTTCTTTCGTACTTCTTCAAAAAAATCGGTGAGCATCCGGGAGCATTCCTCCGCCCGAACGCCTTTATACAGCTTCGGTTTGTAGCCGAAGGCCTCCTCGAACAGGTTCATCACGCCGCCGCAGGCACCGAAGGTCAGATCGGAGGCGCCGCACACCACCGTACCCACCCGGGCGTTGAGGATGGCGCCGGCGCACATGGGACAGGGCTCCAGCGTCACATACAGGGTGCAGTCGGACAGCCGCCAGTCGCCGATGGCGGCCTCGGCCTGCTTCATGGCCATGAGCTCGGCGTGGCCCAGCACGGTCTTGTCGGTCTCCCGGCGGTTATAGCCCTCGCCGATGACCGTGCCGTCCTTTACGATGACACAGCCCACCGGCACCTCGCCCAGGGCCCGGGCCTTCTGGGCCTGTTCCAGGGCAAGCCCCATAAAATAACCCTCCATGCTTTACATCCCCTCCTCTTTCCGTTATAATAAAGGTAATTTCAAAAGATTGCAAGACAGCAGGTGTAAAATCATGAGCGTTTTTCTGGCCTATGCCCTAATGTACCTTCCGCCCCTTCTCGGCGCCTATTTCGTGTACCGCCATCAAAAAAAGAAGCAGGACGAGCTGCACCGCCCCATCGGCTGGATCCGGCTGTATCTGATCCCCTTTATCTGCTGGTCGGCGTTCAACATCGTGTGGAATCTCTTCTGTGTCTTTATCGCCATGCTGATGGTTTCCTGAATACGCGAAAAAAGTTCCGTGAAAATCGGAACTTTTTTACAATTTGTCTGTCTATATAGGTAACGATGCCTTTTATAAGGAGGAATTTCCCGTGAAAAAACTGTTGTCCATCCTGCTGGCGCTGACCCTGCTGCTCAGTCTGAGCGCCTGCGGCAGCGCTTCCATGAACAGTGCCGACAAGCCCGCCGAATCCCCCATGGCCACCAGCCCCGCTTTCGACTTCAAGGAGGAAATGGGCTTTGATTCCATGACCAGCGGTTCTGCGGCAGCCCCCACCATGCCTGCCCCCTCTCCGGAGGAGCCCTCGTCTTCCCTGCCGGAAAACGTCAAGATGATCTACCGGGGCTATCTGTACCTGGAGTCCACCGAATTTGACGCCGCCATTGCCGGGTTGGAACAGCTGGTGACCCAGATGGGCGGCTATTTCGAGTCCAGCGAGCTGAACAACTACAGCCCCTACCGCCACGCCTTTTATGTGGTGCGTGTGCCCTCTGCCAAGTACCAGAGTTTCTGCAGCAGCGTGGGCGATCTGGCCCAGCTGAACAGCCAGCGCCACACCACCGAAAACGTCAGCGAGGCCTATTACGACACCGAATCCCGTCTGGTGACCCAGCGCACCAAGCTGGAGCGCCTCCAGGAGCTGCTGGCCAAGGCCGACAAGATGGAGGACATCATCACCCTGGAATCCGCCATCGCCGAAACCGAGCTGCAGATCGAATACCTCACCGGCTCCCTGCGGAAGTATGACGCCCTGGTGGACTACGCCACCGTGGAGATCTCCCTGGAAGAGGTCTATCAGCTGTCCGAGCAGGAACAGCCTGTGGTGGGCTTCGGTGCCAAGCTGGCAGAGGCCTTCAAGACCGGTACCAGCCGCTTTGTGAACGATCTGGAGAGCTTTGCCCTGCGCTTTGCCCGCAACTGGGTCAGCCGTCTGATCTGGCTGGTGATCTGGATCGTGGTCATCGTGCTGGTCATCCGTTGGCTGCGCAAGGGCAAAAAGCCCACCTTCTCCCGCAAGAAAAAGGAGCAGGCTCCCCCGCCTCCCGCCAATGACACCCCCGAAAACAAGCAGTAAATAACGCAAAAGACCGCCCTGCCATCCGGCAGGGCGGTTTCTTTTTACTCTGTTTTGGTCACGGAAAAATGGATGGTGGGTGCCTGGGGTGCCTGGGTAACATGTTCCCCCAGGAAGATCCACATGCCGCCGGTGTAATGGAACTGGCTAAAGCAGCCGTCGGGGTCCTCCACCCGCTGCTCCACCGTCCAGTGGCCCAGGGTCAGCTGACCGCTGCCCTGTTTGAACAGGTCGTCCAGCTTTTCAAGGGCGGTTTGGCTGTTCACACCATTTTGCCCGCTGACCAGCGCCAGCACGGCGGCAGACTTCAGCGACTGACTGTCCGTGGTGAAAACGGTCTCCCCTGCCGCTGTTGCCAGCGAATATTCCAGGGCGATGCCGGTGACCACATCATTTTCCACCGTGATTTCCAGCGGCGAATACCGCTTGGTTTCTCCCAGGATGATGTTGCCGTGGGTTTCCCGCTGCCAGGTGCCATCCTCCAGAAGGATCACGCTGTCGTTATCAAAGGTGTATTCCAGAAGATCGTTGACATTTTCCACGTATTCCGTTCGGTCGAGCTCGGCCTGCCGGTTCACCGGACCCATGGAATCCTTCAGCACATGCACGCTAAGGGCGATCACCAGCACCGGCACCAGCACCGCCGCCGGTGCCCAGTCAAACCGCCGGTCCTCCATGGTATAGTGGAACTCCTCCTCGTCCCAGGGCTGATCCTCGTTGTTTTGGCACCGCTCCCAGCATTTATAGCCGCAGATCCACGCCGCAATGGGGATATTCAAGCCCAGGCCGTAAACGGCCACCCGAATGAGGCGAAGCAGAGCCTGGAAAAAGCCCGGCTTGCGGTCACCTTCGGGGTGCCAGGCCCGCAGCTTGAGGCCCATGAGCCATTTGCCCGGAGTGTAGCCCCAGGTGCACAGCAGCAGCGGCTCCAGAACGGCTTGGCTCAAAATGGCCATCACCGTGTAGAAAAAGGAATAGGCCGGGTCGGAGGGCGGCAGGCGCATACCGTAGGCTGCCACCAGGATGCCCGGCAGCATACACAGCATCTGGTCGATGGACCGGGCAAACCACCGCCGCCAGGGGTGGCGGTTGGCGCTCTCCACATACATTTCCGGCAGGATCTCGCCGCCGCCGGCAGCAGGGGCCGGCAGACGGCCCTTGTATTTGTTGGGCTCCAGGGTCTCGTAACTGACGCCTTCTTCCCGGATGGCCTCCAGAATGCGCCGGGCGTGGAAGGTCTCCTGCTCCTGCCGCTGCAGGGCTTCCTCCTGCACGTCCAGAGCCACGCCCAGAGGCAGCTCGCCGGTCTGCACCCGGCGGATCTGTTCAATGGACAGGCCCAGTCGGCGCAAAAGGGCGATCTTTTCCAGGGCAGAGGCCTCGGCCGAGGTGTAATCCCGGTAGCCGTTGGCCATGCGCCGTGGCGAGATCAGCCCCTCTTTTTCATAAAAACGGATGGTAGCCCGGTCAAGACCGGTGCGTTCTTCCAATTCTTTAACGGTCATTTGTTCACCCCCAAACCACCCATCCACCCGGCATAGGGATTCGGGATCTTACCCGCTTGAATGTGGATGATCAGATCGGGAGTCTCTTTCCCCGGGATCGGCCGATACCCCTCCAGGTCAAGGGTGAAGAACTCCTCCAGACCCTCACCGGGCTCCAGGCGGTAGGTAGCGCCCCACTCGCCCTTCCAGCTGCCTATCTCCTGAAAACTGCCGGCGGAAAGCGTGCCGCTCTCGGCGCCCCGATAGCCCCGGGCCTCGTGCATACCCAGCATCAGCGCGGAATAGATCTCCATGCCGTCAGGGCGGACGCCCTCCATCGTGCCGGGGAACTCTGCCCGCACGTAGGCAGAACGGAACTTGCTGCCCTCCCGTATAAAGTTCACAACAAAGCCACGCAGCTCCTCCGGCAGGCCGTTCCAGGTGCCGTCGTAGTTCAGCGTCACCTGCCGGTAATCCTCGAACATCCAATGCTCGGCCAGCACCAGGTTGACGCCGTCCACGAACTCCTGCAGGGTGGGGACATATTCTCCCTGCTGGATCGCCTGTTCCTTCGCCCGTTCATTCACCCGCTCCATCCACAGCTCCTGCGTCTGGTTATGGGCAAAGCGAAGGACTGCCAGCGCGGCCAGCAGCACCGCCGCGCGGCTGCCCGGCACCTCCTCCTCAGCGGTGTACTCCCACCAGAAGTCCCAGGGCTGGTCGTCGCCCCGGTTGGCCCGCAGATAGGCCAGCACGCCGCAGATGGTGGTCAAAAAACCAAAGCCGTAACCCACCGCGTACACATGCAGCGTGCGGGAAAAGGCATCCCGGAAGGTGGGCTTGCACACCTCGCCCACATAATGCTTGCGCAGGTGCAGACCCATGAGCCACTTGCCCGGGGTGGTTCCCCAGGTGCACAGCAGCAAGCTTTCCAGCAGCAGCGGCAGCAACAGCATCGCCAGCGCGCTGCAGATCCAGAAGGACAAGTTGGTAAGTCCCAGCCAGATCATGGCCACCCACCAGGGCAGCGTATAAAGGGCCATATCCAGTTCTCTGGCCAGCAGCCTGCGCCAGGGGTGTTTGGTGGCGTAATGCTTGGGCGGCGCTGCCGGCGGGATCACCCGGGGGATCCATTCCGGAGGCGGCAGCTGCGCCTTGTATTTCTGCGGCTGTAAAGTCTGATAGCTTGCGCCCTCCGCCCGGACGGCACGGCTGATCTCCAGGGCGCGGTCGGTGTCCGCTCTCCGGGCCAGCAGGGTCTCATCCTGCCGCTCCAGAGCGATCCCCAGGGGCAGCTCCCCCGTCTGCACGGCACGGATGATCTCGATAGACAGTCCCAGCTGCCGCAGAAACGCGATCTTCTCCAGGGTCTCGGCATCCTCCTCAGAATAATCCCGGTAGCCGTTGGCCTGCCGTTCGGGAGCCAGCAGCCCCTCTTTTTCATAAAAACGGATGGTGCCCCGGTCCAGGCCGGTCCGCTCTTCCAGTTCCTTGATGGTCATGAGATCACCTCCTTGCCATCATGATAAGGTATCAAGAAGGTTTACAGTCAAGTGTTTTTTCACCAATTGCTGTCATAAACCTCCATCACAAACACAACTTCGGGGGTTTGGGACAGTTTGCCCTCCATCGGACCGATCCACTTCCATGCGTTGCCATCCGAATACGAATACCCGATATATTCGTAATAATCCCGGAAGTTCTCGGGCGCGTTTTCCACCGACTGATGGATGACCCAGCCGTTCCGGGCGGCCTGACCCTGCTCCCGCACGGGATAGATCAGGCTTTCGGCATTGAGATAGCCCCGGGCGCTGCCGTCAGAGAACATGGCGCACAGCGCCAGCTTTTTCAGCTCCACACCGTCGTTGACCATTCCTTTGGCCGGATACTCCGTAGGGAGCGGATAGCGCATGGTCACCCGGGTGATCTGTCCCCGTCGGCCCACCTGGATCTCCTGGGTGAAGGCCGAAAGATCCATATCCTCCATAGTGCCTGTCCAGGTGCCGTCCTCGTGGAACTGCAGATCATAGTCGGTGTGGTAGCCGATCAGATCGTTGATGTTTTGGGTATAGGTGTAAATGCTGTGGCTGGCCGAATCATTGGTATGGGGCGGATTCATGGCATCCAGTTCCATATACACCGTACCGGCCACCATGGCGGCAAACAGCAGGAGCGACAGAAAGGCCCAGCCGGTTTTTTCGCCGCGGTCCCTGACGGTGTAGTCAAAGGTTTCATCCCAAGGCTGGGGTTCTCCCTTTTTTGCCCGCCGGACGGCCAGCAGATAGGCCATCAGGCTCACAACCGGCAGACGCAGGCCCAGACCGAATACATACTTGTGCAGCGTTCGGCGAAACGCCTGCCCCACCGACAGCTCCCGGGCGCCGTTGTCCCCTGCGGCCATCACCCGCAGGCCCATGAGTTTTTTGCCCAGCGTTCCGCCAAAACACCAAAGCATCACGCTTTCGTACAGGATGAAGCAAACGCCCACAAACACATAGTCGGCAACCTTCCAGAAGGTGCCTTCCAGCTCCGGCATCCGCAGAGTGTAAAGCTGTATCCCTTTCCAGATCACCAGGATAATGGTGATATCCAGCATAAAGGCGATGGCCCGCATGAGCCAATGGCCGTGGGCAGGCTCCCAGCCCGGCTGGGCCGGGGGCAGCAGACGCCCGTCGTCACCGGTCGGCAGCTGTGCCTGATAGCGCCCGGGCTCCAGCTGGCCAAAGGACACGGCGTCCTGCTGAATGGCAGCGCAAAGCTGCCGGGCCTGTTGAGTCTCGGCTTGCTTTTGGGTCAGCATGGCCTGCTGATGCTCCAGCGCCAGAGGCAGCGGCAGCTCGCCGCCGATGACTGCCCGGATGGCATCCAGCGGCATATCCAGACGCCGCAGCAGAATGATCCGCTCCAGGAGCAGCACATCCTCCTCCTGATAGTCCCGATAGCCGTTGGCCAGGCGCTGGGGCGCGATCAGCCCCTCCTTTTCGTAAAAACGGATGTTGGGCCGGGAAACGCCGCTGCGTTTTTCCAGTTCATAAATGGTCATAGAAAACCCTCCTTTGCGCACAGCTTACAGGTTAAAGCTGCTTGAAGGTCAAGGGTTTTCCGAAATTATTTCTTCTTCGGGGCTCTTCTGCCCTTGGTCACCGGCTTTTTGCGCACCGAAAAACCGAAGGTGCCCAGGGCCTTGCCCAGGCCGTAGTAGGAGCCGTGAGCATAGGCCAGCAGGCCGGCCTTGCCCAGATGCAGGGCGCCCTTTTCGTCCACAAACTTGGAATCCACATCCACGGCCACGATGTCGGCAAGGAACATGTCGTGAGAGCCCAGTTTGTAAACCTCCCGGACTTTACACTCCAGAGAGATGGGGCATTCGGCGATACCGGGAGCGGCCACCACATTGGAGGGCTCGGCGGTGAGGCCGGCCAGGGCGAACTTGTCCACATCACGGCCCGATTTGACGCCGCACAGGTCGGTGGCCTTCACGATGGCCTCACAGGGCAGGTTGATGACGAACTCGCCCTTCTCTTTAATAATGCCGTGGGAATACCGCTCGGGGCGGATGGATACATAGGTCATGGGGGGCTCGCTGTTGACGATGCCCGTCCAGGCGGCGGTGAGCACATTGTGCTGTTCCATATCGCCGCAGCTCACCAGCGCAGGGGGTGCGGGTGCCAGCAGAGTGCCGGGTTTCCATTGTAATTTTGCCATATCTGATATCCTCCTTATAATGTAAAAAGGGCAGCCCGCGGGCCGCCCTCCATTGATAAATTTCAGCCCCGTCCGGCGGGATACAGGTCGTGTTAAATAACCCGCTTTTGCAGGTGGGCAAGCTGCCGGACCTTTGATCGGCTCCCAACTTCCGCGCAAGCGCGGGAGGTCTGCCCACGGGGTCCGGACCCGCAATCCCGTATAACACATTGTAGGTTAAATAAAAAAACCTGCACCCCGCCCGGCGGGGCTTACGACTGGGCGAAGATCTGCGATCTTCGTCCCATTTTGGCTCCGGCCTGTGGGCCGGTTTCGCCGCTTTTCTGCGAAAAAGCCGGCGGGTAGGGGTGTTTTTCCGAAAACCACACAGGTTTCCGAAAAAACACTTGTAAGCGAAATCACCCAGGTGATTTCGGCAGTTACGATTATTCCTCGTCCTCGAAGGTCTCTTCCAGGCGCTCGGAGAAGATCTGGAACATTTCGGCCTCTTCGTCCTCGTCGTCCAGAGTGACCAGGGCCTCTTCGCCGTTGTCCTCCAGCTCCACCTTCATGATCATCAGTTCATAGGCGTCGTCCAGGCTCATCTCGGCGGGGATAAAGGCCATATAGGTCTGGCCGTTGTACTCCACGGTGTCCAGATGCTCCAGTTCGATCTCCTTACCGTTTTCGTCGGTGAGCACAACGAAGTTGTTGCCGTACTCTTCACTCATAAAATGGGCTCCTCCACTTGCTTTTTTGTTGACTCTATTATAATATATCGATGTGGGAAATGCAATGTTCTTTTGTCGGTAAAAAATTCAAAAAAGCTATTGACTTTTCCGCCGGATGCTGATATAGTATCTGAGGTAAAACAAAGCAGGACTGCCGTCCTCACCTCCATTACGTTAGAAGAGGTTAACAATTCCGTATTCTGCAGACACAAAAGGGATCTGTAGGTGCGTTTGTTCGGACGGCATAACTGCCGCCCGTTTTTTGATTTTTTAGGAGGTGTGCAAACATTAGCACTTTGGAGCATCAGATCAACGAAGAGATTCGTGATAAGGAAGTTCGACTGATCGACAGCGATGGCTCTCAGTTGGGTATCGTTACCATTCAGCAGGCCATGGACACCGCCATCCAGCGTGGTCTGGACCTGGTGAAGATCGCCCCCAAGGCTGAACCCCCCGTGTGCCGCGTCATGGACTACGGCAAGTTCCGCTTTGAGCAGGCCAAGAAGGAAAAGGAAGCCCGCAAGAACCAGAAGGTCGTGGATATCAAGGAAGTCCGTCTGTCCGCCAAGATCGACGTGGCCGACTTCAACGTCCGCGTCAAGCAGGCCGAAAAGTTCCTGAAGTCCGGTGACAAGGTCAAGGCCAGCATCCGCTTCCGCGGCCGCGAAATGGCTCACACCGACATCGGTCTGACTGTGATGCAGCGCTTCGCTGAAGCTTGCGCCGAGTTTGGTACTGTCGAAAAGGCAGCCAAGCTGGAAGGCCGCCAGATGCTGATGTTTATCGCCCCCAAGAAATAAACCGTACGTCAAAATAAGCATATCGCTTTTGTAAAAAGGAAGGAGCACAACCATGCCGAAACTCAAGACCCATTCCGGCGCTAAGAAGCGTGTTTCTGTCACCAAGACTGGTAAGGTCAAGCTGAACAGCGCTAACAGACGCCACGATATCAAGGGCTGCAAGTCCACCAAGCGTAAGCGCCACCTGCGTAAGGCCTTCATGGCCGGTGCCACCACCGCACCCACCCTGAAGCGTCTGGTTCCCTATAAGTAAACCCTGAGTCAGAAGGAGGATTTAAAACATGGCACGTGTTAAGGGCGCGATGATGACGCGCAAGAGAAGAAAGAAAATTATCAAGCTGGCTAAGGGCTACTGGGGCAATAAGAAGAACCACTTCAAGGTTGCTAACGAGCAGGTCATGAAGTCCCTGCGTTACGCTTATGTCGGCCGTAAGCTGAAGAAGCGTGACTTCCGCAAGCTGTGGATCTCCCGTATTTCCGCCGCCTGCAAGATGAACGGCATCAACTACAGCCGCTTCATGAACGGTCTGAAGAAGGCCGGTATCGATCTGAACCGCAAGATGCTGGCTGAGATCGCCGTCGCCGACAAGGCTGCTTTCACCGCTCTGGTGGAGAAGGCCAAGGCTGCTCTGTAAGTTATAGAGTTTGAAAGGACGCTGCAACCGCAGCGTCCTTTTTTGCGCTCACATTTATCGTTTATCATTAAAAATTTGTTGACAAACGGATATATTCATGATATTGTAAGAGCAAGAAAGAGAGGAATGCCCTATGACTGAACTGCAAAAGAAAATCCAGAAAACATCCCGCTTCACCGCGAACACCTTCAAGTTTATCACTATTTTCCCCTTGGGTGGCATTCTGGTCACCCTGGTGGCGCTGGGCGGTCTGCTCACCGGAAATGATGCCATCGTACAGCAGCTAATTTTAGAAGCACCCAGGGCTGCCACGCTGCAGATTGTACTGTTTCTGCTGTGTACCATCGCTGTGCTGGGGCTGGCATTTTATTGCCTGCTGCAGGCGCAAGCCATTTTCCGTGATATCAGCCAGGAGTATACACCCTTCCGCCCCGTCCACGTGCAGCGGATGCGCCGCATCGCCCTTGTTTCTATTGTCTGTATCTTTGGTCAGGCGCTGACTGAAGCCTGGAGCTTACAGCTCCGAGGTGGAAGCTTTACAGTTGATCTGAATCTTGCCTATTTCCTCATTCCGCTGGTAGTATGCAGCTTTTCCTTCATCCTCGACTACGCCTGTCAGCTGCAGGCGGAAGCCGATACCACCCTGTGAGGTGACCCATGCCCATCATTTTACGTCTGGACCGGGTGATGGCCGACCGAAAAATATCCCTCAACCAGCTGGCAAAGGAGGTCGGCATCTCCAACGTCAATCTGTCCAACATCAAGACCGGAAAGATCAGCGCCATCCGCTTTTCCACTTTGGAGGCCATCTGCCGGGTGCTGGACTGTCAGCCGGGAGACATCCTGGAATACCGCCCCGAGGACACATAAGAAAAAGGCACCTGCCACGGCAGGTGCCTTTGCTTTTTCAGTTAAAACAGCTTCTTCAGAGAACCCAGCAGGTCCTTGGCATCGTCGATGGTGATGGAAGCCTTGACGCCGTCGATGATCTTTTTCACCACATCGTCGGGCAGGTCCACACCCAGAATCTTTTCCACAGCCTTGACGGGGTCCTTCTTGAACAGTTCCTTGATCTCGTCGTCGCTCTGAACCTTGTCAGCCAACTTCTTGATCAGTGCCTTGATCTCATCCATGGATTATTCCTCGACAACCACGGGAGCATCAACGGCGTTCTTCTTGACAGACTCGATGCCGTTCTGGCAGGAAGCCATGGCCTTGTAGCCCTCGCTGACGGCGATGATCTGGCCGTTGGTGGCCTTCAGGCGGAAGCGGAACTCACCGGCCTTGTCGGTGTAGATCTCGAACTTGGGATGCTTCTGGACGGCATAGCCCTCCACGGTCTGATCTTCCACAGCGGCGATGGGAGCATTCTTGCGGACGGACTCGATGCCGTTCTTGCAGGATGCCTCGGCAGCGTACACTTCGGAAGTGGCGATGACTTCGCCGTTGCCGGCCTTCAGATCGAACTTAATGCCGGTGTTGGTCTTACGCATAACAAACTTACCCATAAATGATTCCTCCTGAATATAATAAAAGTATTTTATTGCTGCAACGGATTGTTACGCACCCATTCGCCCCAAGCAATGACCAGGCCCCAAACCAAGCACAGGGCGCTGAGGATCAATGCCCGTCCGCCGCCCAGTGCGGTGCTGACGAACAGATAGAACATCTGTGACATGACCTGCATCCCGGTCAGCACCAAAACCATCCATCGTTCGGGATAAAAGATACCCACAACCGATAAAAGCAACTGTACGACACCAATGAAGCCCAAATATCCGCCGATCTCATAGGCGCTGCGACTTTCTACTATCCAAAGTAGCCCAAGTGCAATATTCGCTGCTAAAAACAGCCAATACGATAGTTTCTTTTTCATAGTGTCCTCCTTTATTGCATTATACGGCAAAGCAGTTTCCAAAATCAAGCATTATTCACGTTTTTTTGCATTTTTATGTGCATTTCAGCCAGGATATGGTATACTGTCAACAAAAACAAGGAGGTTTTTCCATGCTGTTTCTTTGTTACCCCAAATGCTCCACCTGCCAGAAGGCCAAGACCTTTCTGGATGCCAATACCATTTCCTACGATCTGCGGGACATCAAGGCCGAAAATCCCACCGAAGAAGAGCTGCGGAAGTGGCACGCCCTGTCCGGACTGCCTCTGAAGAAGTTTTTCAACACCTCCGGCCTGCAGTACCGGGCGCTGGAACTGACAAAAAAGCTGCCCACCATGTCCGAGGAGGAACAGTTTGCCCTGCTGGCCACCGACGGAATGCTGGTGAAGCGGCCCCTGCTCATCGGCGAGGACTTCGTGCTGGTGGGCTTTAAGCAGGCCGAGTGGGAGGCGAAGGTCCGATGACCCTTCTGGTTTCGGCCTGCCTTTTGGGCTGTCCCTGCCGGTATGACGGCAAAAGCAAGCCCCATCCGGCCGTCCTGGCGCTGATGGAAGAGCACACCCTCACCCCCGTCTGTCCCGAACAGATGGGCGGCCTTGCTACCCCCAGACCGCCGGCAGAACGCAAGGCTGGCGGCGTGTTCACCGAAAGCGGCACTGACGTGACTGCCCAGTACCGCCGGGGCGCGGAGGAGGCCCTCCGGCTTGCAAAGCTGTACGGCTGCACCCACGCCATCCTGAAAGAACGCAGCCCCTCCTGCGGCAGCGGCGGCATTTATGACGGCAGCTTTTCCCGCACCCTCATTCCCGGTGACGGGGTGACGGCGGCGCTGCTCCGGCAAAACGGCATCACCGTTTTGGGCGAAAGCGAGGTTGAAAAGCTGTGGAAATGAGCCTCCGGGAACTGAAGCAATGGCGGCTGTGGGCCCAGCATCTTACCGAAAAAGCCACTCCCCTTCAGGCGGCAGGCGACCTGTGCGGCATCCAGGCCCAGTACGCGGCGAACGCAATCCATGCGCTGGCCATTCGCTGCGAAAACGCCGACATAACAGGCCTTGTAAAGTCCTGGACTTTACGGGGCACCCTGCATCTGTTTCCCGAAAAAGACCTGCCGCTCTATCTTCCGGAGGGGCGCTGTGACTTTTTTGACACCCCCTACGGCCAGTGGCGGTACGGCCACGGATGCGCCGTTTCCAGGGAGCGCATGGGTTTTTTCGCCCAGGTGGTGGAGGGTGCTCTTTCCGACGAGCCGGTCACCCGCGATCAGCTGAAAGCTCTCTGCCGGGAACGGGGCATGACCGCGGAAGAAGAGCCCTGGGTGTTTGACGGTTGGGGCGGCGTCATCCGGATGCTGGCCGAAGGCGGGCATCTGTGCCTCAGCGCCGCCGAAAACCGGGCCTATATCCGCTGTCCGGCCTTCTCTCCCATGCCCACCGAGCAGGCCCGGCTGGAGCTACTGCGGCGGTACGTGACCCATTACGGCCCGGTGAGCCTCTACGACATGATGTACTTTTTCCGCTGGACCCAGCGAGAGCTCAAGGGCCTTTTGCCGCAGCTTTCGCCCAAAACGCTGACCTGCGGCGGGCAGACCTATTATTATTTAAAGGAGCCCGAAGTGCTCCCCGTCCTGCCTCGGTGTATCTTTTTGGCGGGCTTTGACCCGCTGATGCTGGGCTATGAGAAAAAAGAGAGCCCCTTTTTGCCCGCCGGGCATCTGAAAAAGGTGTTCAACAACACCGGCATCGTCTTTCCCACCCTGCTGATGGACGGCACGGTACAGGGCAAGTGGAAGGAGCAGGACAAGTACATTGCCTTGACAGCCTTTGAAAGTTGGAACAAAACTCAGACCGCGGCAATCCAAAAAGCAGCAAAGAACCTCTGGCCGGACAAGCCTCTGAAATTCTGATAAAGGAGTGACCTCCCGTGAAATGGAAACAGCCTCTGACCTTTTTGCTGCTGACCGCCCTGTTTTTATTGGTCTGCTGGCGCACACTGGGCTGGTACCACGGCGAAAAAGAGATCTTCGCCTTTGTTGCCGATCGGTACACCATCGGCGGACAGGCCATCACCGACGGAGAATACCTGCTCACCATCGGCAGCGGTCTGCGGCGGGACACCCGTTTTCGGGTGGTTACCCAGGACGGAAAGAGCCACCAACTGACCGTCCGGGGATATGCCCGCCACGATCTTTTGCAAATCGGCCCTTTCAGCCGCATTCTGCGGGTGGAACTGGATGACGGCAACCTCCTGCCCTCTTGATTTTTCCTGTATTTCGTGCTATTCTGCTTTTATTGCAATTTTTGTAAAAACGGAGGTCTTTTTCTATGAAAAAAGGCAATTTCAAGGCCCTTCTGCCCATCGGCGTCTTTCTGGTGCTGTATCTGGGCCTGGGCATCGTGTTTGAGTATGTTATGAAGATCCAGATGGGTTTCTACAACATCCCCATCGTCGTGACCTTCCTCATCGCCCTGCTGGTGGCCTGCCTGCAGAACAGCAAGCTGTCCATCGACGAAAAGCTGGCCCTCATGGGCAAGGGCGTGGGTGACCCCAATATCATCACCATGCTGCTGATCTTTATGACCGCCGGCATCTTTGTCGGCGTGGTGGGCCGTTCCAGCGCCGAAAGCGTGGCCTACTTCCTGCTGTCCATCATCCCTGCCCAGTTCTCTGTGGCTGTCCTGTTCGTGGTCTCCTGCTTCGTTTCCACCGCCATGGGCACCTCCGTGGGCACCATCACCCTGATCACCCCCATCGCCGTGGCCCTGTCCACCGCCTCGGGCTTCAGCCTGCCCCTGTGCATCGGCTCCGTCATGGGCGGTGCCATGTTCGGCGACAATCTGTCCTTTATTTCCGACACCACCATCGCCGCCTGTAACGGCCAGGGCTGTAAGATGCAGGACAAGTTCAAGGAGAACTTCGGCATTGCTCTGCCCGCCGCCATCGCCACTCTGTTGCTTATTCTGGTTCTGTCCTTCAACCAGGACATCGCCGGCACCATCTCCAAGGAATATGACCTGATCCAGATCATCCCTTACCTTCTGGTCCTGGCCGGCGGCATCATCGGCATCAACGTCTTTGTGGTGCTGCTCATCGGCATCGTGTCCGGCTCGGTGATCATGCTGGCCACCGGCGCCATCGCTCCCACCGATCTGCTGGCTTCCATGGGCACCGGTGCTTCCGGTATGTTCGAGACCGCCATGGTGGCCGTTCTGGTTGCTGCCATGTGTGCCCTCATCCGCGAGCACGGCGGCTTTGATGCCCTGCTGTATGGCATCAAAAAGGTCTTCCGCGGCAAGAAGGGCGGTCTGCTGGGCATGGGCCTGCTGGTTGGCGCTATGGACATCGCCACCGCCAACAACACCGTTGCCATCGTTATGGCCAACCCCATCGCCAAGGAAATGGCCGTGGATTACGGCATTTCTCCCCGTAAGACCGCATCCATCCTGGACACCTTCTCCTGTATCTTCCAGGGCGTTATCCCCTACGGTGCCCAGATGCTGGTGGCCCTCACCGCCGCCGCCAACATGGACCAGAGCGTCACCGCCTTCCAGGTGATGCCCTTCCTGTTCTATCCCATGCTGCTGCTGGTCTCCTCCCTTCTGTTCATCTACGTGATCCCCGAAAAGAAGAGCAAGTTTGACCAGGTGAAAAAGTAAACAAAAAGAAACGCCGCTGAGGAGCTTCCTCAGCGGCATTTTTATTACGTGATTATTCGCCGATGACCTTGGTCCAGCCAAAGGGATCGAGCTTGTCGCCCCACTGCAGGCCGGTGAGCTCGTCATAGAGCTTCTGGGCGGTGGGACCGATCTCGAAGTTGTTGACGGTGTACTTCACATCCTTGTAGCACAGTTCGCCGATGGGAGAGATGACGGCGGCGGTGCCGGTGCCCCAGGCCTCCTCCAGCCGGCCGGCCTCGGCGGCCTCCACCAGCTCGTCGATGGAGATCAGGCGCTCCTCCACCTCCATGCCCCAGGACTTGAGCATCTGGATGCAGGAACGGCGGGTGATACCCGACAGGATGGAGCCGGTGAGGGCGGGGGTGACCACCTTGCCGTCGATCTTGAACATGACGTTCATGGCGCCCACTTCTTCCACGTACTTGCGCTCCACGCCGTCCAGCCACAGCACCTGGGAATAACCCTTTTCCATGGCCCGGTCGCCGGCCCGGTTGGAAGCGGCGTAGTTGCCGCCGCACTTGGTGTAGCCGGTGCCGCCGCGAACGGCACGGACATCCTCGGTCTCCAGCATGATCTTCACGGGGTTGAGGCCCTCGGCGTAATAGCTGCCCGAGGGAGACAGAATGATGACGAACATGGCCTCGTGCACACCGTGCAGGGCCAGAGCGGGATCGGTGGCAAACAGGAAGGGACGGATGTACAGCGAGGTGCCGGGAGCGGAGGGCACCCAGGCCTGGTCCACTTCCACCAGCTGCTCGATGGCGGCCATGGCCACATCGGCGGGCACCTGGGGCAGGCCGATACGCTCGGCGGAGATGTTCAGGCGCTCCACGTTGGCGTCGTGGCGGAACAGCTGGACCTTGCCGTCCTTGCGGCGGTAGGCCTTCAGGCCTTCAAAAACCTCGCCGGCATAGTGGAGCACCGATGCGGCGGGAGACAGGCTCAAGGGGCCGTAGGGAACGATGCGGGCATCGTGCCAGCCCTCCTTGGCGTTGTACTCCATAACAAACATATGATCAGAAAACACCGAACCAAACCCCAGCTTGGAGGCTTCGGGCATGGTGCCGGGGTTGGGATTCTTGGTGACAGGGAACTTCATAAGGATCCGTCCTTTCGTAGACAATGATAATGAATACAATTTAGCACGCTAAAGAGGGAATGTCAAGGCCCGCAGACCGGTCAGCGCTGCCGCTTTTCCTGCAGCCAGGCGGCAAAATCCGTCCATTCCCCTTCTGCCAGATCCTTTTTCTGCAAAAAAGTTGCCTTGTCGGCCCAGTTCAGCAGAACACCGGAAGGCGTTTCGGCGCAAAAGGTGATCGCTTCATAAGAGACGGTCTCCCCATCCCGCAGCAGCATCCCGGCATCCGAAAAGACCACCTGCTGCGGCGGAGCTTTGGCAATGGCCTCCAACAGCCTTTGTGCCTGCTTTTGCGCGGCGGTGACCTTGTTTTTGCGGGTGCTGTACAAATAATAAACCGCGGTACCCACGGCAAACAGGCCCGCCAAAAGGGGGCCGAGCAGTTTATCCGGCGCTGCCAGGCCGGGGATCACCAGAAACAGGCCCACCAGCAGCAGCAGTGTCCCCACCACCCGGCGGTAGATCCGGCGGCCCCGGGTCATTTCATTGACGTTCATGGGCGCCTTGCCCTCCCGCTGCCGGTCGATGGCCTTCCACAGGCCGGGCAGCCGCTTGCGGCCCTCAGCCTCCATCCGTTTATCCAAGGCGTCTGTCACTTCGGGCAGCAGCCGGGACACATCGTAAGCAGAGGTTTGAAAACAAAACTTCATAGGATACACCCCCTTTTTTATTATTGTAGAGATATTGCTTCGGGCGGTCAACCTAAAAACTGTAAATTTTCAAAAGCCCTTTTGCGCGCAATGGGTTTCTGGTATAATGAAACCCAAAGGAGGGATCACCATGAATTTATGGCCGAAACGAATGGTCTTTCTGGCTGCTGCCCTTGTGCTGCTGGCCGGTGGCTGGATCTGCTGGTATCTCACGCCGGTCTCCTTTACCGGAACGCTGACGGTGACCAGCGAGCAGGCGGAAAACCGCACTGAAGAGGTCTTTCTGGATGTGCAGTTCCACCGCTCCTTTTCGCAATACACCGTCACCACCGGACGGATGCACTTCCGTGGCAGTTGGTATACCGCTTATGAGGAGCGATCCTACGGCGCGTCAGAAAAGCAATTTGCCGAAAATTTCAGCGACTTTTTGCTGGTGCATTCCTTTTTCCGTGAGGAAGCTGCCCGGCATCCTGACCAGGTGACGGTCCACTTCAGCCGTGTGCAGTCCTCGGGACTGTCCACAGTTATGTTTGTTCAAAGCAGCTTCAAAAGCGGCGTGCCGGAGTTCTTCACCTGGGAAACCGGTATTTTTCAATAAAAAACTGTAAATTCCCCCTTGACTTTAGCACCAAAAAGTGTTAAAGTACACCCATAGTTCAATAAAACGCGATGAAGAAACCAAGTAGGGATCCGCAAACCATCCCACAGAGAGCTGCCGGTTGGTGCAAGGCAGTGGGAAATCGGATGCCGAATACCTTTCTGAGCGGCTTTGCCGAAACCCCCGCAGTAGGCAAAGACGGGTGCGCCCGATATCGCGCTGGGGCCTGTCTGGGCCTGAGAGGCCGTCTTTCGGGGCGGTAAATTGAGGTGGTACCACGGGATTTATCTCGTCCTCTGCATGTTTTGCAGAGGACTTTTTTATTTCCCTCACCATAAAAAAAGGAGAGATTACCCTTGATCATTACCGATTACCTGGAACGAAACGCTCGGCTGTACGGCTCTGAATCGGCTCTGGTGGAGATCAACCCCTCCGATGAACGAGACCATGCCGCCACCTGGCGGGAGCTCAATCTGATCGCCAGCGCCCATCCCGATGACCCCTACCGCCGTGAGATGACCTGGAAGGACTTTGACCGCCGGGCCAACCGCTTCGCCAATCTGCTGCTGAGCCGGGGTATCAAGCGCGGCACCAAGGTGGCCATCCTGCTGATGAACTGCCTGGAGTGGCTGCCCATTTACTTCGGCATTCTCAAGGCCGGCTGTGTGGCCGTTCCCATGAACTTCCGCTATTCCAGCGACGAGATCAAATACTGTCTGGACCTGGCCGACGCCGAAGTGCTGGTCTTTGGCCCGGAGTTCATCTCCCGTATGGATCCCATCGTGGATTCGCTGGAGGATGTGCGCACCCGCTTCTTCGTGGGCCGCGACACCCCCGCCTACGCCGAGGATTGCATGAAGCTCACCGATTACTGCTCCTCCAGCGCTCCTCCCGTGATGCTGGAAGACACCGATGACGCCGCCATCTACTTTTCCTCCGGCACCACCGGCTTCCCCAAGGCCATCCTGCACAACCACCGCGCTCTGGTGAGCTCCTGCCGTACCGAGCAAAGCCACCACAGCCAGAACCGGGACGACGTGTTCCTGTGCATCCCGCCCCTGTATCACACCGGCGCCAAAATGCACTGGTTCGGCTCTCTGCTGGCCGGTTCCAAGGCCGTCCTGCTGCGAGGCGTCAAGCCCGAGTGGATCCTCCGTGCCGTCACCGAGGAAAAATGCACCATCGTCTGGCTGCTGGTGCCCTGGGCCCAGGACATGCTGGACGCCATCGAGTCTGGCAAGATCAACCTGGATGATTACATGCTGGATCAGTGGCGACTGATGCACATCGGCGCGCAGCCGGTGCCCCCCAGCCTCATCAACCGCTGGATGAAGATCTTCCCCCACCACCAGTACGACACCAACTACGGCCTGTCGGAATCCATCGGCCCCGGCTGTGTCCATCTGGGTGTGGAAAACATCCACAAGGTGGGCGCCATCGGCAAGCCCGGCTATCTGTGGAAGGCCAAGATCATCGACGAGCAGGGCAACCCCGTCAAGCAGGGCGAGGTTGGCGAGCTGGCCGTCTATGGCCCCGGCGTCATGCAGTGTTATTACAAGAACCCCGAAGCCACCGCCGAAGTGCTTCATGACCGCTGGCTCTATACCGGTGACATGGCCCGCGAGGACGAGGACGGCTTCATCTACCTGGTAGACCGCAAGAAGGATGTGGTCATCTCGGGCGGCGAAAACATCTACCCCGTCCAGATCGAGGACTTCCTCCGTGCCCATAATAAGATCAAGGACGTGGCCGTCATCGGCCTGCCCGATCCCCGTCTGGGTGAGATCACCGCCGCCATCATCGAGATCAAGGAGGGCCTGGAGTGCACCGAAGACGAGATCAACGCCTTCTGCGAAGGTCTCCCACGGTACAAGCGGCCCAAAAAGATCATCTTTGAGCGCGTGCCCCGCAACCCCACCGGCAAGATCGAAAAGCCTGTTCTCCGTGAGCGTTATTGCAAGACGCCTCTGGTTGAGGCCCAAATCACCAGTTAACACGCAATATAGTTGACATTTTATCAGAATAAGCGCAAAATCAAGAAAAGAGGCGTATGTTTGTGGATATGTTCGTGAAGCTGTCCATGTTGGTCGTATTCTTTGGTGCGATGGTGGGCGTTGGTCTGTATTGCCGAAAAAACGCCACCGACGTCAACGGCTTCGTCCTGGGCGGCCGCTCGGTCGGTCCCTGGCTCACCGCATTCGCTTATGGTACATCCTATTTTTCCGCAGTTGTTTTTGTCGGTTACGCCGGCCAGTTCGGCTGGAAATACGGCATCGCCGCCACCTGGGCCGGTATCGGCAACGCCCTGCTGGGCTCTCTGTTGGCCTGGGCCGTTCTGGGCCGCCGCACCCGTGTCATGACCCAGCATCTGGACTCGGCCACCATGCCCCAGTTCTTTGAACAGCGGTTCCAGAGCAAGGCCCTCAAGCTGGCCGCCTCCGCCGTTATCTTTGTCTTCCTGATCCCTTACACCGCGTCGCTGTACAACGGCCTGTCCCGTCTGTTCGGCATGGCCTTTGACATCGACTATTCCATCTGCGTCATCGTCATGGCTATCCTCACCGGTATTTACGTCATCGCCGGCGGCTATATGGCCACCGCCATCAACGACTTTATCCAGGGCATCATCATGATCGTGGGCATCTGTGCCGTCATCGGCGCCGTGCTCAATTCCCAGGGCGGCTTCCTGGAGGCCCTCAACAAACTGGGCCAGGTCAGCGATCCGCTGGTGTCCTCCACCCCCGGTATCTTCAACTCCTTCTTCGGCCCCGACCCGGTCAACCTGCTGGGTGTGGTGCTGCTGACCTCTCTGGGCACCTGGGGCCTCCCCCAGATGGTCCAGAAGTTCTACGCCATCAAGAGTGAACAGGCCATCAACAAGGGCATGATCATCTCCACCGTGTTTGCCCTGATCGTGGCCGGCGGCTGCTACTTCCTGGGCGGCTTCGGCCGGCTGTTTGCCGACCAGATCGGCGTCACCGAGGCCGGTGTTCCCGTGGGCGGTTATGACGCCGTCATCCCCACCATGTTGTCCGGCCTGCCTACCTTCCTCATCGCTGTGGTGGTGATCCTGGTGCTGTCGGCCTCTATGTCCACCCTGTCCTCTCTGGTGCTGGCTTCCAGCTCCACCCTGACCCTGGACTTCCTCAAGGGCAACATCATCAAGGATATGGACGAAAAGAAGCAGGTCCGCTGGATGAAGGGCCTCATCGTGGTGTTCATCGCCATCTCGGTGGTCATGGCCATCCTGCAGTACAAATCCAGCGTCACCTTTATCGCCCAGCTGATGGGCGTGTCCTGGGGCGCGCTGGCCGGTGCCTTCCTGGCGCCCTTCCTCTACGGCCTGTACTGGAAAAAGGCCACTTCCGCCGGCTGCTGGGCCAGCTTCCTCTTCTCCACCGTGGTCATGTTGGCCAACGTGGTGGCAAAGCCCCTGTTCCCCGCCATCCTGCAGAGCCCCATCAACGCCGGTGCCTTCTGCATGATCGCCGGTCTGATCATCGTTCCCGTGGTGAGTGCCTTTACCAAGAAGCCCGATACGGCTCATCTGGAGAAGGTGTTCTCCTGTTACGACATTCCCGTTACTGTTACCGCCAAACATTCCTTAGCCCGTCACTGATACCTTTCCATAAAGGAGGAAACCCTTATGAAAATGCTGATGTTGGGCAACGAAGCCGTTGCCCGGGGCCTGTTCGAGGCCGGATGCAGCTTTGTGTCCAGCTATCCCGGCACCCCCAGCACCGAAATCACCGAAGCCATCGCCAAGTACCCCGAGGTCTATGCCGAGTGGGCACCCAATGAAAAGGTTGCCATGGAGGCCGCCTTCGGCGCCTGTCTGGCCGGCAAGCGCACCTTCTGCGGCATGAAGCACGTGGGCCTCAACGTGGCCGCCGACCCTCTGTTCACCATCTCCTATACCGGCGTCAACGGCGGTATGGTCATCGGCGTGGCCGACGATGCCGGTATGCACAGCTCCCAAAACGAGCAGGACAGCCGTCATTACGCCAAGGCCGCCAAGATCCCCATGCTGGAGCCTGCTGACTCCGCCGAGGCCCTGGCCTTCGCCAAGCTGGCCTATGACCTGTCCGAAGGGTTCGACACCCCCGTTCTGCTGAAGATGTGCACCCGTGTTTCCCACTCCCAGAGCGTTGTGGAGCCCGGTGAGCGTATTGAGGTCAGCAAATCTTATGAAAAGACCCCCGCAAAGTACATCATGATGCCCGGCAACGCCAAAAAGCGCCATCCCATCGTGGAAGAGCGCACCGCCAAGCTGGTGGAATGGGCCGAGACCGCCGAGATCAACCGTCTGGAGGACGGCTCCGACAAGTCCATGGGCATCGTCACCTCCTCCACCGCTTATCAGTATGTGAAGGAAGTCTGCGGCGACAAGTACCCCGTGCTCAAGCTGGGCATGATCTGGCCCCTGCCCGAAAAGAAGATCCGCCACCTGGCCGCCTCGGTTGACAAACTGGTGGTTGTGGAAGAGCTGGACGGCTTCATTGAGGAGCACTGCCGCAATCTGGGACTGGAAGTCATGGGCAAGGACAAGTTCTCCTGCATCGACGAGCTGAGCCAGAACAAGGTCGCCGTCGGTCTGGGCAAGGCCGCCGCCGAGGGCAAGGCTCTGGAGGAGGCCATCCCCGCCCGTCCCCCCGTCATGTGCGCCGGCTGCCCCCACCGCGGCCTGTTCTATACCCTGGCCAAGAACAAGGTCACCGCGCTGGGTGACATCGGCTGCTATACCCTGGGCGCCGTGCCTCCTCTGGGTGCGCTGGACACCACCATCTGCATGGGCGCCTCCATCTCCGGTCTCCACGGCTTTACCAAGGCCGGCGGCGGCAAGGCGGTGGCCGTCATCGGTGACTCCACCTTTATGCACTCCGGCGTTACCGGCCTGATCAACGCCGCCTACAACGAGTCCGATTCCACCGTCATCATCGTGGACAACTCCATCACCGGCATGACCGGCCATCAGCAGAACCCCACCACCGGCTTCAACCTGAAAGGCGACCCCTGCACCAAGATCGATCTGGAGACCCTGTGCAAGGCCGTTGGCATCCGCCGTGTGCGTGTGGTGGATCCCTATGATCTGGAGCAGTGCGACACCGTGCTCAAGGAAGAGCTGGCTGCCGACGAGCCCTCGGTCATCATCTCCCGCCGCCCCTGCGCCCTGCTGAAGTACGTCAAGCACAAAAAGCCCGTGGTCATCGACCCCGCCAAGTGCGTGGGCTGTAAGAGCTGCATGAAGATCGGCTGTCCCGCCATCAGCATGAAGGACGGTAAGGCCACCATCGACAATACCCTGTGCACCGGCTGCGGCGTCTGCGCACAGCTGTGCAAACTGGGCGCCATCAGCGCCGCAAAGGAGGACTGACCATGGAAACCAAAAACATTATGATCGTTGGCGTTGGCGGCCAGGGCAGTCTGCTGGCTTCCAAACTGCTGGGCCGTCTGCTGCTGACCCGGGGCTATGACATCAAGGTGTCCGAAGTCCACGGCATGAGTCAGCGTGGCGGCAGCGTGGTCACCTACGTTCGCTTCGGCGACAAGGTCTATTCCCCCATCGTGGACAAGGGCGAGGCCGATTTCATCGTATCCTTCGAGCTGCTGGAGGCTGCCCGTTACACCGAAGATCTTAAAAAGGGCGGCAAGATCATTACTTCCACCCAACAGATCAACCCCATGCCGGTGATCACCGGCGCCGCTTGCTACCCCGCCGAGTTGGTGGCCAAGATCCAGGCCGCCGGCATGGACATCGACGCCTTTGACGCTTTGTCGCTGGCCGAACAGGCCGGCTCCGCAAAGGCCGTCAACATTGTGCTCATGGGCCGCCTGTCCAAGTACTTTGATTTCTCGGAAGAAGAGTGGATGACTGCCATCGAGCAGAGCGTCCCCGCAAAGTTCCTGGAGCTGAACAAGAAGGCGTTTACCCTGGGCCGCGACGCATAAAACAGCAAACGGTGGAGGGCTTCGCTCTCCACCGTTTTTGGTAAAAATCCATTGAATTTCAGCATGTTTTCATTGACTTTAAAGCGCAAAAGTAGTAAAGTAATACCGTTCAAAACTGCATTGGTTTGCAACCCATTTATCAAGGAGAGCGACGAAACATGAAACGCTATTATCAGCCCGAAATCGAAACCGCTTCACCCGAACAAATGCGTGCCTGGCAGGACGAGCGTCTGGTCAAGCAGGTACAGCATGTCTGGGACAACGTCCCCTTCTATCGCAAAAAGATGGAAGAAAAGGGTCTCACCCCCGCCGATATCAAGAGCGTGGACGACCTGAAGAAGCTGCCCTTTATCACCAAGGACGATTTGCGGGAATGCTACCCCTACGGCCTGCTGGCCAAGCCCCTGAACGAATGTGTCCGCATCCAGTCCACTTCCGGCACCACCGGCAAGCGGGTGGTTGCCTTCTATACCCAGCACGACGTGGATCTTTGGGATGACTGCTGTGCCCGTGCCATCACCGCCGTGGGCGGCACCAACGAGGATGTGTGCCAGGTGGCCTATGGCTACGGCCTGTTCACCGGCGGCCCCGGCCTCAACGGCGGCTCTCACAAGGTTGGCTGTCTGACCCTGCCCATGTCCTCGGGCAACACCGACCGTCAGCTGCAGTTCATGACCGACCTTGAAGCCACCATCCTGTGCTGCACCCCCTCCTACGCCGCCTATCTGGCCGAGTCGGTCAACGAGCGCGGCCTGCGTGACAAGATCAAGCTGAAAGCCGGTATCTTCGGCGCCGAAGCCTGGTCGGAAGAAATGCGTCGGGACATCGAAAAGCAGCTGGGCATCAAGGCTTATGATATTTACGGCCTCACCGAGATCACCGGCCCCGGCGTCAGCTTTGAGTGCGAAGAGCAGACCGGTATGCACGTGAATGAGGACCACTTCATCCCCGAGATCATCGATCCCAACACCGGCGAAGTGCTGCCCGAGGGCACCAAGGGCGAGCTGGTCTTTACCTCCATCACCAAGGAGGCCTTCCCCCTGCTCCGTTACCGTACCCGTGACATTTGCGTGCTCTCCCGCAAGAAATGCTCCTGCGGCCGCACCCTCATCAAGATGGCCAAGCCCATGGGCCGTTCCGACGATATGCTCATCATCAAGGGCGTCAACGTCTTCCCCTCCCAGGTGGAGGCCGTCCTGCTGGAGCAGGGCTATCAGGCCAACTACCAGATCATCGTGGACCGCGTGAACCACTCCGACACCATGGAGGTCCAGGTGGAGATGACCCCCGAGAACTTCTCCGACTCTCTGGCAAAGATCACCGAGATGGAAAAGAGCCTGGTGGCCGCCCTCAAGACCATGCTGGGCATTTACGCCAAGGTCAAGCTGGTGGCGCCCAAGTCCATCACCCGCTCGGAAGGCAAGGCCGTCCGTGTCATCGACAAGAGAAAGATTTAAGGAGGAAAGCTGCATGAGTATCCAACAGATCTCTGTTTTTCTGGAAAACCGCGCCGGTCAGCTGGCCGAGATCACCAAGGTGCTGGCAGGCGAGGGCATTGACCTGCGGGCCATCTCCATTGCTGAGACCGCCGACTACGGCGTTCTGCGCATGATCGTGGATGATTCCCAGAAGGCCAAATCCATCCTTCTGGACAGCGGCTACATCATGTCTGTCACCCCCGTTCTGGCGGTGGCCGTGCCCGACGCCCCCGGCGGCGTGGCCTCTGTGCTGGAGCTGCTGGCCGAAGGCAAGATCGACATCGAGTACATGTACTCCCTGTTCACCCATGTGGAGGGCAAGGCCTATATGGTCTTCCGCGTGTCCGACGAAGGTAAGTTCAAGGCCCTGCTGGACAGCCACGGCATCCAGACCTGCGGCCCCGAAGTTCTGGGCCTGAAGCAGTAAAAAAGTATCAGGAAAGCCCGCAGCTACCGCTGCGGGCTTTTTGTTTTGTCTATTGGATGGTAAAGGGCTCGGTATAATGATCCAGTTCATCATAATTTCCCGGCCCGCGTGAGTTCAAAAAGCGTTTTCCCACGCGGTAGGTCCCTTCCGGCAGCGCGCCGTAAAGAGATTTCCACTTGCAGGGCATCTGGGCGGTTCGATAAGTCGCCTCCCGGGCCCACAACTCCCAACAAATGTCTGTCAACGGCTCCATCTCTTTCCAGCCCTCCGGGGTCTGCCGCTCCAGCCAAAACGCGGCACCGTAGCTGACGCTGCCGTCAGCGTTTCCGCCCCGCTTTTGAATGGACAGCGTGCAGCCGGTGGCGGAAACCTCTTCCGCCCACATGGAAATGCCCCACTCCGAGGTGGATTTTCCGCTGCCGCATCCCGCGGCAAACATCAAACACAGGAGCAAAACCGCGATGATCTGTTTTTTCATCCAATCAACCCCTTTTTCTTTTCAGACCGATCCTGCGGTCAAAAAGTTCCCTGCTCCTTGGCCTCCAGGATGCTGTCCCGGATGCGCTGCTGGGTCTGGTCGAACAGCAGCTCCTTGTTGTGGCGGAAATAGGCCTCACAGCCGAAGTTTTCCACGAACCAGGAGGTGTCGGCGCCGGCGGTGATCTCGGTGACGAACATCACCAGTTCCTGCCCCTGGGAGAAGGTCTTTTCCAAAAAGGCAAAGGCGTTGTCGAACATGGAGGCCGTCTGCTGGGCCAGTTCCTTACGCAGGGCGACCTGCTCGCCAAACCAGCCCTTCACCGCCTCAAAGGCGGCCTCGTCGGCCACATCGCCGTCCACCAGGGCGGTGCGGTAGGCCTGTAGGGCATTGATCTCCCGGGTCTTGAGATCCCGGGCGGCCTTGTCCAGCTGACCGGCCTCTTTGGCCATCTTCATGGCGGCCTGGCGGCCCTGGATCAGCTGCTCCAGCACCTGCCGGGGCGGCATCTGCTCCAGAGCGGCCTTGAAGGTCTTCAGGGTGCCGTGGAGTGCGGTGGTCAGAGCGTCCTGCTGCCGCAGGACACGGGCCTCCTCGGACAGGCGGGAGAGCACCAGGCCCATCACCGACAGCTTTTCGTCAAAGGGCGCCGCCCGCAGCTCGGATACCGTAATGGCCTGCCAGGTGCCCCGAAGGATGTCCTCCACATGGTAAATGCGCTGATATTTGTAATACAGCTCCAGATAATTGGCAAAATCCTTGGCGATGCGGGGCAGCTGGATGTATTGGCCCACCACTTCCCGGTCCACCTTCAGCCCCAGTTTTTCATAGGCCAGAATGATCTCGCTGAGATCCTCCCAGCCGCGGGCAGTGGCAAACTGCAGGCCGTCCACCGTGGTCTCAATGCGGTAGAAATGGTCCTTTTTGATATCCAGATAGGAGACCACCGCGCCGTGGATGCCCTTGGCCCGGGCATATTCCTTCCACACGGCGAAATCCTCGGCCACGTCCATGCGCTTGACACGGTCCAGGGTCACCACGTCAAAATCCCGCACCGACTTGTTGTACTCGGGCGGGTTACCGGCGGCAACGATGAGCCAGCCCTCGGGCAGGGCCTGGTTGCCGAAGGTCTTGCACTGCAAAAACTGCAGCATCATGGGGGCCAGGGTCTCGGACACGCAGTTGATCTCGTCCAGGAAGAGGATGCCCTCTTTCAGGCCGGTGTTTTCCATCAGCCGGTACACCGAAGCCAGGATCTCGCTCATGGTGTACTCGGTCACCGAAAAGGTCTCTTCCCCATAGGTGCGCTGCTCGATGAAGGGCAGGCCGATGGCGCTCTGGCGGGTGTGGTGGGTGATGGTATAGGCCACCAAACCCACGCCGGTCTCCTGCGCGATCTGGGCCATGATCTGGGTCTTGCCGATGCCCGGAGGGCCCATCAGCAGCACCGGGCGCTGCCGCACGGTAGGGATGAGATAATTGCCCAGCTCGTCCTTGGCAAGGTACGCCCGGAGGGTGTTTTGGATCTCCTGTTTTGCCTGTTTGATGTTCATATTTGGCACCTCTGTCAACAGCAAAAAGCCGTATTATTTGAATCGGATGCGAGCATCGACCCGCCGCCTTATGGGATGGTTTTTGCCTGTGATCTATATGATCATGGGCAAAAACACCTCGACCCGCCTGGGCCTCCGCAGAGGAACAGGCGAAACCGCGCCTCAGCGCGGAACCACCTTGTCGAAAAGAACCCAGCGAAGCGGTTCTTTTGACAGTTAAAGTTCGGGTAGTTCTTCGATATCGGTATCCAGTGTCAAGTCCAGTTCCTTGACAGTGCGCTCCAGCGCAGGGGTGTCCAGCACCAGCCGGATGGCCCAGGGAGGCATTTTCACCGACAGGGGCGGCTCCTCCAGCAGCACAAAGGCCACGTCATAGGGCGGCCGCTTCTGGGGGTAAAGGCCCATGCCGTCGGTGAAATAAATCAGTCCCCGAAGGCTTGTAAAGGCCCCCTCTGCCTGCAGCTCCCGCACCCGTTCAAACACCGGACGGAAATCGGTGGCGCTGCCTCCCGACAGTTCAAAGTTCTCCATATACCGGCGCAGGCCTTCCAGATCCTCGATGACCGTTTCTTTCCGCACCTGGTTGTCGCACTGGATGATATAGATGTTCACCTTCCGGGTGAAGGTCTCGGTGGAGCGAAGGATGGCATAGGTGCAGGCCAGGAACTGCCGCACCAACTCGCCGTTGGTGGACATGGAGGTGTCGATGGCGATGACGAAATCCTCGATGCGCTTTTCCTCCCGGGTCTCGGGATGCTCCACCAGGGGCATATTGCCGTACAGCCGCAGGCCATAGGTGTAGTAGGTATAGTCAAACCCGTCGCCGTCCACCGCCATGATTTCCCGTGGCACGGCAAACCGCCGCAAAAAGGCCCGGTAGTCCACGTCGTCCCGGGTGGCAACCTTTACCTGCTCCAGCACCGCCTGGCCGCCGGTGGCCTGTCCGGCCAGCACGGTCTCCATGGCCGTCCGGGTCTTTTCCGACCGATCCCGCCACTGGTCATCCTGCTGCTGGGCCCGCTCCTTCTGTTCCCGTTCGGGGGGCGCCCACAGGCCGTGGTCATCCACCAAAAAGGCCCGCTGCAGCTGGGCCAGCTGGTATTCGGTGTAATTCTGCTGCTGCAGATGGCGGTAAATACCCTCGGCGGTGAGCACCGGCATATCCGCCCGACACTGGCCGTAAAACTTCTGCTTGGCCGGCACGAAGCCCCCGTCCAGACAGGGGTAGTGCAGCTCGTCCAGAATGCTCTCCACCGCCGCGTCACAGGCCAGGTCCCACAGTTCGGGGGCCTTGTCGTACTTTTTCCCCAGATGCCGCAGCATGCAATGCAGCAGCACATGGAGATAGGCCCGGTTGCACAGCACCCGGCCACGGAGATAGCGCTCGGCCAGGAAGCTGCCGTTGTAGTACAGCATCTGCCCGTCGGTGGCCAGAGAGAGGGTCACTTCCCTGCCCGGCCGGAACTCCAGGCCGCACAGCACCACGTCCAGATAGGGCAGGTTCATATAAAGCTCATTGCGTGAGGCCAGCAGGATGTCCTGCCCCACCTGGTCCAGGTTCTTTTGTTGTTCGGACATCCGGCACCTCCTTACAAATCAAAATCCTTGTCAAAGCCCAAAGGCTCCTTTTGATGCTGCCGCTCCAGAAGCAGCGCCAGCCCCTCGGTATTGCCCGCATTTCGCGCCCGGTCGCAGGCGGTGTGCAGCAGGTCTCCCTCCACATCCAGCTCCTCCAGCAGCAGCCGCAGGCCCTGTACATCCTTTTGCTTCAGCTGCCACAAAAGAGCCTCATCCGCCCGTCCGGCCAGATAATCCCGGTATTGGGCCCGGGCCCGGGGGCTCAGGTCGGTGGGCCACCGCAGGCGGGTATAGGCCACCTGCACCGCCGTGGCCGGCTCGTGCTCCTCCCGGAGGTACTTTTCCCATAGCCCGTCGTACACCCGCAGGTCCAGCTGCTTGGCCCGGAACACATGATGATAGGGGTGTCCGCCGCCGTGAATATGGTAGTCAAAGTGGTGATTGGGCACGTTTTCCTCATAGATCTCCATATATTCAGGGAAGATCAGTCGGGTCTCACTGCCATCCACCTCATGAACGGTCACCTGCAGCACATCGTGGAGCTCGCCGCACAAAAAGGCCAGGGCTTCGCCCTGCTTCTGCCCCACCCGGGTCAGCGAAAGATGGCTCAGTGCCCGGCAGTTCATGAGGCAGCCGCCGCCCCACCGGTCCACCCGGTCGTGAAGATGCAGGGTGTGCAGGCTGCGGCAGCCGTACAAAGCATAATTCTGCACATCGGTGAGATGGGCAGGCAGGGTCAGCTCCTGCAGCTCCCGGTTGTCCCAGTCACCCTCCCGGCCGCAGGTGATGCACACCGCTTCGCCCGGCACCGGCCGGGCATTGGGAGCCAGGGCATGGTCACCCAAAACGGTCACCGGCAGGCCGAACAACTCGTCGGGCAGCGCCGCCCTGCGGTCACAGGTCACCGCCCGCAGGATCTGGATATGGTCAACTTCCCGCCGCAGGGTCAGCTTCCAGTTGGACAGACCGCTGATGGTCTCCACGGGCAGCCCTCCTTTCGTTACTCTAAATTGATATTATATCATACTTTCATCCCAGTGCATAGCCAAACAACAAAAACCCCGACAAAAGTCGGGGTTTTTGTTATGGTTCCATATTGTTGCATGCGCCTCTGCCGGAACGCACAACCGGCAGAATGGTCGGAGATGGTATCCCGTCAACAATCGTTAGACTAATTATTTGGAGGCGACTATGGCAAATCGCTGCAAATACGATGGAGGCCGGTGTTCTATCCCTTCCAGTTAGCGTCAACTAACTATGGGCATATCATACACGAACGCCCTCGGTTTGTCAACACTTTTTTCAAAATTTTTCTGTTTTTTCCAAGCCTTGAAAGGCAGGCCGGTTTGTGCTACTATCAAGATACAAGAGGTGAACATTATGGAACATACACTTTTTATCAACGCCTGTCCCCGTGAGGGCTCCCGCACCCTGGAGCTGGCCCGGCATCTGCTGAGCAAGCTGGAGGGCACCGCCGAAGAGCTTTTGCTGTTTGAGGAAAACCTTCTGCCCCTCAACGGCAAGACCCTGGCCCTGCGGGACAAGATGATCGCCCAGGACAACTTTGACCACCCCATCTTCAAATACGCCCGGCAATTCGCAAACGCCGATACCGTGGTCATCGCCGCCCCCTTCTGGGACCTGTCCTTCCCTTCCGCGCTGAAGATCTGGCTGGAGTATGTAATGGCCCTGGGCGTGACCTTCCACTATGACGAGAAAGGCGTTCCGCAAGGGCTCTGTAAAGCCAAACGGCTTTTCTATGTTTCCACCGCCGGCGGCCCGGTTTTGCCTTCCCATTTGGGCTTTGACTATGTGGATGCTCTGGCAAAAAATTATTTTTCCATTGAAAAAACCGCCCTGTTTTCCGCCGAAAATCTGGATGTGATGGGCGCCGACACCGAGGCCATTCTCAAGCAGGCCCGGGAGCAAATCGATGCTTATTGGAGGGATCGCGTATGACACTGCACACCGTCTTTTTCAGCGGCAAAGGCACTACCGCCGCCTGCGCCCATTGTATCAAAAATGCCATGGGCAAGCCCGCGAAGCTCCACGACTGGATGAAAAAGCCTCCCACCGGCCCGGTGGACATCCCTGCCGAGGATGTTTTGCTACTGGCCATGCCGGTCTACGGCGGCTTTATCCCGGCCATTTGCCGGCCCTGGGTGGAGCAGCTTCAGGGCCACGGCACCCCTGCCGTTATCGCCGCCGTCTACGGCAACCGCCACTATGACCACGCCCTGCTGCAGATGCAGCAGCTGCTGGAGGCCCGCGGCTTCAAGGTCATCGCCGCCGGCGCCTTCCTGGCCGAGCACTCCATCTTCCATGAGGTGGCCAAAGGCCGTCCCGACAAGGACGATATGGAGGCCATGACGGCCTTCGGCCAGCGCTGCGCCCAGCTGCTGGAGGACAGCTGGCAGGACGCCGCCCCCATTTCCCTGCCCGGCGACCCCGAGGCCCAGGCCCCCGAGCGCAAGCCCGCCGGCATGTACCCCACCGCCAACAAGGACTGCATCAACTGCCGGGCCTGTTCCGATCTGTGCCCCGGCCGTGCCATTCCCCGGGCCCATCCTCAGGAGACCGACCCCACCAAATGCGTCCAATGCGGTGCCTGTATCGCCATCTGCCCCATGCAGGCCAGAGGCTATTTCAGCGACGCCTGGAAGGAGCGCGCTCCCCTCTTTGCCGAAAAGTGCGCCGAGTACCGCAAGCCCGAAGTATTTTTTGTAAAGTAAGGATCCTTTTATGAAAATTCTGGTCATTAACGGCAGCCCCAAAGGGGAATACAGCATCACCCTGCAGACCGTCCGCTACCTGGAGCAGCAGTTCCCCCAGGTTTCTTTTGAGGTGCTCCACGCCGGGCAGAAAATCAAGACTCTGGAGCAGGATTTTTCCTCTGCCGTCGAAGCTGTAAAGCAGTCTGACTTTCTGCTGTTTTCCTATCCGGTCTACACCTTTCTGGCACCCAGTCAGCTCCATCGGTTCCTGGAGTTGCTGAAAAACAGCGGTCTTTCCCTGGCGGGAAAGTACGCCGCACAGCTGACCACCTCCAAGCACTTTTATGACATCACCGCCCACCGGTATGTACAGGATATGTGCCAGGAGCTGGGGCTGAAATACATCGGCGGCCTGTCGGCCGACATGGACGATCTGCTCACCGAAAAGGGTCAAAAGCAGGCCCGGGACTTCCTGCAGTTTCTCCAATGGAGTGTGGAAAAGGACAGCTATCTGCCCTTCCCCCAGCCGCAGCCGGCCTTTACGCCGGTGCCTGCCACTGTCCCGGAAGCTGACGGCGCCCAAAAGCCCGGCGACGTGGTCATCGTCACCGATGTGACCCCGGAAGAGGGCAACCTCCAGGCCATGATCGCCCGGTTCCAGACAAACTGCCCCTACAACACCCGGGTGGTCAACATTTGGGAATACCCCCTCCAGGGCGGCTGCCTGGGCTGCTTCCGCTGCGCCGTGTCGGGCAAGTGCATCTACACCGACGGCTTTGACGAGTTTCTTCGCCGGGAGATCCAGACCGCCCAGGCCACCGTTTACGCCTTTACCATCAAGGACCACTCCATGGGCCCCCGGTTCAAGATGTACGACGACCGGCAGTTCTGCAACGGCCATCGGACGGTGACCATGGGAGCCCCCGTGGGTTATCTGGTGTCCGGCCCCCTCAGCCGGGAAGAAAATCTCCGGAACGTCATCGAAGCCCGGGCCAGCGTGGGCGGAAACTTCCTGGCCGGTGTGGCCACCGACGAGCAGGAGCCCGACCGTCAAATCGACCTGCTGTGCCAGAAGCTGGCTTATGCCCTGGAACAGGGCTATCAGCCCCCTCAGACCTTCTGGGGCGTGGGCGGCATGAAGGTCTTCCGGGACCTGATCTGGCTCATGCAGGGCATGATGCGGGCCGACCACAAGTTCTACAAGGCCCACGGCCAGTACGACTTCCCCCAGAAGCAGTGGCCCACCATGCTGAAAATGTACGCCGTAGGCGCTCTGCTGGCCAATCCCAAGGTGCTGGCCAAAATGGGCAACAAGATGAACGAGGGCATGTTGATGCCCTATAAAAAGCTGTTGGACAGCACCAAAAAATGACCTGTGGAGGAAGTCCTATGGGAAAGATCCTTTCGCTGTTTCTATCGCTGATGCTGCTGACCTCATCGGCCTGCGCCGCCCCTGTGCCCCAGGAGCAGCCCACCGAGCCCCCTACCCAGGCCACCGAGCCTGCCCCCACCGAACCGGAAACCGAGCCCCCCACCGAACCGGAGCCTCCGCCGGTTTGGGTGGAATCCGACTGGCAGCAGGGGGATCCCATCACACCGCAGCCCGGCGATACCGCTGATACCTGGGATGCTGTAAAGGCAGAGAACTTTCCTCCCGATCTGTGGTGTACCGACATGGGCCTGCTCATCAAATGGATGGCGGTGGAGGGCCTCACCTGGGAGGATCTGGACGCCCGGGGCTGCGACCAGCTGATCCTGGCCGTGGCTCAGGACTTTGACGGGGTGTCCACCGTCACCGTCTGCTACGAGCGGCAGGAAGACGGCACCTGGGCCCCGGTGGAACACTTGGGCCGCATGGCCGGCTACACCGGCTCCAAGGGCATTCAGCACGACCGCCAGCGCAACACCCGCCGCTCCCCCGCCGGTCTGTGGGCTCTGGGCTCGGCCTTTGGCCTGGCGGAAATGCCCGAAGGCCTCAAGCTGGCCTGGCGGGACATCACCCCCCAGTCCGACTGGGTGTGTGACGCCGAATCCATCTATTTCAACACCTGGCAGGAGCGGGATGACACCAGTCTCACCGAGACTTGGAACTGGGACGATGTGGAGCATCTGGAGGACTACGACGTGACATACCGCTACGGGGTGGTGATCCGGTACAACACGCCTCCCTATGTGATCCCCGACCGGGGCTGTGCCATTTTCCTGCACTGCAGCGACCATCCCACCTCCGGCTGTATCGGCCTGTTGGAGGAGGACATGCTGGAGACCCTGCTCTGGCTGGACCACAGCAAAAAGCCCCACATTCTCATCACCGGCTATCAGCTGCCGGAAGAAACCGAATAAAAAAAGACCCTTTTCAGGGTCTTTTTTTATTTATAACAGCTCAAATTGGCTGCGGTGGGTTTTCAATACGCCTTCCTTTTGCAGCTTGGACAGCTCTGCCGACATGGCCGAGCGCTCCACGCCAAGGTAGTCGGCCAGGGCCTGCCGGTCGAAGGGAATAGTGAATCGGGGGCTTTGGGCGGCCTTGGCCTGAGCGGTCAGATAGGCCAGCAGCTTGTCCCGTGTGGTCCGCCGGGAGGCGATGTCCAGCTTTTGATTGAGGCCCAGGTTCTTACCGGCCAGCACCTGCACCAGATTGCTGACGATGCGGCTGTGAAAAGCACAGGTATTGGCGCACAGGGTCAGCACCCGGTGGATATCCAGCAGCAGCACCTCCGAGGGCTGTGCCGCCACCGCGCTCACCGGCAGGGCCTGCACCCCGGCACAGGAAAAGGCCTCACCGAAGAGATCCCCCGGCTCCACCTGTCCCACGATGCTCTGATTTCCGTAAAAATCCGTCCGCAGGATGCGTACCGCGCCGCGCAGCACCACACCTACAAAATTGGCAGGGTCGCCCTCCCGAAAGATGCTTTCCTCCTTTTGGAGAGTGACCTTCCGGGCGCCCAGACAGGCCAGCATCCCCTCCAACTCCCCTTCCTGCACACCGCAAAACAGGGCGCAAGCTTGTAAAATCCCATAAAATTCTTTCATAGCAGCCTCCGGTTTGTTGGAAATCCAACAGACTTTCTGTCCAAAGCATAGTATACTGCAACCATAAAGTCAAGTATTCAGGAGGAAACTTCTATGAAACGTAAAATCATCAAAATCGACGAAGACAAGTGCATCGGCTGCGGCCTGTGCGCCGAGGCCTGCCACGAGGGCGCCATCGGCATGGTGGACGGCAAGGCAAAGCTGCTCCGGGAGGATTACTGCGACGGGCTGGGCGACTGTCTGCCCGCCTGCCCGGTGGGTGCCATCACCTTTGAAGAGCGGGAAGCCCCCGCCTATGACGCCGAGGCCGTCCGTCTGGCCCAGGAGGCCAAAAAGAAGGCCGCAGGCGACCACGCCTGCAGCTGCCCCGGCAGCCAAGCCAAAGCCATCCGCCGTGAGCCTGCCGTCGAGAGCGCCCAGCCGGTGTCCAGCCAGCTGCGGCAGTGGCCGGTGCAGATCAAGCTGGCGCCGATAAACGCCCCCTATTTTGACGGCGCCCACCTGCTCATTGCCGCCGACTGCACCGCTTATGCCTACGGCAATTTCCACGACCGGTTCATCAAGAACCGCATCACTCTCATCGGCTGTCCCAAGCTGGACGAAGGCGACTACGCCGAAAAGCTCACCCGCATCATTGCCGAAAATGACATTCAGAGCGTCACCATCGTCCGTATGCAGGTGCCCTGCTGCGGCGGCATCGAAAATGCCGCCAAGCGCGCCCTGCAGCAGAGCGGCAAGTTCATCCCCTGGCAGGTGGTCACCGTCACCACCGACGGCCGCATTCTGGGCGAATAATCAAAAAAGACCCCCGTGGGATAGATTCCAATAAGACAGTATGAGAGTATTGCTGACATAGGGTAGCTGCCGTACAGGAGTGCGACAAGAAAATTGGCGATACTTGGTTTTCACGACCAGGTATCGCCTTTTTATTCTATATTGGGGGTTCTACAATCAAAATCATGATCTGTATTGCAAATATTCCATAAATCGCCTTACAGCGAGAGAAGCCGTTTTACTGCTTTTCAGAGCAATACCAATATCACGATACGCAGGAATCGTCAGCGGTTTTGTGACGATTCTGTATGGAATCCGTTTCAAAATCAGATTCGGCAGGATGCTGATACCCAGTCCGCTTTCCACCATGGACATAACAGCATAATCATCCCATGTTGTGAAATGCACCTTTGGCGTAAGATTATGCCGTTCAAAGATAGCGGATATTTCTGCTTTTGCACCTTTTTCAAGAAGCATAAACGGCTCATCACAGAGCGCTTCTACCGGGAAAGCATCGCTGTCGGCATAACGATGTCCTTCGGGGATGATCGCCATCAGCTCATCTTTTTCTAAAAAATGCGTTTCAAACTCCGGCAACGTGGGTAATCGCAAAAAGCCGAGATCAACTCTGCCGGTATGAATCCATTCTTCAATTTCCGTATAGTCACCAAGGAGCAGTTCATAGTCAATGTTCGGATAGTCTTTTTGAAATTCTTTGATGATGTTTGGGAGCCAATGCGTAGCCACACTTGAAAATGTTCCGATTCGGATGATACCGGATTGCAAACCGTTCAAAGCATCTACTTCCATTTGAAGTTTCTCATACTCACCAACGACAGCCTTTGCATGAGGCAAGAGTTTCAGACCGTCGCTTGTGAGCTTAACACCCGTTTTGCTTCGCTCCAAAAGAGTGACTTTCCATTCCGTTTCAAGATCATTTATCATTCGGCTGATGCCCGATTGTGAGTAGTTTAATATCTCCGATGCTTTTGTAAAGCTGCCATATTCGACGGTTTT
>JAFXDF010000081.1 GCA_017521295.1 Clostridia bacterium | reverse complement strand
TATTCCTTGTACAGGGCGTTCCAGGTCCGGGGCACGTCCTTGACCTCCAGGGTGCCGCCGATGAGCTGCTTTTCGATCTCGTAGCGGATCATCACATGGAAGCAGTAGGTCAGCTCGTCGGCCTCGGTGCGGATGAGGGAGGGCTGGGCCTTGTTCACCGCCTTGTAGAAGTCCTCGGCGGTGACGTCCTTCAGCTGCTGGGGGAAGAACTGCTGCACCCGGGGATAGATGGCCCGGATGAAGGGCAGGGAGCGGCCGATGAGGTTTTCATAGAACCGGGACTGGCTCTCATGCACGCCCATGGACACGCCGCCGGCCAGGCAGTTGTAGTCATAGTCGGGGTTGACGCCCAGCTCGTACAGGGCGTGGCCTCCCTCGTGGATCACCGAATACATGGAGAAGGCCAGTTCGGTCTCGGTGTAATGGGTGGTGATGCGCACGTCCTGGCTGCTGAAGTTCAGGGTGAAGGGGTGCTCGGTCTCACCGATGGTGGAGTGGTTGCGGTCCATGCCCAGCACTTCCATCAGATAGTCGGAGAACTTCCGCTGATCCTCGATGGGATAGACCTTGTGGAGGAAGCTGTCGTCGATCTGCTCGGCCTGGCCGATCTCCCGGATGACGGGCACCAGACGCTCCCGGAGGGTGCCGAAGAACAGATCCAGCTTTTCCATGGTCATGCCGCGCTCATACTCGTTGAGCAGAGCGTCGTAGGGGGCCTTTTTGGCGTCGTAGTAGCCGGCAAACTTCCGGTTGAAGGCCACCAGCTTTTCCAGCACGGGGCGGAACAGCTCAAAGTCGGAGGTCTCCTTGGCCCGGTGCCACACATCGCTGGCCTGGTTGGTCAGCTGGGCGTATTCCATATATTCCTCGGCGGGGATGCGGGACAGCTGGTCGTAATTGCGGCGCAGCAGCTGTACCTGGCGGGCCACCTCGGGGGTCAGCTCCTCCTTGTGCTGCTCCAGATAAGCGATGAGCTCACCGGTCTCGGCGGAGGAAAACAGCTTGTGCTCCTCGCCGGCCAGGATGCCCAGGGCCACACCGCGGCCCTCGGAGGTGTCCCGGGGCGCCACCGTCACGCCGTCCAGATAGAGGGCGGAGGAGGCGGTGCGGAAGGCGTATAATTTCTGCTGCAGGGCTTCCAGCCGCTGCAGGGCAGTCTGCAGATCCATAAGTTCGGTCTCCTTTTCAATGGTTTTTGATGGGACTATTGTAGCACAGATGGGATTTTGTGGCAAGGCTTGCCAAAGGCTGCGGCCTGTGGTATGATGAAGACACAAACCAACAGTATGCTGCCACCGGGTAGCGTGATGCGGAAGCATCCGTCTGCACATCGTTAGGTCTTTGAAGATGTGCACGCGGGTGCTTGTTTTTTTCAGGAGGTAGGAGATGAAAGGCTATTTTACAAAGGGAGAACTGGCTCTGTGGGGCGGCTCTGTGGGGCTGATCCTGCTGTCCTTTGCCCTGTTTGACCGGGAGAGCTGGCTGACTCTGGCGGCATCCCTCATCGGCGTCACCTCGCTGATCTTCAACGCCAAGGGCAACCCCGTGGGACAGCTGCTGATGGTGGTGTTCAGCCTGCTGTACGGGGTGATCTCCTGGAGCTTTGCCTATTACGGCGAGATGATCACCTATCTGGGCATGACTATGCCCATGGCGGTGGTGGCCCTGGTGTCCTGGCTGCGGCATCCCTACAAGGGCAACCGGGCGGAGGTGCAGGTGGACCGGCTGGCGAAAGGGGAGTGGGCCCTTATGACTCTGCTGACCGCCGCCGTGACGGCGGGGTTTTACGTTGTACTGGCATATTTCCATACGGCCAATCTGCAGCTGAGCACCCTGTCGGTGACCACCAGCTTCGCAGCCGTCTATCTGACCTTCCGCCGCAATCCCTGGTACGCCGTGGCCTATGCCGCCAACGATGTGGTGCTCATTTTGCTGTGGGTGCTGGCCGCCCGGGAAGATCCCTCGTATTTCTCGGTGGTGGTGTGCTTTGCCGCCTTTTTGGCCAATGATCTTTACGGCTTTGTCAGCTGGCGGCGCATGAGCCGGCGGCAGGTGGGGTAGGCTTGCGCTTTTTCCCCAAATATGCTATGATATTTGGCGATTTAACACAGGAAAGCGTGAAAATCATGAAAACAAGCCTTGTAAAAACCGCCTTTGTCAAGTCCCTGCCGGTGATGGCCGGGTATATCGTCCTTGGCATCGGCTTTGGCATCCTGCTGGGTGAGGCCGGCTTCGGTCCCCTGTGGGCGGTGCTGTTCAGCCTGTTCGTGTTTGCCGGCTCCATGCAGTTCGTGGGGGTCAGCCTGATCTCCGGGGGCGCGTCGGTGCTGGTCACCGCCGTGACCACTCTGATGGTCAACGCCCGGCACATTTTTTACAGCGTGTCCATGTACGACATCTACCGGGAGGCGGGCAAAAAGAAGCCTCTGCTCATTTTTACCCTCACCGACGAGACCTATTCCCTCCTGTGCGACGGAAAGACCCCCGAGGGTGCCGATCCCCACGCTTGGCGGCTGTGGGTGTCGCTGTTCAACTATTCCTACTGGGTGCTGGGCAGCTTTTTGGGCGGTCTGCTGGGGCAGATCATCCCCTTTGACACCACCGGTATCGACTTTTCCATGACGGCTCTGTTCGTCACGGTATTCGTGGAGCAGTGGACTTCTATCCGGGAGCACCGCCCGTCCCTTTTGGGCGTGGGAGCCACCCTTGTTTGCCTGATGATCTTCGGCCAGGAGGTCTTTCTCATCCCCTCCATGGTGCTTATCACCCTGGCGCTGACCGCCCTGCGGCCCAGTCTGGAGGGAGGTGTCCTCCATGAGTAACAACGCCCATGCCATGTTGCTGATCCTCACCATGACGGCAGGCACCATGGCCACCCGGTTTCTGCCCTTTTTGCTGCTGGGGGACAAGCGGCAGACGCCGCCCTTCATCGTTTATCTGGGAAAGGTTTTACCCTATGCCATCATGGGTATGCTGGTGGTCTATTGCCTCAAGGGCGTTTCACTGACCGAGATTTCTTCGGTTCTGCCCGCCGTGCTGGGCGTGGGCATCACCGCCGGCCTGCATCTGTGGAAGCGCAACACCCTGATCTCCATCATTGGCGGCACGGTGGCCTATATGCTGCTGGTGCAGCTGGTGTTTTAAAAGAAAAGGACCGCTTTCGCGGTCCTTTTTTGCTGTATTTGCCTTACAGGGAGGTCTTCCACAGACCGTGCAGGTTGCAGTATTCGTAAACGGCCACGGGCTTCTCGCCGGGGATGGAGAAGATGGCTTCGGGAGCCTCGCCGGGCTGCAGGTCCAGACGGTGGATACCCTTGTCGGTCTCCACAAAGACCCACTGGATGAAGTGCTCGGGCACCATGGGATGATCCACAGAGCCGATGCGGGCAACCAGCTTGTCGCCTTCCACCGTCACAACGGGGAGGTGCTTTTCGCCGCTGGCGTCCACCGTGTTGGGGACCAGCTCCTTCAGACCGGGGATCTCCTTGCCGTCAAAAGAGACAGCCATCAAACCGCATTCCTTGCACTGATAAAAACGAACCTTAGACATAATGTTTTCTCCTTTTCTTGTGTCAGATGTGTTGTGTATTGGGACGGTGTTGGGATCAGATCAGGCTGAGGATCTCGTCCACGGGACGGACACCGGAGGCCCGGGCGGTGATCTCACCGTTTTTGTAAATGACCAGGGTGGGGATGCTGAAGACCTTGTGCTTTCTGGCCAGCTCGCGCTGCTGGTCCACATGGACCTTGGCCACCTTCAGTTCGGGATGGCCGGCGGCCAGTTCCTCGATGATGGGGTTCAGCTGTCCGCAGGGGCCGCACCAGTCAGCCCAGAAATCCAGGACCACGGGCTTGCTGCTGTTCAGGATCTCTTGCTCGAAGTTTTCTTTGGTAATATGATGAACCGACATTGTACTTCCTCCTTGTTTGATGTGTGTTTTAATTTCTACTAAAATAGTACACTATAAAATCACATTTGTCAACAAGAAAAATGAGAATTGTTCTCGAAAAAGTGTTTTCTTCTGCAATACTGCTATTTTACGCAAAAAAAGCGGCCGATATTCGGCCACTTCTTTAAAATTTATTTTCGACGGAAGGCTGCGGTGGTGCGAAACTCTGTTCCATTCCAAATGCGAATGTAGTTTTCCCGGTGTTTGCAGATAATTACGATCGTACCGATGAGCAAAATGCACGCCAGCCAGAGGTTTTGTCGGGTCCAGCCCAGGTAGGACGGCACCATCAGCACCGTGGTGGTAGTGCCCACCACGATATAGTCGGTGAGCAGGGTCACCAGCAGGATGACGCCCAGCACCACCAGGGCAAACTTCCAATGGAGGGCAAGGGTCATGCCCACATAGGGGGCAAAGCCTTTGCCGCCCCGGAACTTCATGGGAGCGGGGTAGATATGCCCCAGCACACAGGCGATGCCGGCCGCGGCGGCCATGAGCTCGCTGCCGGGACAAAGCAGCTGGGCCAGCAGGACGGCCAGCAGGGCCTTTCCGGTGTCGTGGACAGCGGTGAGAACGCCGGCCTTCCACCCCAGCAGGAGAGTGGCGTTGGAGGCTCCCAGATTGCCGCTGCCGCCGGCACGGAGATCCACCTTGTTCCATTTGGAAAGATAGAGAGCCATATTGGAGCATCCCAGACCGTAGGCCAGCAGGATGACCAGAAGCTGCAGCATAACGCCACCGCCTTTCTTGCTTAAAATTTTTTATATATTATCACAGTTTCTGCAAAAAGAAAAGGGAAATATGGAAAAAAGCCGCCTGCAGGCGGCTTTTTAAGAAATCCTTCAGAATTATTTCACAATGCCGAAATAGTTGAGTACGGCCAGGGAAATGCCGGCAAAGACATAAATCATCAGCAAGCCCTGGAACACCCGGAACACAAAGCCCACCAGAGGCAGGCCGTCCAGCAGGCCAAAGACAAAGGTGCCGATGATATTGACGATCACATAATACAGAAGCGCCACAAGAACGCCCTTGACGGTGTCTGCGGCAAAAGAACGGGGGAAGAGCTGCTTCAGCTTGTTCATAAAGATACCTCCGAAACGGTTTATATAAGGAGTATAACAGATTTCTGCGGAATGTCAAAGAAAAGCGTTATAAATGAAGGTCCCCCTCACGTTTGCACATGAGGGGGACGCATGTATGGGATTTACTTATCGTTGGCGTCAGACCAAGCTCTTTCGAGAGCAGCCCAGTCAGGGTTCTCGATCAGCTCGGACCACTTCTCGTAGTAGTAGTTAGGCTGATAAGTGCCAACATCCTTGACGCGCTTGTTGGTACGATAATAGGTGTGGGAGTTGGTAGCTTCCTGAACATCCTCATAGAACCAGTCGCTGGGCAGGTTGTCGGGCCATTCGATCATGCCCTTCAGCATACCGTCTTCTTCAACAGCACGCTTCAGAACACGGTTGACGGTGGTCATAACCTCGGCACGGGTCATATCGTCCTCGGGGCGGAAGTAACCCTGGTAGCCCTGGACCCAACCCAGTTCTTCGGCCAGCTCAATGTAGCTGTATGCCCAGTAGCTCTTGCTCAGATCCAGGAAGTTGGTTTCGCCGTCGGTGTCCTTCACTTCGCTGAAGCGGGCAGCGATGGTGGCGAACTCGGCACGGGAAACGGGATCATAAGGACCAAAGGTACCATCGGGATAACCGGTGATGATGCCGGCATTGAACATGGTAGAGATGGCGTTGTTGCACCACATATCGATGGTCACATCGGGGAAGGGATTCTCCTTGGACCAGAAGTTCTCGCGGCTCTCATCATCCAGCAGACGGAAGAAGATGGTAGCAACCTCGGCACGGGTGATGGTGTTCAGGGGACGGACGAAGCCATCTTCATAGCCGATGATGTAGTTGATGTGGTCCTCATAGTTCAGAGCGGGCTTGGAGGGGCCAACGGGGGTGATGGTGGGAATGTAGGGATCAACCTTGGTCTCGGCAGAATCGTCACCCACGGTATCATTGCCGATCTTGGCAATGACGGTGTTCGTCAGAGTCTTGCCGGCATCGCTGGCCTGAACCTTGTAGGTGTAGGTGAAGGTCTTGGTCTCACCAACGGCCAGGATGTCGATGGTCTCAGTCTTGCCCAGGGTGGCGTCGGAGACGATCACCTTCTCCAGAGCAATGCTGGAATTGTTGGTCACGCTGATGGTGTAGGTCAGGGTGTCGCCAACCTTGGCAGTAGCCTTGTCAACACGCTTGTCGATGATCACAGCGGGTTCCACGGTGACGCCGGGAGCGGGATCCTCAGAAGGACCATTCTCGCCGGTGACAACAGCCTTGTTGATGAGCTCCTTGCCGGCATCGGCGATCTGGACAACATAGGTGGCGATAAAGTCCTTGGTTTCATCAACGCCCAGAGCAATCTCGGTAGTCTTGGTGATTTCGGCGCCGGAAGGATCCTTAGGATCCTTAACGGTCACAGTACCGGCGGCGTTGGGGAGGATGTCCTCCAGCGTGACGGTCTGAGCAACGTTACCCTTGTTCTTAATGGTGATGGTCCAGGTAATGGTGTCACCGACCTTGGCGGTAGTCTTGGCCTCTTCGGCGGTGGGGAGCACATCGCCTTCCACAACGGGAGCCGTGATGGAAGTGACGACCTTGTCAATACCCAGATCCTTGTTTTCGGCTTCCCACTTGGCGTACAGGGTCTTGTCGCCGGTTTCGGAAGTGCCGATGAAAGTTACGTCATCGGTAAAGTATTCATCAGAATACCAACCCTTGAAGAGGTAACCGGACTTGGCAGCATCAGCGAAGTTTTCAACACCAACACCGTAGGTGTAAGTGGCGGGGTTGCTTGCAGCATTGGTGCCGCCGTCCAGGACGTAGGTGATGTTGTAGATGTTGGCGGTGTAGGAACCAGTCACCTCGACATCATCAGCAGGCATGGTTTCGGGGAGACCAGTCCAGTTGCTCCAGGTGTAGCCGGTCTTAGCCATATCGTCGCTGATCAGGGACAGGGGAGCTTCGTACTCAACAGCGGAAACAGTCTTATAATTATCGTTGGTGAAGAAGCTGCCGGTGATCTTATAGACGATGTCGTAAGCGTTACGAGTGTAATAGATCTTAACCACGGTGCTGCCATCAGCAGCGATGGT
>JAFXDF010000080.1 GCA_017521295.1 Clostridia bacterium | reverse complement strand
GTCTGGCCGTTCTCAATGCAAACAACGCTGCCGGACTCTTCGGTGACGGCGGTGTTGACCATGTCGATGACCTGCTTGGTTTTGCCGGAACCGGCCTTACCCAGAATTACTTTAACCATATTACAATTCCTCCTATAAGGTGATGGGAAGTTTAGTTTGCAATATAATACCATAATTTTTTAAATGTCTCAACCGTTTTTTCTAAAAAAGTGCGAAAATTTTCTACCGCGCGCATAGACATGCAAAAATCATGGCGAATACATCCCAAATTCCCAGCCGCTGTACCCCCTCCGCGGCCAGAACCGGCACCCGGCAGACCTCTTTGCCCTCCAGACGCACCACCAGGTCCCCCACCTGCTGGCCCGGCTCGATCGGAGCGGCGAGCCGCTGAGGCAGCTCCAGGGTCTTTTCCAGCCGGCTCAGGTCGGCCCGGGGCAGCACCCGCGGGAGGCTCTCCCCCAGCTCCAGGGCCACGGTGTCCTGCTTTCCCAGATCCACCGGCAGGGGCAAAAGGGGCCGGTCGGCCCCCAGTTGGACGGCGGCAAAGTTGGCAAAGCCCCAACTCAGCAGGGCGGCGGCGTCGGCGTTGCGGGACTGGGAGCTTTCCCCGCCTATGATGACGGCAATCAGGTGCAGATCCTCCCGCAGGGCGGTAGCCGACACGCAGTAGCCCGCCGTGGAGGTATAGCCGGTTTTGAGACCGGTGATGCCCTCATAGCCCTTCAGCAGCTTGTTGGTGTTGTTGAGCACCGATTGTCCGTTCCGCACGGAATCCTGCCAGATGGTGGTGTAGTCGCAGATCCAAGAGTGCTCCCGCAGCAGCTGCGCCGACATGAGGCCGATGTCATGGGCCGAGGTGCGGTGTCCCGCTGCCGTCAGGCCGCAGGCGTTGACAAAGGTGGTGTTCTCCATGCCCAGCTCTTTGGCCCGCTGGTTCATTCTGGCCACAAAGGCCTCCTCCGAGCCGGCCAAGTGTTCTCCCAGAGCCACGGCGCAGTCGTTGGCCGACACCACCGCCACGCACTTGAGCATCTCCCCCACCGTCAGCACTTCCCCCTCCTCCAGCCAGATCTGGCTTCCGCCCATGGAGGCGGCGTGGGCGGTGGCGGTCACCGGGTCCTCCAGGGACAGGCGGCCGCTGTCGATGGCCTCGCAGACCAGCAGCATGGTCATCACCTTGGTGACGCTGGCGGGCTCTCTGGGGGTATGGGCGTCCTTTTCAAACAGCACCTGCCCGTCCAGGGTCATGAGCACCGCCGAGGGGGCCTGCAGGGGCACCTGCCCCTCCACCGCCAGACAGGGCACCGCCATCATCCACAGCACCAGCAGGCCAGCCAACCATTTTTTCATATTCGCACCCTCCAAACAGCTTTTTGCTTGATTCTTATGCGAATGCATTGACAATTATTGCATTTCACGGCGTTTTCCGTTAAAATATAATGTGGTGATTTATGATGAAAATAGCGTTTTATACCCTCGGCTGCAAAGCCAATCAATTTGAGACTCAGGCCCTTGAGCGCCTTTTTACCGAGCACGGCCACGAGATCGTGCCCTTTGACCAATTTGCCGACGTGTACGTGGTGAACACCTGCACGGTGACCGCCATGTCCGACCGGAAATCCCGCAATGCCGCCCGCCGGTGCAAGAAGATCAACCCCGAGGCCCGGCTGGTGCTGTGCGGCTGTTATGCCCAGGTCCAGGCCGAAGAGGCCAAGGCCGCCTGCGGCGCCGACGCCGTCATCGGCACCCCCGACAAGAGCCGCATCGTGGCCATCGTGGAAGAGCTGGCCCCCGACGGGGTCCGGGATCTCTGGCACGAGGCACCGCCCCTGTTCGATGTGCTGCCCGCCGGCGGCCTTTCCGGCCGCACCCGGGCCCTTTTGAAGGTGCAGGACGGCTGCAAGAACTTCTGCACCTACTGTCTGATCCCCTTTGCACGGGGCCCCGAGCGCAGTATGCCCTTTGACATCGCTGTGGAAGAGGCCGCCAAGCTGGCGGTGGAGGGCTACCGGGAGATCGTCCTCACCGGTATCGAGATCTCGGCCTACGGCCGGGATCTGCCCGGAAAACCCGATCTGATCTCCCTCATCGAGGCTTTGTGCAAGGCGGCGCCCTCCTGCCGCATCCGCCTGGGCAGTCTGGAGCCCCGGACGGTCACCGAGGACTTTGCCCGTCGGTGTGCCGCCCTGCCCAATCTGTGCCCCCACTTCCATCTGTCCCTGCAGAGCGGCTGCGACAAGACCCTGCAGAACATGAACCGCCACTACACGGCGGCCGAATACAAAACGGCCTGCGACCTGCTGCGGCAGTATATGCCCGGCTGCGGTCTCACCACCGATCTTATCGTGGGCTTCCCCGGGGAGAGCGAAGCGGACTTTGCCGAAAGTCTGGCTTTCGTGGCCTCCTGTGGTCTGGGAAAGGTCCACGTGTTCCCCTATTCCCGCCGCCAGGGCACCCGGGCCGCCACCATGCCCGGTCAGCTGTCCCAGGCGGTGAAGGCCGACCGCTCCCAGAAAGCCATCGAGGTGTGCCGGGAGCTGGAGCGGCGGGATCTGGCAGGCCGTGTGGGCCAGGTCTACCAGGTGCTCTTCGAGCAGGAAGAGGACGGTTTCTTCACCGGCCACATCCCGGAGTACTGTCTGGTAAAGGCCAGGGGTGAAAACCTGCACAATGAAGTTCTGCCGGTGAAGATCACCGGCTTTGAAGGCGAGACCTTGCTGGGGGAGGTGCTGGTATGAGCAAAGTGGAGACCCTGCGGCAGGGGCTGGAAGAGGTCTTTTCCCTGCCCCTCATCCGTCTGACGGTGAGCAATCCCCGCGGCGGCGAATATAAAAAAATCACCGGCCGGCCCATGGAAGTGAAGGGGCAGCCGGTGCTGCAGCTGGAGAAGTTCACCGAGACCCAGGCCTTCCATGAGAACATCCCCATGGCGGAGGCGGCCGACCGCTTGGAAGGGCTGATGGCCCACTACGGCCAGCTGGACGCCACCTGCCAGGGGGCGGTGTTCTGCCTCAAGGTGTCCAAAAAGGGCAAGCTGTTCTTCCAGAAGCAGGCCGCCAAGACCCTCTCTCCCCTGCCCGCCGCCCACAACCGGCAGAAGCAGTATCTCATCACCGAGGGCATGGTGGTGCCGCCCCTGGTGGATCTGGGAGTGCTCACCCCCGACGGCCGCATCGTCAAGGCCAAGTACGATAAGTTCAAGCAGATCAACCGGTTTCTGGAGTTTCTGGACGATCTGCTTTCCAAGGACAGCCGTGACACGGTGCGCATCATCGACTTCGGCTGCGGCAAGTCCTATCTAACCTTTGTGGTCTATTATTACATCACCGAGATCCTCCACAAAAAGGCCGACATCGCCGGTCTGGACCTGAAAAAAGATGTCATCGACCACTGCAACGAAGTGGCCGTCAAGTACGGCTATGACGGCCTGCGGTTCTACTGCGGCGACATCAAGGATTATGTGGCCGAGCAGGCGCCCGATATGGTCATCACCCTGCACGCCTGCGACACCGCCACCGATTACGCCCTGTTCCACGCCATGGAGTGGGGCGCCCGGTACATCCTGTCGGTGCCCTGCTGTCAGCATGAGCTGAACTTCGTTGTGAAGGCCCAGGCCCTGCCCCCGGTGACCTCCTACGGCATCCTCAAGGAGCGCTTCTGCGCCCTGGCCACCGACGCGGTGCGGGCCAAGCTGCTGGAAAGCCGTGGCTACGAGGTGCAGGTGCTGGAGTTCATCGACCTGAGCCACTCCCCCAAAAACCTGCTGATCCGGGCCAAAAAGGCCAACGTCAGCGAGAAAAAGCGCCTCAGCGCCCGAAAGGATGCCCAGACCCTGCTGGGCCAGCTGAATGGCGGCAACACCCTGCTGAAGCTCATGGGCGGCAAGCCCGCCTTTGTGCCCCATGGCCGTATGCGCAAGACCCGGCCGGAGGATATCGACGCCGTCATGGCCCTGTACGATGTGGGCCGGGCCCGGATGCGGGAGTGCGGCAACACCGAGCAGTGGACCGGCGGCTATCCCCACCGGCACATGATCGAGGAGGACGTGCGCCTGGGCCGCAGCTATGTCTATGAGGAGGACGGCGTGCTCCACGCCGTACTGGCCCTCATCTGGGGCGAAGATCCCACCTATGCCCAGATCGACGGCGCCTGGCTGTCGGACAAAGCCCCTTACGGCACCATCCACCGCATTGCCACCGACGGGCAGCTGCCCGGGCTGGGCAGCTGGGTGATCCAGTGGTGTCTGGACCTGTGCGGCTCCATCCGCATCGACACCCACGAGGACAACACCCTCATGTGCCGCACCCTGGACAAGCTGGGCTTCGCCTACTGCGGCACCATCATCTGCGATGAAGGCACACCCCGGTGCGCCTATCAGAAGGATGTATAATATGAAAACGCTTACCATCTGCTGCAGTATGCGGTTTGCGAAAGGAATGCAGGCCATTGCCTTTGATCTGGAAACGCGGCACAGATTCAATGTTCTCCAGCGCGTTTACGGCGACGGCGAGCATCTCACACCGGAACAGCGCGCGAAACTTGCTGCCGCTCATGCCCAAAAGATCGCCCTTTCCGACGGCATCTATGTGGTGGATATCGACGGATATGTGGGCCAATCCACCCAAAATGAGATCGCCCTTGCCCGCGCGCAAGGCAAAGAAGTCATATTTCACACCGGTTTTTACCGCTGAAAGGAGTCATATTATGTTCACCAAAGTTGCCGAAAACCTCAAAAAACTGGGCTACCAGGTCACGCTGTTCGACACCAAGGAGCAGGCCGCCGATTATCTCTGCGGCGAAATCAAGGACACCACCGTGGCCTTTGGCGGCTCGTCTACCCTGGATGAGATGGGCCTGTTTGCCCGCCTGGGCGAGACCAACAAGGTGCTGTGGCACTGGAAGCCCGCCGAAGGCCAGAACAAGAACGAAGTCCGGATGCTGGCCCGCGAGGCCGACATTTATCTTACCTCGGTGAACGGCCTGGCCGAGACCGGCGAGCTCATCAACATCGACGGCGCCGGCAACCGGGTGGCGGAATCCATCTTCGGTCACAAAAAGGTCTACTTCGTCATCGGCAAGAACAAGCTGGCCGAGGATTACGACAAAGCCCTTTGGCGTGCCCGCAACATCGCCTCTCCCAAGAACGCCCAGCGGCTGGGCATGAAGACCCCCTGTGCCGCCAAGGGTGACCGCTGCTACAACTGCAGCTCCCCCGACCGCATCTGCAAGGTGCTCTCGGTCTTCTGGGGCGCACCCATGGGTGCCAACTGCGAAGTGGTGCTGGTAAAGGAAGACCTGGGTTATTGATCCCACCAAAACATAAAAAAAGACCGCCCCGTCGGGCGGTCTTTTTTGTGACGATTTCCGTTAGGCCATAAAACCGATGACTATGCCCCGTATGATCAGAAACAGCACCAGTACCAGGAAGATCAGCAGAGCCGCGTGAACACCGATGCGCCCTTTATGATCCTTGCGGGCCTGATCGAGGTTTTCTTCCCGCAGCTGCATATCGCTTGCCATCTCTTCCATTTTCATATGGACTCGTTGGCCTTGCGGTCCGCGCATGGCTCTTCCTCCTTTTCCGTTGTTCTGAAAAATCGCTTTACTTTTCGCCCTTCATGACCTCGGTGAGGCCGGTGGCCATGCCGGCCAGGCCCTGCAGCTCGGAGGGGATGATGATCTTGGTGGCCTGACCGTTGGCGGCGGCCTGGAAGGCCTCCAGGGCTTTCAGCTTGAGGACGGCGTCGGAGGCGTCGGCCTCGTTCAGCAGCTTGATGGAGTCAGCCAGAGCGGTCTGGACCTTCATAAGGGCCTCGGCCTGACCTTCGGCCTCCTTGATCTTCTGCTGCTTGACGGCTTCGGCACGGAGGATGGCCGATTCCTTTTCGCCCTCTGCGATGAGGATGGCAGACTTCTTTTCGCCCTCGGCCTTGAGGATAGACTCGCGGCGCTCGCGCTCAGCCTTCATCTGGCGCTCCATGGCGTCCTGGATCTCACGGGGCGGGATGATGTTCTTCAGCTCCACGCGGTTGACCTTGATGCCCCAGGGGTCGGTGGCCTCGTCCAGGATGGCACGCATCTTGCTGTTGATGATATCGCGGGAGGTCAGGGTCTGGTCCAGCTCCAGCTCACCGATCAGGTTACGCAGGGTAGTGGCGGTGAGGTTCTCGATGGCCGACATGGGCTGCACCACGCCGTAGGTGTACAGCTTGGGGTCGGACACGAAGAAGTAGACCACCGTGTCGATCTGCATGGTGACGTTGTCCCGGGTGATGACCGGCTGGGGCTTGAAGTCGGCGATGCGCTCCTTCAGGGTCACCTTGTTGGCCACACGGTCGATGAGGGGGATCTTGAAGTGCAGGCCGGTCCCCCAGGTCTGCTGATAGGCGCCCAGACGCTCGATGACATAAGCGCTGGCCTGGGGCACGATGATGACGTTGGAGATCACCAGAACGATCAAGATCACCACGATGACGGCGATGACGATATAGCTTGTGATGGATGCCAGGAATAACGGTGCAAACATAGGGGTTCCTCCTTTTATAATGTTTTTGATCAGTTGACGGGTGTGACGAGTACCTTGACGCCCTCAATGGCGCGGATGGTGACGGTGCTTCCCGCGGGGATGACGGCGCCTGTCATGCTGCGGGCGGTCCAGATCTTGCCGTCGGCCTTGACCACGCCGGTGCCCAGGTCATTGTCGATGTCCTCCAGCACGTGGCACCGCTGGCCCAGGATACGGTCGGCGTTGGTGGGCTCGCGGCTGTCGTTGAAGCGCTTCTGGCCCCAGCCCCGGGTGAGCCACACCGCCACGCCGGAAATCACCACGAAGACAGCGATCTGCAGCAGCAGGGCTCCGTCAAAGATGGCGACCACCATGGCGCCCAGTGCGCCCAGGGCGAACCAAATGGAGGTCAGGCCAAGGGTTGCCGCCTCGGCGATGCCGAACAGGATGACCAGTGCAAGCCAATAAATATAGGCAGGTAACATGGTGTCCCTCCTTCCTTTCTTTGGTTCCAGTATACCAAAAAGAGGGCCCCTTGTCTATGCCGGGAAGGCGCAGAAAGGGGCCAATTGGAAAATTTAAGAATCTTAAGAATTTGCCGATCACAGCTGGGAGCACACCGACAGGCGGCGCTTTTCAGCGGCGTCCAGGGCCCGGCCGGTCAGCAGCAGGGCGCACCCGCCGGCCAGCAATCCGGCTGCCACGGCGGTAAGCAGACCGCCCTCCAGCAGAATGACGGCAATACCGCTGATAAAAAAGGTCACCGCGGCCGTCATGGCCAGCACCTGCTCCCGCCATTCGGCCGAGCGGTGGCCGGGACACCGGCTGCATTGGCTCTCCATACAGGTCTCGTTCCATTCCATGGTCTGTCTGATCATAGGTCGCGCCTCCTTTTTGCTTTCTTTACTAATATAGACCGCAAAAGGCAAAAAAAGTTCCGGAAAATTCCGGAACTTTTTCAGAAAAGGTGATTTGATCTTTACTTCACGTAGACCTTGGGCAGACGCTGGCCGAAGGCGCAGGTGATCTCGTAGTTGATGGTGCCGGTGGCGTGGGCGATATCGTCGGCGGTGATGCTGTTGACGCCGTCGGAGCCCATGACGATGACCTCGTCACCCACCTTCACGTCGGGGACGGCGGTAACGTCGATCATGCACTGGTCCATGCAGATGTTGCCGGCGATGGGGCAGACCACGCCGTTGACGATGACCTTGGCCTGGGAGGAATAGGGACGGGGATAACCGTCGGCATAGCCCAGGGCGATGGTGGCGATCTTGGCGGGCTTCTGGCTCACATAGCGGCGGCCGTAACCCACGGAGAAGCCGGGGCCCACTTCCTTCAGGTGGACGATGTTGGCCTTGATGGACATGACGGGCTTGATGTCCAGCTCCTCACGGCGCATCTCGTCGGAGGGATAGCAGCCGTACAGGATGATGCCGGGACGGACGGCGTCATGATAGACAGAGGGGATCTCCATGATGGAGGCAGAGTTGGCGAAGGTGCGGAAGGGCAGCTCCACGCCCCGGGCCTTCAGACCCTCGTAGAAGTTGTTGTAGCGCATCTCCTGGAAGGCGGCGTAGGCCTTGTCGATGCAGTCGGCGGAGGACATGTGGGAGAACATACCCTTGACCTGGATGCCGGGCATCTTCTGCATGGCGGCGATCTCCTTGGCGGCCAGGTCCACTTCCTCGGCCTGGTAGCCGATGCGGCCCATACCGGTGTCCACAGCCACCAGGACCTTGATGGTCTTGCCGGCCTTGACGGCCTCGTCGGAGATGGCCTTCACGTTGCTCTCGCTCATGGTGACGGCGGTGATGTCGTACTTGACGATGATGTCGGCGTACATATCGGGGGTCAGACCCAGGCAGATGATCTCCTCGGTGGCACCGGCCTCACGCAGGGTGATGACCTCCTGCAGGGTGGCGACGGCAAAGGTCTTGCAGCCGTTCTCGCGCAGGACCTGGGCGCAGGCCACAGAGCCGTGGCCGTAACCGTCGGCCTTGATGACACCGATGATCTGGCGGCCCTCGGCCTTCTTCATAATGTTCTTGATGTTATAGTCCAGGTTGGACAGGTTGATCTCGGCCCAGGCGGGACGGATGGCTTCTTTATACATGGTGATACTCCCTTTCGTATCTTATTTTTCCAATCATATATTATATACCCGACAAAAGCCGCTTTCAAGTTTTTTTGGTTGCAAAACCGCCGAAAAAGAGGTATTCTGTCCTTGTATGATTTGATTTTTTCTCCAAGGAGCGAACAATATGGATATCGGTATGTACAATTCCTATCTGGAAGTGGACTTTGGCAAGATGAAGGAGAGCTTCCGCAAGGTGCAGGCCGCCGCCGGCAAGCGGGGCGTCATCCCCGTGCTCAAGGCCAACGCCTACGGCATCGGTCTGATCCCCATGGCCGACTTTCTGGTGAACACCATGAACTGTGACGTGATGGCGGTGGCACAGACCTCCGAGGGCGTGCAGCTTCGTGAGGGCGGCTTCCGCCGCGCGGATATCATGCTGCTGGGTCCCGCCCCCGAGCACGCTGTCATTTACGCCGTGGAAAACGACCTGCTGCTGCCGGTCTTTAACCAGCAGAACGCCCGCTGGGCCAGCGAGGCCGCCCAGGCGCTGGGCAAGACCGCCCGGGTGCAGATCAAGATCGACACCGGCATGAACCGCATCGGCGTGGCCCAGGGCCAGCCCCTGGAGGACTTCCTCAAGGTGCTGAAGAGCCTGCCCGCCCTGCAGGTGGAGGGCGTGTTCACCCACTTTGTCAACGCCACCTATACCGACGACCCCCAGACTCCCGTGGCCTACGCCAAGTTCGAAAAGGCGGTGGCACAGGTCCGTGCCGCAGGCTTCACCCCCAAGTACATCCACTGCTGCAACACCGGCGCCACCTCCTGGTTCAAGGGAGACCTGATCTCCACCCACGTGCGCCCCGGCAGCCTGTACATGGGCTACGATTCCATGGACGACGGCACCAACTGGCTGGAGGTGGAGGAGGGCATCTCCTGGCGGGCATTTATCACCAACATCCACACCGTGAAGGCCGGTGAGAGCTGCGGCTACTGCAACCATCATGTGTGTGACAAGGACACCGTAGTGGCCACCGTGGACATCGGCTATGCCGACGGCCTGTACCGGCCCATGGCCCAGGGCGGCACCGGCGGCGTCTGTCTGGTGAACGACACCCGCTGCAAGTATCTGGCCACCTCCATGGACCAGACCATGGTGGACGTCACCGGCGTTGACTGCAAGGTGGGCGACCAGGTCACGGTGTTCGGCTTCTCTCTGAACGGTGCCAAGCTGCCCCTGGCCGAGCTGCAGAACTGGACGAACCAGAACCTGAGCCTGCCCCTCTGTCTCACCAACCACCGGGTGAAGCGTATTTATAAGTATTGATAAGCATTGCTTAGCGATGCTTAATATGCCATAAACAGAAACACAAACAGATACAATTACAAAGACAATTACAAATACAAAAGCAGATGCAGATGCAAATACATACGCATCTGCATCTGTAAATTCAAACACAAATTCAAAGACAGGCAGCGGCGGCGGCTGTCGCCGTGGGTGGTGGCTCCCCCGCCGCCCGCCTATGAACAAACCCAGTTTTCCCAAGGCTTTTCCCCTTTTCCCACAGAGATTTCCACAGAGGGCGCAGCTGCCGTCGAAGCGGGAGATTTTTTAGCGAATGTTCACAGAACATTTTCAAAAAATTTGGATGATTTTTCGAAATAGCCCTTGATTTTCCATGGGTTTGTGATATCATATCTATCAACAGACTGGCACTCCCACAGGTTGAGTGCTAAAACTACAAGAAAAAGAGGTTTTGCAATATGAAACTGTATCCTTTGCAGGATCGCGTGGTCGTCAAGCTGGTGGAAGCCGAAGAGACCACCAAGAGCGGTATCATCCTGACCGGCGCCGCCAAGGAAAAGCCCCAGGTGGCCGAAGTCGTGGCCGTGGGCCCCGGCATCCCCGAGGGTGAGCACAAGGTCAAGATGGAAGTCCAGGTGGGCGACAAGGTCATCACCAGCAAGTACGCCGGCACCGAAGTGAAGATGGAGGGCCAGGAGTACACCATCGTCAAGCAGAGCGACATTCTCGCTATCGTCAAGTAACTGATTTATCTGGAGGAACGATACACATGGCTAAAGAAATCCTGTACGGCGAAGAAGCTCGCCGCGCCCTGGAGCGGGGCGTTAACCATCTGGCCAACACCGTCAAGGTGACCATGGGCCCCAAGGGCCGCAACGTGGTGCTGGAGAAGAAGTACGGCGCTCCCCTGATCACCAACGACGGCGTCACCATCGCCCGTGACATCGAGCTGGACGACGCCTTTGAAAACATGGGCGCTCAGCTGGTGAAGGAAGTTGCCACCAAGACCAACGACATCGCCGGCGACGGCACCACCACCGCCACCCTGCTGGCCCAGGCCTTTGTCCGCGAGGGTCTGAAGAACGTCACCGCCGGCGCCAACCCCATGGTCGTCCGCAAGGGCATCGCCAAGGCTGTTGAGGTGGCCATCGAAGAGATCAAGAAGAACAGCCAGAAGATCAACGGCTCTGCCGACATCGCCCGTGTTGCCGCCATCTCTTCCGGCGACGAGTCCATCGGTGAACTGATCGCCGAAGCCATGGACAAGGTCACCGCCGACGGCGTCATCACCGTGGAAGAGTCCAAGACCGCCGAGACCTATTCCGAGGTGGTGGAGGGCATGCAGTTCGACCGCGGCTATATCACTCCCTATATGGTCACCGACACCGAGAAGATGGAAGCCGTCATCGACGACGCCATCATCCTGATCACCGACAAGAAGATCTCCAACATCCAGGAGATCCTGCCCCTGCTGGAGCAGATCGTCCAGTCCGGCAAGAAGCTGGTCATCATTGCCGAGGACGTGGAGGGCGAGGCTCTGTCCACCCTGATCGTCAACAAGCTGCGGGGCACCTTTACCTGCGTTGCCGTCAAGGCTCCCGGCTTCGGCGACCGCCGCAAGGAAATGCTGAAGGATATCGCCATCCTCACCGGCGGTACCGTGGTCACCTCCGAGCTGGGCTATGAGCTGAAGGACGCCGACATGTTCATGCTGGGCCGCGCCAGCCAGGTGAAGATCTCCAAGGAGCACACCATCATCGTGGGCGGCGCCGGCGACACCGACGCCATCAAGAACCGCGTCCAGGAGATCCGCAACGAGATCGCCGTTTCCACCTCCGACTTCGACCGCGAGAAGCTGCAGGAGCGTCTGGCCAAGCTGGCCGGCGGTGTTGCCGTCATCAAGGTGGGCGCTGCCACCGAAGTGGAGATGAAGGAAAAGAAGCTGCGCATCGAGGATGCTCTGAACGCCACCCGCGCCGCCGTTGAGGAAGGCATCGTTGCCGGCGGCGGTACCGCCTACGTCAACGCCATTTCCGCCGTTGCCAAGGAAGTTTCCAAGGTGGAGGGCGACGAAAAGACCGGCGTCCGCATCGTCATGAAGGCTCTGGAGGAGCCCGTCAAGCAGATCGCCGCCAACGCCGGCATCGACGGCTCCATCGTTCTGGAGCGCATCAAGAACGCCCGCAAGGTGGGCTACGGCTTCGATGCCTACAAGGAGACCTACTGCGATATGATCAAGTGCGGTATCGTGGATCCCACCAAGGTGACCCGTACCGCTCTGCAGAACGCTGCCTCTATCGCCGCCATGGTGCTGACCACCGAGTCTGTGGTGGCCGACAAGAAGGAGCCCGTGGCTCCCGCCGCCCCCGGTATGGACGGCGGCATGGGCGGCATGTACTAAGCCGAATCTTTCCCCAAAACCGCCGAGAGGCGCACCGCCCGGTGCGCCTCTTTCTTTTTGTTGACAGGAGGCTGCCCCCTGCTGTAAAATCATGGTATGATTTGTGACTTTCAGGAGGTCATCCCTATGAAACGCCAGGATTATATCAGCTGGGACGAATACTTTATGGGCATCGCCATGCTGGCGGCCAAGCGCAGCAAGGACCCCAGCACCCAGGTGGGTGCCTGTATCGTCTCCCCCGACAATATCATCATCTCCACCGGTTACAACGGTATGCCCAAGGGCTGCTCGGACGACGAGTTTCCCTGGTGCCGGGAGGGCGCGGACACCAAGTACGCCTATGTGGTCCACGCCGAGCTGAACGCCATCCTCAACGCCAACGGCCGCGACCTGCGGGGCAGCCGGGTGTATGTGTCCCTGTTCCCCTGCAACGAGTGCGCCAAGGCCATCATTCAGAGCGGCATCCGGGAGATCCTCTATCTGTCGGACAAATACGCCGACACCCCCTCCACCCAGGCCTCCAAGCGGATGCTGGCCGCCGCCGGCATCAAGCTGACCCAGATGGAGCCTGCCATCAAGACCATCACCCTGGATTTCGGTATGAAAAAATAAAAAAACCTCCCCTGTGGAAGGGGAGGTGGATTTTGCCGCAGGCAAAAGACGGAGGGCGCAAGTTTCTGCGGGGCCCGCCGTTCCAACCCCACATTCTCTTTTCGTCCCGTCGAAAAGAGAACGTGCCGTTGACGGTACAAGAGAAAAGACGGCCGGGGGAGCCGCAAAAGTACGGTCCGCCCTCCCCCGGACCCCCTGCTGAGCGTTTGTCTGACGGTTGTTTGTGCCGTGTATCGCAAAATAAAAAAGCACCCGAAAGGGTGCTTTTTCTTCCAATTATGACCACAAAATGCTCCAGATGGTGAAGTCGGCTTTTTTCATGGGAGAGAAGCCGGTGCCGGGGTAGATCTCGTCGAACACCTGCACCGCCATACGGCCGTCGCGGGAGGCAAGGTAGCGGCTGTACCACAGCTCCAGCTTTTCATAGGCCTCCAGGGTCTTTTCCACCCGGCGGCCGGACTTTTCCAACGCCCAGGGGCGGATACCAAGGCTGCCCAGGATCTGGGTGTCCCACACCGGCAGAGAGGGGTCGATAGTGGCGGCCAGCTTGGAGGCCGAGGCCGGGTCCAGAATGCCGAATCGGTGGTACAGGTCCAGCAGAGCCTGTTCAAAGGACACCCGACGGCCCTTATGCTCCTCCAGCCAGCGGAAGCAGTAGCGGCAGAACTCCCGGTCCTTGTCCCGCAGCTTGAAATGGTTGAGCCAGGCCCGGCGGAAATGCCGGTCCTCGGAGATATCCCGGGTCTCCAGGGCGTGCAGCAGCCAGGCATACTGCTCCACCCGGCGGTGGACGGTCAAAAGGGCCTCTTTGGCCTCGGTCACGTCGATCTGCTCCAGCACGGCACGCACCTCCTTTTGGGGGATATCCCCATTATACGGCAGGAGGTGCCGGTTGTCAAACCGCCCCGGCTGTACAAAAATTTTTGCCGGGTTTTTGCAAATTTTGTGCTGATTTTTTGAGGCGTTTTTCTTGACGATGTACCCCTCACATTGTATAATATAACAGATGTAAAACTGTTTCGTTTCCCCGGCCTGACAACCGGGCTTTTTCGTGCCAAAGGAGTAGTTTATGACCGACCTGAACAAGATCAACCTGACTCCCGAACAGCAGAGCGATCTTCCCCTGGGAAGCATTGCTTCTTTTGACGATTCCAAATATGTGACCCTTCCCGGCTTTTGCGATGTGCATGTGCATTTTCGTGAGCCGGGTTTTTGCTACAAAGAGGACATGGAGACCGGCTCCAAAGCGGCCGCCGCAGGCGGCTACACCGCCGTGTGCACCATGCCCAACCTGAATCCCGTGCCCGACAGCGCGGAGCATCTGGCCGTCCAGCTGGAGGCCATCCGGGACAAGGCCTGCATCCATGTGTACCCCTACGGCGCCATCACGGTGGCCGAGCTGGGCAGGGAGATGGCCGACCTGGAGGGCATGGCCAAGGACGTCATCGCCTTTTCCGACGACGGCAAGGGCGTCCAGTCGGATGCCATGATGCGGGAGGCCATGGTCCGGGCCAAGGCTCTGGGCAAGATGATCGTGGCCCACTGCGAGGTCAACGACCTGCTGGAGGGCGGCTACATCCACAAGGGTGATTACGCCCTGGCCCACGGCCACCGGGGCATCTGCTCGGAGAGCGAGTGGAAGCAGATCGAGCGTGATATTCAGCTGGTGCGGGAAACCGGATGCAGCTATCATGTGTGCCACATTTCCACCAAGGAGAGCGTGGAGCTCATCCGAAAGGCCAAGGCCGAAGGGCTGGATGTGACTTGTGAGGTGGGCCCCCACTATCTGGTGCTGGACGACGGCGACCTGCAGGAAGAGGGCCGTTTCAAGATGAATCCGCCCCTGCGCTCCCCCGCTGACCGGGAAGCCCTGCTCCAGGGTCTGCTGGACGGCACCATCGACATGGTGGCCACCGACCACGCCCCCCACTCGGCTGAGGAAAAGGCAAAAGGTCTGGAAAAGAGCGCCTTCGGCATCGTGGGTCTGGAGACCGCCTTCCCCATCCTGTACACCAAGCTGGTGAAACCGGGCCTCATGACCATGGAGACCCTTTTGGAGCGCATGGTCTACGCCCCCCGCAAGCGGTTCGGCATTCCTCTCAACGAGGGCGACTGCTCGGTGTGGGATCTGACGGAAGAATACGTCATCGACCCGGAGACCTTCGTTTCCAAGGGTCACGCCACCCCCTTCGCGGGCTGGAAGGTTTTCGGCAGATGTCTGAAAACCACCTGCGGCGGAAAGACTGTTTTTTAGAGATAATAATTTTTGAAAATATAGAGATAGGAAGTGTTTTTTCATGGCGAAAAGAACGGATCTGAAGAAAATTATGATCATTGGCTCCGGCCCCATCGTCATCGGCCAGGCTGCCGAGTTCGACTATGCGGGCACCCAGGCCTGCCTGGCTCTGAAGGAAGAGGGTTATGAAGTGGTGCTGGTGAACTCCAACCCTGCCACCATCATGACCGACACCGTCATTGCCGACAAGGTGTACATGGAGCCTCTGACCCTGGAATATGTTGCCAAGATCATCCGCTACGAGCGCCCCGACGCCATCATCCCCGGCATCGGCGGCCAGACCGGTCTGAACCTGGTCATGGAGCTGGAAAAGAAGGGCGTTCTGAAGGAGTGCCGCGTCACCCTGCTGGGCACCTCCAGCGCCTCCATCGAGCGGGCCGAGGACCGGGAGCTGTTCAAGGAGCTGTGCCAGTCCATCGGTGAGCCTGTCATCCCCTCCGAGATCACCTACTCCCTGGAGGAGGCCAAGGAGGCCGCTGCCCGCATCGGCTATCCCGTGGTCCTGCGTCCCGCCTTTACCCTGGGCGGCACCGGCGGCGGCTTTGCCTACAACGAGGACGAACTGATGGAGATCGGCATCAACGCCTTTAACCTGTCCCCCGTCCATCAGGTTCTGATCGAAAAGTCCGTGAAGGGCTACAAGGAGATCGAGTTCGAGGTCATGCGCGACGGCGCGGACCACGCCATCACCATCTGCGGCATGGAAAACGTGGACCCCGTTGGCGTCCACACCGGTGACTCCATCGTGGTGGCTCCCATCATGACCCTCAGCAAAGAAGACGAAAAGATGCTCAACGACAGCGCCATCAAGCTGATCCGCGAGCTGAAGATCGAAGGCGGCTGCAACGTGCAGTTTGCCCTGAATCCCAACTCTTCCGAATACTATCTCATCGAGGTCAACCCCCGTGTGTCCCGTTCCTCCGCCCTGGCCTCCAAGGCTTCCGGCTATCCCATCGCCCGTGTCACCGCCAAGATCGCCGTGGGCATGACCCTGGAAGAGATCAAGATCGCCAACACCAACGCTTCCTTTGAGCCCAAGCTGGACTACGTCATCGCCAAGCTGCCCCGCTTCCCCTTTGACAAGTTCACCTCCGCCACCAACCTGCTGGGCACCCAGATGAAGGCCACCGGCGAGGTCATGGGCATCGGCTCCAACCTGGAGGAGGCTCTGCTGAAGGGCATCCGCTCTCTGGAGATCGGCGCCAACCACCTGATGCTGCCCAAGTTTGACAGCATGAACAAGGAAGAGCTGCTGGACTATATCAAGGAGTTCCGTTCGGACAACCTGTTCGCCATCGCCGAGCTGATGTACCACGGCGTTTCCGTGGAAGAGATCCACAAGATCACCCAGATCACCCCCTTCTTCCTGCAGGCCATCCAGAACATCATCGACCTGGAGGAAAAGCTGCGCGTGCAGAAGGATCTGCCCATTCTGAAGGAAGCCAAAAAGATGGGCTTCAGCGACAAGTACGTGGCCTATCTGTGGAAGTGCCAGGAGCTGGATGTCTACAAGATGCGCAAGGAGAACAACCTGTTCCCCGTGTTCAAGATGGTGGACACCTGCCATACCGGCGCTTATATCCCCTATTTCTACTCCACCTATACCGGTGAAAACGCCTCCCGCCTCACCGACAAGAAGAAGATCGTGGTGCTGGGCGCCGGCCCCATCCGTATCGGCCAGGGCGTGGAGTTCGACTACTCCACCGTGCACGCCGTCATGACCATCAAGAACGCCGGTTATGAGGCCATCATCATCAACAACAACCCCGAGACGGTGTCCACCGACTATACCACCGCCGACAAGCTGTACTTTGAGCCCCTCACCCCCGAAGATGTGATGAACATCATCGAGTTCGAGAATCCCGAGGGCGTGGTGGCCTCTCTGGGCGGTCAGACCGCCATCAACCTGGCCCAGCCCCTCACCGACCGTGGCGTGAAGATCATCGGCACCGACTGTGCCGCCATTGACCGGGCCGAGGACAGAAACGCCTTTGAAAACCTGCTGAACGAGCTGGACATCCCCCGTGCCAAGGGCCAGGCCGTCACCAAGCTGGAGGACGGCGTCAAGGCCGCCGCCGAGATCGGCTATCCCGTGCTGGTTCGCCCCTCCTTCGTGCTGGGCGGCCGGGCCATGCAGATCGTGGCCAACGAGGAGCAGCTGCGCCATTACCTGCGCACCGCCGTTGAGATCGACGAGGACAAGCCCGTGCTGGTGGACAAGTATATCCAGGGCCGCGAGGTGGAGATCGACGCCATCTGCGACGGCATCAACGTGTTCGTTCCCGGCATCATGGAGCTGGTGGAGCGCACCGGCGTCCACTCCGGCGACTCCATCTCGGTGTACC
>JAFXDF010000014.1 GCA_017521295.1 Clostridia bacterium | reverse complement strand
GTGGAAGCGACGACGCAGGAGCGGACGTACTGACCCTTGGCAGCGGCGGGCTTGGCCTTGATGATGGCGTCCATCAGGGCTTCCATGTTCTCCTTGAGCTTCTCGGGGACGAAGGAGACCTTGCCGTTCGGGCAGTGGATGATGTTGGTCTTGTCCAGACGGTACTCGATACGGCCGGCCTTGGAGTCCTTGATGGCCTGCTCCACGTTCATGGTGACGGTACCGGCCTTGGGGTTGGGCATCAGGCCCTTGGGGCCCAGGATCTTACCCAGACGGCCGACAACGCCCATCATGTCGGGAGTGGCGATGACGACTTCGAAGTCGAACCAGTTTTCCTTCTGGATCTTCTCCACCATGTCCATATCACCGACGTAGTCGGCGCCGGCAGCGCGGGCTTCATCAGCCTTGGGGCCCTTGGCGAAGACCAGCACGCGGGTGGTCTTACCGGTACCGTGGGGCAGAACGATGGCGCCGCGGACCTGCTGGTCGGCGTGACGGGAGTCGACACCCAGCTTGATGTGGATCTCAACGGTCTCGTCGAACTTGGCCTTGGCGGTCTTCAGCATGGTATCAATAGCCTCGTTGACGTCGTACTGCTTGGTACGGTCAACCAGCTTTGCGCTTTCAACGTAATTCTTACCTTTGCGCATGTTAATTTATCCTCCTTATAGTGGTTTCTCGGGCAAGCAATTTTTTTGCCCTCCCACGTTGCGGTGACGATCACCGCTCAACGAAACTGCGGCGTATGTGCCGCGGGGAACTCAATTATTCTTCGACAGTGACGCCCATGGAGCGAGCGGTACCAGCGACCATGGACATGGCAGCCTCAACGCTGGCAGCGTTCAGGTCGGGCATCTTCTGCTCGGCGATCTTGCGCAGATCTTCCTTGGACAGCTGGGCGACCTTGGTCTTGTTGGGGACGCCGGAGCCGGACTTCAGGCCGCAGGCCTTCTTGATCAGAACGGCAGCGGGGGGAGTCTTGGTAACGAAAGAGAAGGAACGGTCGGCGTAGACGGTGATCACGACGGGGATGATCAGGTCGCCTTCGTTCTTGGTGCGCTCATTGAATTCCTTGGTGAACTGCATGATGTTGACACCGTGCTGACCCAGAGCGGGGCCAACAGGGGGAGCCGGAGTTGCCTTACCGGCGGGAATCTGCAGCTTGATCAGACCAGTTACTTTCTGTGCCACTTGGAGCACCTCCTAATAAAAATGTGGTAAAAGTGAGCTTTGCGCTCTCCCACTTCCATGCGGGGGAAAAATTGGTTTACTTTTCGAGTGCGGCCACCTGACCGAACTTCAGCTCCGCGGGGGTACCGCGGCCGAACATAGAGACGGTGACCTTGACGGTACGGTTGGTAAGATCGATCTCGTCCACCGTACCGATGAAGCCCTCCAGCGGGCCATCGATGACCTTGACGCTGTCGCCCACCTGATAGGAGAGCTTGACCTCCAGCTTTTCCATGCCCAGAGAAGCCACTTCCTGCTCGGTGAGTGCCACGGGCTTGGAGCCGGGGCCCACGAAACTGGTGACGCCGCGGGTATTGCGGACAACATACCAGCTGTCGTCATTCATGATCATCTTGATCAGGACATAACCGGGGAACAGCTTGCGCTCCACTTCCTTCTTCTCACCGTTGTCCCGGATCTCGGTAACGTTCTCCATGGGCACGCGGATATCGAAGATCAGATCCTCCAGATGGCGGTTTTCCACCGTCTTCTGGATGGTGGCGGCTACCTTGTTCTCATAACCGGAGTATGTGTGGACCACATACCACTTTGCGCTTTCAGACATCTTTGACCTCCCGGTGGGATCAGCCGACCAGCTGAGCCAGCAGATCGCGGATACCGCCGAAGACAACGTCCAGAACGGTGACCACGGCGCACAGAACGATCAGTGCGATGATGACGATCACAGTGTTCTTGATGACGGTCTGCTTGTTGGGCCAGACGACCTTCTTGGCTTCGACCTTCAGCTCGTGCAGCCACTTGGCGGCACGCTTGAAGAAGCCGGGCTTCTGCTCTTTCTTCTGGACCTTATCGGCCTTCTGGGAAGTGGTCAGATCCTTGTTGTTTTCAGACATAGGGCTGTACCTTCCTTTCCGTTTTCCTTACTTGGTTTCTCTGTGTAAGGTGTGCTTCCGGCAGAAAGGACAATACTTGTTCAGCTCCATACGCTCAGGAGTGTTTTTCTTGTTCTTGACAGTGTTGTAGTTTCTCTGCTTGCATTCCGTACACGCCATCGTGACTTTAACGCGCATAGTTCGGCACCTCCTTCAAATTTGGCTTTGCCTCGGGGGCAAAACCCTGTTTGCCTCCCTGAACAGGGCATAAAAAAAGACCCTCACAGGTACTATGTAGCATAACATATCCTGTAGGGCTCGTCAAGAGGAATTTTCCGATTTTTGCGAAAAAATTGAAAGTTTTTTACCTTTACACCCGCCTCGATTGCGGTATAATGGATTATAGCAGAGTTTCGCGGGAAATGCAAGAGAGCCGACCTCCTCAACCCCACCTTTCTTTTGGAAAAGAAAGGTGCCGTTGACGGTACCAAAGAAAACTTTGCGGGGGACCGGTCCCCCTGCGCCCCCCGTCCGCTACTCAGGGGGCCTCGGCCCCCTGGGCGCTCCGCCAAACCCCCGGGGACGGGGGTTATCCGTGCGGTTCGCTTGAACCACAGGGGCGGGTCTGGGGCGCACTTTTTCCGGCGCCCCAGCGACTTTTGGGTACTTTTGGTCGGTCAAAAGTACCACGGGGTCCGGGGAGGTATCCCCCGGCAACTCCCGCCCGTGCCCGCAGGCACGGAATCTCCAAAGCGAGGTGTTTTTATGTCCTACACATTAGATAAAGTCTGTGCCCGGGGGCTTTTGCCCCGCCGGGACGACACACAGGCCAAGTGGCAGTTCGGCCGGACCATGCTGGTGTGCGGCAGCGCCGCCATGCCCGGCGCGGCCCTGATGGCCGGGGAGGCCGCCCTGCGCTCGGGGGCCGGCCTGGTACAGCTGTGCTCGGTGGAAGAGGTCATCCGGGCCGCCCGGGTGCGCCTGCCCGAGGCGCTGCTCTTCCCAGTGGACCGGCAGGAGGAGCGCCTGCCCGGCGCCATCCACAAGGACGCCGCCTGGAGCATCCTCCCCCAGGCCGAAAAGGCCCAGAGCCTGCTCTTCGGCCCGGGCGTGGCCATCACCGACCACGGCCGCAAGCTGCTGAAGTGGCTAGTGCAGGAGTACAAAGGGGCGCTGGTCATCGACGCCGACGGTCTCAATCTGCTGGCCGAAAACACCGCATTATTATATAAGGTGTCGGGAAGATGCCTTCTGACCCCTCACTGGGGCGAGTTCTGCCGCCTGACCGGCCTGAGCCGGGAGCAGCTGGAAAGTGACCCTGCCGGGGCGGCCATGGCTTTTGCCCGGCAGTACAGCTGCGTGGTGGTCCTCAAGGGGGCCGTCACCCACATCACCGACGGGCAGCAGCGGTACGTGCTGGACTGTCCCAACAGCGGCATGGCCAAGGGGGGCTCGGGGGATGTGCTGGCAGGCCTCACCGCCGGCCTGTGCGCCCTGCGGCCCCAGAGCCTTTTGGAAAACGCCGCGTTGGCGGTATGGCTCCACAGCCGGGCCGGACGGCTGGCCCGGGAGAGGCAGGGGGCCTTTGCCATGCTGCCCCGGGATGTACTGGACTGCCTTGGAGCGGCCTTTCTGGAGCTGGAGGCTTCCCCGTTGTAACCTTCCAAATTTTGTGGTATAATGGATAAAATTCGCGAAGTTTCGCGCAAAACCTACAGAAAGAAGTGGAAAAATTATGAACCTGTATCTTACCGCCGCTGAGGGTACCGCCGAGGGCGGCGCCTGGCTGTCCGCCCTGTCCAAGCTGAACCTGCACTCCATCCTGGCCACCCTGGTCATCCTGCTGGTGGGCTACGCACTGGTCAAGTGGGCCTGCAAGCTGCTGGACAAGCTACTGCAGCGCAACGGAAAGCTGGACGCCAGCATCCGTTCCATCCTGGTGAACGTCGTCCGCATCCTGCTGTTGTTCCTGCTGCTGCTGACCTGCGCCGACAAGCTGGGTCTGCCCACCGATTCCATCATCACCCTGCTGGGCACCTTCGGTCTGGCCTTCTCCCTGGCCATGCAGAACAGCCTGTCCAACCTGGCCGGCGGCCTGTTCATCCTGGGCAGCAAGCCCTTTGAGACCGGCGACTATGTGTCCGTGGCCGGCGCCGAGGGCACGGTGACCCAGATCGGCTTTATCCACACGGCCCTCACCACCATCGACAACAAGGTGATCCATGTGCCCAACAGCACCATCACCGGCAGCGTGGTCACCAACTTCTCGGCCAGCAAGCGCCGGGTGGATCTGACCATCCCCGTGTCCTACAACTGCTCGCTGGATCAGGCCAAGAAGGTCATCGAGGGTGTCATCGCCCGGGACAGCCGCGCGCTGCAGGAGCCCGAAGCACCCTTTGTCCGGGTGTGGAACCTGGGCGGCTCTGCCGTGGAGCTGATGGTCCGTGTCTGGTGCGACGGCAACGATTACTGGGAGCTGCGCTCCTGGCTCATTGAGAACATCAAGAAGGAGCTGGATAAGGAAGGCATCGCCATCCCCTACAGCCAGCTGGATGTGCATGTGATCGACAAGAAGTGACAAACCCTCGTTTGTCATCCTGAGCGAAATGCAGTGGAGTCGAAGGATCTCAAGGCAAGCTCACCGTAAGATCCCTCGGCAGGCTCGGGATGACAACTGCGAAAGGAGTTTCTATGGAATATTTCAAGATTTCCGACATGAACGAGGCCTCCCGGGACCCTGCGGAGTTCATCCGCTGGAGCCAGGAGCGCTATGACCAAAAGGTGGAGGCCGCCGCCATCCGCATCCTGGAGGCCGCCGAACAGGGCAAGCCCCTGGTGCTGCTCTCTGGCCCCTCGGGCAGCGGCAAGACCACCACCGCCGGCCGCATCACCCAGTGGCTTTGCGACCACGGCCACCCCAGCCACACCCTGTCCATGGACAACTACTACTTCCGCCGGGCCGACGGCTGGATGCCCACCGACGAAGAGGGCCAGATCGACTACGAATCCCCCGAGATTATCGACATGCCCCTGCTGCGGCAGCATCTGGAGATGATGGCCGACTGCAAGCCGGTGGATATGCCCACCTTTGACTTTGCCAACCAGCGCCGGGCGGAGCAGACCATCCCGGTGCACCGCAAGCCCGGCGAGATCATTGTCATGGAGGGCATCCACGCCCTCAACCCCCAGGTGCTGGGCCAGGAGACCGACCTGGCCACCGGCATTTATATCTCTGTCCGCACCCGGGTGCAGGATGACAACGGCTTTGTGCTGCATCCCTCCCGCATCCGTCTGGCCCGCCGCCTGCTGCGGGACTTCCGCCACCGGGGCCAGGACTATGTGGCCACCGTGCAGAAGCTGCGGTCGGTTTCCCGGGGCGAGCGGCTGTATATCGACCCCAACAAAAACAACGCCGAGATCCAGTTCGACACCTTTATCCCCTATGAGCTGGCGGTCTACCGCAACGAGGCCCTGCATTATCTGAACAAGGTGGACGCCACCCTGCTGGAGGATCTGGGGGTCTCCGAGCTGGTGCCCTTCCTGCGGCAGATCGACCCCATTTCGGAAAAATATATCCCCGAGCATGCCCTGATCCAGGAGTTTATCGGCGACGAGGATTAAAAATCGCGGTGTTTGTCATCCTGAGCGAAGCGTAGCGGAGTCGAAGGATCTCAAGGCAAGCTCACCCTGAGATCCCTCGACAGGCTCGTGAGCGCCCGCAGGCGCCATTTCGGAGCGCAACCGCCGAAGGCGGCTCTTGGCGCGGAGATGGATGACAGAGTTTCTGCTCGGGATGACAGAACGCACGCGACACGTTAGAGGAGAAAAAAGATATGGAATACGGAAAACTGTTTACCGAGGGCCGCAACCCCCGCTCCATGCACATTGACAAGATGTCCACCCTGGAGCAGCTCCAGTGCATCAACGCCGAAGACCACGTGGTGGTGGACGCCGTCCAGGCCGCTCTACCCCAGATCGCCCCTGTGGTGGACCGCATCGTCGCCGGCATGAAGCAGGGCGGCCGTCTGATCTATACCGGCTGCGGCACCTCCGGCCGTCTGGGTGTGCTGGACGCCTCCGAGTGCCCCCCCACCTACGGCGTGAGCCCCGATCTGGTCATCGGCGTCATCGCCGGCGGCGACCACGCTCTGCGGAACGCCATCGAGGGGGCCGAGGACAGTCGGGAGGCCGGTATCGAGGCCATGAAGGGCCTGAACCTGCAGCCCCAGGACGTGGTGGTGGGTCTGTCCGCCGCCGGCGGCGCCGCCTTTGTGCTGGGCACCCTGGAATACGCCAAGGAGCAGGGCTGCGCCACCGCCGGCATCACCTGCAACCCCGACACCCCCATTACCCGCGCCTGTGATATGCCCATCGTGGTGCTGTCCGGCCCCGAAGTGGTCACCGGCTCCACCCGGATGAAGGCCGGCACCGCCCAGAAGCTGATCCTCAACATGCTGTCCACCTGCGCCATGATCCAGACCGGCAAGGTGCGGGAAAACCTGATGATCAACGTGCGCCCCACCAACATCAAGCTGGTGAACCGGGCCATCCGCATCATCCGTCAGCTGCATGAGTGCACCGAGGAAGAGGCCAAGGAGGCGCTGGAGCGCTCGGGCAACGACGTGGCCGCCGCCCTGGAACTTCTGGAGGGTTAAGACGGTCTATGAAACTGATCGGTATTGACAGCGGCGGCACCAGCTGCCGCGTGGTCCTGTGCGACGAGACCGGCAAGGTGCTGCGCAAGTGCACCGTCCCCGGTCACAACCCCAACGCCGACGGCTTTGACGCCCTGGAGGAGAGCTTCCGCCAGGGTCTGAGCAACGTTCTGGCCGACTTTGACGGCCTGTCCTGCCCCATCGACGCCATCCATGTAGGCGCCGCCGGCGGCGAGGGCGGCAACCGCCAGATTTTGGAGGACATGCTACGCCGCCTGCTGCCGGGCGCCAAAAGCGTCAGCGTTTCTTCCGACGCCCTCATCGCCCTGTCGGCCGGTCTGGGCCGGAAGGACGGCGGCGTGCTCATCGCCGGCACCGGCACGGTGGGCTTCCTCCGCATGGGCGAAGAGCTGCCCCGGTTCGGCGGCTGGGGCTATCAGGTGGACAAGGGCGGCTCGGGCTGGCACCTGGGCCGGGACGGCTTCCACGCCGCCATGGCCGGCTATGACGCCGGTCTGCCCGCCACCATCCTCACCGGAATGTATGAAGAGCATTTACATATGACCATGTCGGCCGCCATCCCCGCCCTGTACCGGGGGGATGTGACCCTGTCGGCCTGCGCGCCCCTGGTGTTTGAGGCGGCAGGCAAGGGGGACGCCGTGGCCCTGCAGATCCTGCGGGAAAACGCCGCCTGCCTGGCCGAGACGGTGAGCCGGATGCACCGGCATTTCAACGCACCCCTGACGGTGGTGCTCACCGGCGGCCTGCTGCGGGAGGGCTCGCTGTATCTGGAGATGCTGCGGGCACAGGTGGCCCATCTGCCGGTCACCCTGCTGATCCCCACACAAACGCCCCTCTTCGGCGCGGTGGCCATGGCTGCCGCCAAGGCCGGTCTGCCCGACGATCCGGCCTTTTCGGAGAATTTTGTGCTGTAACGCCCCGCTCTGTCATCCTGAGCGCAGCGAAGGATCTCCGCCGTCGATAGGAGATTCTTCGGCCAAAGGCCTCAGAATGACATCCGTAAGGAGGTTTTCTATGAAACGCATCCTTTCCGTTATCTTGGCGCTGATGCTGTGCCTTTCCCTGTTTGCCTGCGGCAAACAGCCCGTGGAGTCTCCCACCGAGCCGGCCACCCAGCCCCCTACCGAGGCGCCCACGGCGGCCCCTACCGAGCCTGCCACCGAACCGCCCACCGAGCCTCCCCTGCCGGAGGTGGGCTCGGACAACTATCTGTTCACCTTCACCGACGGTCAGGAAAACCCGGTGCTGACGCTGACCGCCAGTCTGCCCGCCTGCGAAAGCCTGCCCCAGATCGACGCTTATTACAAGGCCATGTATGACGACCTGTACGCCACCTGTGCGCTGAACGCCGAAGAGGCCGCCCAGCGCCGGGCCGAGTTTGTCACCGACGGGCTGGACTTCACCCCCTGGGCGGTGGAGGTCAAGTGCGCCGTCACCTGCAACGACGGCAAGACCCTGTCGGTGATACGGGAGGTCTACGAGCATTTTGGCGGCCCCTACCCCACCGTCACCTGCTGCGGCGAGACCTTTGACGTGGCCACCCAGGGCCGCCTGCTGCTGCGTGACCTGTTCGTGGAGGGCGCCGATTATGCCACCCGCCTCCCCGTGACGGAACCCGACCAGCTGAATTTTGCCCTCACCGGCGGCTTTGTCCTGCTGTGTGACGGCGAGGGAACGGTATCGGTTCCCCTGTCCGACCTTTCCGACATTCTGCAGCCCCAGTACGTGACGGAGTAAGCTATGAAGAAGAACGATACCTGCATCCTCACCATCCACGGCTACACCGCCGAGGGCATGGGCGTGGGCCGCACCGACCAGGGTATGGCGGTGTTCGTGCCCGGCGCCGCCCGGGGTGACAGGCTGGAAGTGCTGCTGGTGAAGGTGCTGAAAAACTACGCCTTCGGCAAGATTTTGCAGATTTTAGAGCCCTCTCCCCACCGCATCGAGGCCGACTGCCCCCATTTCGGCAAGTGCGGCGGCTGCGACTTCCGACACCTCACCTATGAGGAAGAGCTGTGGCTCAAGGCCCGGCGCGTCCACGACGCGCTGACCCGCATCGGCGGCTTTGACCTGCCGGTGCCCGAGATCTGCGGCTCGCCGGAAGTGCTGCGCTACCGCAATAAGGGCCAGTTCCCGGTGGGCCGGAATGATACCGGCACGGTGTACGGCTTTTTCCGCAGCCGCAGCCACCAGCTCATCCCCCTGTCCGACTGCAAACTGCAGTCGGCGGAAAGCTGCGCCCTGGCACAGGCCGTCTGCCGCTGGGCCGACGAGATGAAGGTGGCCCCTTACGATGAACAAAAACACGCCGGCATCCTGCGGCATATCTATGTGCGCCAGGGCAGAGCCGGCCTGCACCTCACCCTGGTGGTGCGCCGGGACAGCCTGCCCGGAGCCGATGACCTGGTGGACACCTGCCGGGAGGCGGTGCCCGCTCTCTGCGGCATCGTGGTGAATGTGAACCCCGACCCGGGCAACCGGGTGCTGGGCCGGGCCTGCCGCACCCTCTGGGGCGACGGACGGCTGGAGGACGACCTGATGGGCAACACCTTCCGCCTGTCTCCCCTGTCCTTTTACCAGGTGAACCACGCCCAGACCGAGAACCTGTACGCCTGCGCCGCCGCCTGGGCCGCACCCGACAAGGACACCGAGGCCCTGGACCTGTACTGCGGCGTGGGCACCATCACCCTTACCCTGGCGGGCCGGTGCAAGACGGTGGTGGGCGTGGAGATCGTCCCCGCCGCCATCGAGGACGCCAAGGAGAACGCCGCCCGCAACGGCATCGAAAACGCCCGGTTCCTGTGCGCCGATGCCGGCACGGCCGCCGCGAAAATGGCCGACGAGGGCTTCCGCCCCGGGGTCATCGTGGTGGATCCGCCCCGAAAGGGCCTGGACGAGGCGGCGGTGAAGGCCCTGTGCGACATGGGCCCGGAGCGCATCGTGTACGTTTCCTGCGACTGTGCCAGCCTGGCCCGGGACGCCAAGATGCTCTTTGAGCAGGGGGGCTACCGGCCCACAAGGGTGCAGGCCTTTGATATGTTCCCCCGGACGGCCAACGTGGAGACGGTTGTTTTATTGTCCAGAGAAATGCCAGATGACACGATAGATATCGGCTTGGAGCTGGACGAACTGGATATCACTGCCACTGAGCCCAAAGCAACCTAATCGGAATGATCTGATTAGGAATATGGATGTAAAATATCGGCCAAAAGCCCACACCTTTTTGAAGGGTGTGGGCTTTTTTCATATGACGAGATGGAGCCGATGGGGGATCGGACATTGTCCGCCCTCACTTCATCCTGCGGGCCAGCACCACCGAGCCTACCCAACAGGCCAAGGTCACACCGGTAAGCACCAGCAGTAAAAACCAGGCCGGGCGGTAGGAGCCTGCCGCGTCATAAACCGAGGCCACCGCCAGCGATCCCAGCGACAGACCCACCTGTGAAAAGCTGTTCGCCACGCCGTAGGCACGACTGTACTGTTCTTTACCAAACACCTGTGCCGTGATCAGCGGCGGGGTCACCGTTCCGATGGCGTTGCCCAGGCCAAAAACCAGCGCCATGGCGTACAGCGGTACCGCGCTTTGTCCCGGAAGCAGCAGGAAAACAAAGGACAGGCCGAACAGCACACAGGCATAGGTGGTGCTTACCACCACGCCGAAACGATCGTTGATCCATCCCAGCAGCAATTTGCCGCCAATGCTGATGGACGAATACAGCGAGATGACCGTGGCCTGTATCACCGCACCGTGGGATTCCTGAATGGCGGGCGGAAAATGACCCAACGCGCCGGCGTTGATCAGTCCGTTGGTCAGCATACCGGCCAGCAGCAGCCAGAAAAAGGGCCGCAGCCGTGCCTGTTCAAACGAGATCCGCAGCCCGGTATCGGGCTTGGCCTTGTTTTCTCCACCCGCAGGCCCATCGTCGGCCCCCAACGGGTGGAGGCCCATGTCCTCCGGCTTTTTGCGGATGAGGAACAGGGCAGCAGGCAGGGCAAGGGCAAGGATCACCAGCGACATGATCCGGTAGGCGCTGCGCCAGCCGTAGTTCTCCAGCAAAAAGGTCAGCAGCGGACTGAACACCGTGCCGCCCACGCCGATGCCGGCCATGGCAAGGCTCATGGCCAGGCCCCGATGCTTGCTGAACCAGTTGGTCACCACCATGCTTACCGGGATCAGGGTGGCGTTCAGATAAAAGATCCCCAGCGCAAAGGCGCTGATATACAGATGCAGCGGACGCGTGGCCAGCGAATAGGAAAAATAGCTGGCGCAGTAACCCAACACGCTGAGGGTCTGGATACGCCGCAGGTTGCCCTCGGCCAGCCGCTTGGACACCACCGGCGACAAAAAGATGCCCAGAGACTGCAGGACGGTGTTGGCCAGCGTGAAGGCGCTGCGGGAAATGTTCAGGTCGGTGGTCACATAGAGCAGGTATTTGCCGCTCAGCGCCATAATGGGCGGCACCATGGTCATGGTGATGAGAATACATCCGGCCACCACGACCCAACCGTAAAAAAGCTTTTTGTTGGTCATCGTGCAGCCCTCAATGATGGTTTTTCAGCCATTCAAAGGCGCACTGGGCATGGAGCGCGGCGCCGTAAGGCATGGCTTTTTCGTCAAACAACACGCAGGCGTTGTGGTGCGGATAGGGATTTCCCGGGACCTTTGCCCCCAGCTGCAGATAGGCCGAAGGCACCCGCTCGGTGAGAAAGGCCATATCATCCGACGGGGTAAAGGGCTTGGCCTGATAGACCCTTCCCCCGCCCATTTCGGTCATATATTCCGCCAGTTCGGCCGTCAGCTCGGGGTCTCCGATACAGGATGGCACGGCGGACAATACCTCATATTCCACCTCCGCATCGAACATGGCGGCGGCGGCCTGTGCCACAGTCCGCATCCGGCGCACCAGTTTTTCCCGCAGTTCTTTATGATAGGTGCGCAGCGTCCCCTGCAGCACGGCACTCTGGGGAAGGACGTTTCCCGTGGTGCCGGCGCTGAACTGCCCAACCGTCAGCACGACCGTCTCTTTGGGCGGGGACTCCCGGGCGATGAGCGACTGAAAGGCCTGGTAGATGTGCATCCCCACGTTGATGGGATCCACCCCCAGATGGGGCATGGCGCCGTGGCAGCCCACCCCCTTGACGGTAATACGGAAGCTGTCGCAGGAAGAACTGATGGACCCGCTGCACCAGCCCACGGCGGGCGCCTCTTCGTCCAGCATGACGTGCATACCGGAGCAGGCATCTACATGGGGGTCCTCCAGCACGCCGGCCTGAATCATGGCCAGCGATCCCTTGAATTGCTCTTCGCTGGGCTGGAACATCAGTTTGACACAGCCCTCCAGCTCCTCTGTCCGTTCGACAAGCAGCTGGGCCGCACCCAGGAGCATGGCCGTGTGCATATCGTGGCCGCAATTATGGGCATTGGCCGTCTGAGAGCGGAAGGGCAGATTGTTTTGCTCCTGCATGGGCAGCGCGTCCATATCGGCGCGCAAAAGATAGGTTTTCCCCGGTTTTTTGCCGTAAATATGAGCCACGATACCGCCGGGACAGATCTCCCGCGGCTCCAACCCCATTTCCCGCAAGCGGGTCATTACATACTTCACGGTTTCGGGGAGCTGATCCCCCACTTCGGCGTGCTGATGGAGCCAGCGGCGGTCCTTCAGCAGCGTGTCGTTCAGCTCCCGCGCGCGTTCATAAAACGATTTCATACAGAGATCCCTCTTTTCCTTCGGTTGTATCTCAGTATGCCCGAATAACCGCCTGTTATCCGGTCAAAATATCGTTAAAACGAACATGACGGAGGCTTGCCTATGTGTACGGCTGTTACCTATCAGACAAAAGATTTCTATTTTGGCAGAACGCTGGATCATACCATCTCTTACGCCGAAGAGGTCACCATCACTCCGCAGAACTTTCCGCTGGCCTTTCGCCATCAGCCCACGCTGGAGCATCACTATGCCATGATCGGGATGGCACACGTCATTGAGGATTATCCCCTGTATTTTGATGCTGTCAACGAACGGGGGCTGGCGGCGGCAGGGCTGAATTTTGTGGATTATGCCTGCTACCACAGGCCGACAGATACAGGAGAGAATGTGGCCCATTTTGAACTGATCCCCTGGCTGCTGGCGCGCTGCGCCACGGTAGAGGAAGTCCGGCAGGCGGTGGCGCGTCTGAACATCACCGATGACCGCTTCAACGGGGATCTGCCGCCGGCCTACCTGCATTGGATGGTTGCCGACAGCCGGGAGGCTTTGGTGCTGGAAAGCGTCGGTGAGGGCCTTCGGATCTATCACAACCCGGTGGGAGTGCTCACCAACAATCCGCCCTTTGACCGTCAATTGTTCCGGCTGAACGATTTTCGCGGGCTTTCGCCCCGGACCCCGGAAAACCGCTTTGCGCCCGGGTTGGAGCTGCAGGATTACAGCTACGGTATGGGCGCCATGGGGCTGCCCGGTGACCTGTCCTCCCAGTCCCGGTTCGTGCGGGCGGCCTTTACACGGCTGCATTCGGTATCGGGCGCTTCTGAGAGCGAAAGCGTCAATCAGTTCTTTCATATTCTGGGCGCCGTCAGCCAGCCCCGGGGCAGCAATGATACCGGCGACGGTTTTGAAGTGACCCAATACACCTCCTGCTGCAACACGGACAAAGGGATCTATTATTACACCACCTATGACAATCACCAGATCACGGCAGTGCATTTGCATCGCGAAAAGCTGGATGATCGGTTTCTGGTGCGGTATCCCCTGGTGCAGGGAGAGCAGATGGCCCATCAGAATTAAAGCCTTCGCAAGGGTTAAAAAACAAAGGCCAGTCTTTCGACTGGCCTTTGTCTTTAGGGCCGGTGACGTGGTGTGGACACGTGACAGGCCGATTATAAAGGGTTGTGACAGCTTGCTTATGATCAGGCAAAGAACAAGCCGTTCAGCGTCATGGGATCGATATATTCGCCATCCTTGTAAACGCGCATATTGCCGGAAGCGATCTCGTCGATCAGGATCACGTTGCCTTCCGCGTCATAGCCGAACTCGAACTTGATGTCATACAGATCCAGACCCTTTGCCTTCAGATCGTCAGCCACGATCTTGGTGATGGCCTGGGTCATAGCCTTCAGGTCATCATACTGCTCGGCGGTCATAACGCCCAGATCCACCAGGCCGTCCTTGGTGACCAGGGGATCGCCCAGAGCGTCGTTTTTGAAGGTGGTCTCCACATAGGCGGGCAGATCCTGGCCCAGCTCGCAGTAATCGGAATAGCGGCGGTAGAAAGAGCCCACAGCCTTGTAACGGCAGATGACTTCCAGACCCTTGCCGAAGACCTTGGCGGGCAGGACCTCCATGGTGGTCTCGTTCAGATCGGCGCTGACATAGTGGGTCTTGATGCCGGCGGCATTGATTTTTTCAAAGAAATAGATGGACATGCGCAGGTTGACGTCACCCACACCCTCAATGGTCAGGCCGACAGCGTTCTCGCCGGGATCAAACACGCCGTCCTTGCCGGTGCAGTCATCCTTGAACTTTAAGAGATAGTTGCCATTTTCCAGGGCGTACACATTTTTGGTCTTGCCGGTATAAACAAGTTTCATGCGGAATTCCTCCTAAAAATAGAGATTAACTTTGCCAAAAGATTACTTTCTTTTACATTTTATCACATTTGAAAAGAACACACAATACGGCACGGGGCACACGGAACACAAAAAATCCGCGTTGCCAACCGCCGCCGATCATGAACGGCAAAAGGGTTTACCTCTGAATTGAAGCAAACCCTTTTGTGTGTTTTATTTATTAGAACAAACCGGTGATCTTTCCGTTTTCATCCACGTCGATCTTCTCCGCGGCAGGAACCTTGGGCAGACCGGGCATGGTCATGATATCGCCGGTCAGCGCCACCAGGAATCCGGCGCCGGCAGAAACCTTGAGGTTGCGGACGGTGACCGTGAAGCCGGTGGGAGCACCCAGCAGAACGGGGTTGTCAGAGAAAGAATACTGGGTCTTGGCCATACAGATGGGCAGTTCGCCAAAGCCCAGGGCATTCAGCTCAGCCATCTGCTTGCGGGCGCCGGCAGTGAGTGCCACGCCGTCGGCATGGTAAATGTTCTTTGCGATGTCGTTCAGCTTCTTCTCGATGGAATCCTTCACGTCATAGGCGAAGGAGAAGTCGTTGGGCTGCTCGCACAGACGGATGACCTCCTCGGCCAGAGCCTTGCCGCCCTCACCGCCCTTGGCCCAGACTTCAGACAGGGCCACGTTGACGCCCAGCTCACGGCACTTGTCCTCCACCAGCTTGAGCTCGGCGGCGGTATCGGTGGGGAAGGCGTTGATGGCCACCACACAGGGCAGCTTATAGACGTTGGTGATGTTGGAAACGTGCTGCAGCAGGTTGGGCAGACCCTTTTCCAGAGCCTCCAGATTCTCGTTGTTCAGCTCGGCCTTGGGCACGCCGCCGTGATTCTTCAGCGCGCGGACGGTGGCGACCACAACAACGGCAGAGGGCTTCAGACCTGCCAGACGGCACTTGATGTCCAGGAACTTTTCAGCACCCAGATCGGCACCGAAACCGGCTTCGGTGACGGCGTAGTCGCCCAGCTTCATGGCGATCTTGGTGGCCATCACAGAGTTGCAGCCGTGCGCGATGTTGGCGAAGGGGCCGCCGTGGATGAAGGCGGGGGTGCCTTCCAGCGTCTGGACCAGATTGGGCTTCAGGGCGTCCTTGAGCAGAGCGGCCATAGCGCCCTGTGCCTTCAGATCGGCTGCGGTGACGGGCTTGCCGTCATAGGTATAGGCCACCACGATACGGGCCAGGCGGGCCTTCAGATCGGTGATATCGGAAGCCAGGCACAGAACGGCCATGATCTCGGAAGCCACGGTGATGTCGAAACCATCCTCACGGGGCACGCCCTGCATACGGCCGCCCAGACCGTCGATGACGTTGCGCAGCTGGCGGTCATTCATGTCCACGCAGCGCTTCCAGACGATGCGCTTGACATCGATGCCCAGTGCGTTGCCCTGCTGAATATGGTTGTCCAGCATGGCGGCCAGCAGGTTGTTGGCAGCGCCGATGGCGTGGAAGTCGCCGGTAAAGTGCAGGTTGATGTCCTCCATGGGAACGACCTGAGCGTAGCCGCCGCCGGCAGCGCCGCCCTTGACGCCGAACACGGGGCCCAGAGAGGGCTCGCGCAGGGCGACCACAACATTCTTGCCCAGCTTCTTCAGACCGTCGGCCAGACCCACGGTGGTGGTGGTCTTACCCTCGCCGGCGGGGGTGGGGTTGATGGCGGTGACCAGGATCAGCTTGCCGTCGGGATTGGTGTTTTCTTTCAGCAGGCGGTAATCCACCTTTGCCTTGTAGTTGCCGTAGAGCTCCAGATACTGTGCGTCAACGCCGGCAGTTTTGGCGATCTCGGTAATGGGGCGCATGGGGGTGGACTGTGCAATCTCGATGTCGGTTTTGAATTCCATAGTAATTTTCCTCCTTTGTTGCGTCCTTAAAACAAAAAAGGACGCACTACTCATGTAGTACGCCCAGACGGTCGGCAATAGCGGTGTTCCGCGGCTGTACTTCATGTGGTCATTCCACTTCCGTCAGTAATACAGCTATTATTATATATACCAAACCCGCAAGCGTTTGTCAAGGGATAAAAGCAAATCTGTGTTTCATCCATCTGCCCCTTGAGTCCGGCCGCGAAATGCGGTATAGTATGTTTACAGAAAATGGTTTGGAGGCTTTTATGGAACATCGATCGCGCTTAGAGACATCTTCCATGTCGCTGCACATGATGGCAATGGCGTTTATGCTGTGCGACCATCTCTGGGGCACCATCGTCCCGGGAAACGACTGGCTGACCTGTATCGGCCGCATTGCCTTCCCGATCTTCGCCTTTATGATCGTGGAAGGATATTTCCGCACCGGCAATTTGAAAAAGTATGTGAAAAGACTGTTTGTCTTTGCTCTTCTTTCGGAGATCCCGTTTAACCTTGCCATGGGCAGCCGGCTTTTTTACCCCGTTCACCAAAACGTATTGTGGAGCTTTTTGATCTCGCTCGGTCTGATCCATTGGAATGAGAAAGTAAAAGCGAAGAAAAAGCTCTGGCTCCGTCTGCTCGTTGGATGTGCGTCCGTGCTGATCGGTTATATCGCGGGTCTGCTGACCATGGTGGATTTCTACCACGCGGGCATTCTGACCGTCCTTGTGTTCTATTTCTTCCGGCAGAGGAAATGGTGGTGCTATCTCGGCCAGCTGATCTGCCTGTGGTACATCAACGTGGAGCTGCTGGGCGGGTTTGCCTATGAGCTGCAGCTTTTCGGTGAAACCTATTTTTTCGTTCGCCAGGGTCTCGCCCTTTTGGCGCTGATCCCCATTTGGCTGTATCGCGGCAAGCAGGGTTATCACAGCAAGACGCTTCAATATGTTTATTACGCGTTCTACCCGCTTCATCTGCTGATTCTGGGACTGCTCAAGTTCCTGTGATCGCTGTTTGCCGTCCTTCAAAGGCTTCACCCTTGCGTGAAGCCTTTTTTTGATGCAAACCTCCGGGATGAGGAAGAAAAAATGATTGCAGTGGAACCAATTTTCGGTTATGATAATTTCGGATATTATTTCAATGTTTCTATACTATCTATACCATTTTCATTGGAGGGATACTGTATGTCTAACAATGTAAGACCGGAGACAATGCCCCGCATCACCACCCCCGAACTGGCCAACGCTTTCATCGAAGAGCAGGTCAAGCTGGTTCGCGAGCAGGTGGGCGATAAAAAAGTGCTGCTGGCCCTGTCCGGCGGTGTGGATTCTTCTGTAGTCGCCGCTCTGCTTATCAAGGCCATTGGTAAGCAGCTGGTTTGCGTCCACGTGAACCACGGCCTGATGCGCAAGGGCGAGAGTGAACAGGTCATCGAGGTCTTTGGCAAGGCACTGGATGCCAACCTGATCTATGTGGACGCCACCGACCGCTTCCTGGATCTGCTGGCCGGTGTTTCCGATCCCGAAAAGAAGCGCAAGATCATCGGCGCCGAGTTCATCAAGGTCTTTGACGAAGAGGCCGCCAAGCTGGAAGGCATCGACTTCCTGGCCCAGGGTAC
>JAFXDF010000079.1 GCA_017521295.1 Clostridia bacterium | reverse complement strand
GTGGAGCGGATTACGAGGCTCGAACTCGCTACCTCCACCTTGGCAAGGTGGCGCTCTACCAGATGAGCTAAATCCGCATATTTGGTTGAGAATGCCCGCTTGCATCGCTGCAAGCGGGCATCAGTGGAGCGGATTACGAGGCTCGAACTCGCTACCTCCACCTTGGCAAGGTGGCGCTCTACCAGATGAGCTAAATCCGCGTTTCCTGACTGCCCATATAGAATACCAAAAGACAGCCGGAAAGTCAAGTGTTTTTTTCGATTTTTTTGACAATTTACAATCGGGGCGCCGAAATATCCTTGAATCCTTCGCCAAAGATCTCGCTTGCCGAGGTCACGATAAGGAAAACGCAGGGGTCCTCTTCCATGGCGATCTCCTGCACCCGGGGGAGAAGCCGCTTCTGCATGGCGCAGAAGATGACCTGTTTGCTGTCCCGGGTGTAAGCGCCCTGGCCCTGCAGATAGGTGACGCCGATCTCCAGTTCCTGCAGCAGCCGGTCGGCAATGGCCCGTTCATGATCGGTGATCAGATAGACCAGTTTGGCTTCGTCCCGGCCGTACAGCACCAGATCCAGGCAGAAGGAGGAAACGATGGTGGCGATGGCGGCGTACAGCGCCAGATCAATGTTGCCGAACACGATGGCAGAGGTGGCGATGACGCAGCAGTCGGTGACCAAAAACAGGCTTCCGGTCTTGAGGTGCTTATATTTCAGCTTGATCACGCGGATGAGGATGTCGGTGCCGCCCGAGGTGGCTCCCAGCTTGAACAGAATGCCCATGCCAACCGAAAGCAGCCCACCGCCGGCGCAGGCGGCCAGCAGGGGATCGGTGGTCAGCGGGCCGTAAGGTGCCAGCAGATCGGTGAACACCGACGAGGCCGCTACCGCGACCATGGTGGACAGCACGAACTTCCAGCCCAGTTTCCACATGCCCAGGGCCAGCAGGGGAACGTTCATGATCAGGATCAGCGTACCGGTGGGCAGGTCTGTCAGGCGGTTGAGGATAATGGCGATACCGCTGACACCGCCGGGCGCCAGCTGGTTGGGATCGAGAAACAGGGCGATGGCCGCGGCGTACAGCAGGCTGGCTGCAAGAATTCCCACATATCGCAGTACGGGATGCAGTTGTTTTTTCATAGGTCCTCCTATCAAACAGATTTGTCTTTTCCGCTAAATTATATATTTTATACGGTGTTTCCGTCAACCCCTTGCGAAAAGGCCGCCCCATACAGTATAATATTTTGGGCACATGCCCCAATTACAGAGAAAACGAGGGACAACCCCATGAGAATGCGAAAGAAAAAGAATCTCACCGGCCGGATGGAGGCCTGTGAAGATGTACAGGTCCTGAACCCCGAAGAACTGCGGGGCAAGTGGCGTGAGCACTTCGGCTGCGACGCCGGCACCGTGCTCAACGTGGAGATCGGCTGCGGCAAGGGCGGCTTTATCGTCCAGATGGCCAAGCAGAACCCCGACCAGCTGTTTGTTGCCGTGGAGCGGGTGGAGAGCGTGCTGCTCATCGCCATGGAAAAGGCCCAGAAGGAGCAGCTGGACAACCTGCTCTTTATCTCCTACGACGCCTCCCGGCTGGATCTGGTCTTTGACAAGGACGAGGCCGACCGGATCTATCTGAACTTTTCCGATCCCTGGCCCCCCAAGGGCCAGCACAAGCGCCGCCTGACCCATCCGGCCTTCCTGACGGTCTATCAGCGCTTCCTCAAGGAGCGGGGCGAGATCTGCTTCAAAACCGACAACCGGCCCCTGTTTGAGCACAGCATCTGCTATTTCAGCCAGTTCGGCTACGGCCTGTTTGAGGTGACCTTTAACCTCCACGCCACCGACACCCCCAACGTGATGACCGAATACGAGCGCAACTTCTCCCTCCAGGGCCTGCCTATCTACCGCCTGGTGGCCCGGAAGATGTTCCCCGACACCCCTATGACCGACGTGCGTAAGATCGGCATGCTGGACCGGGAGGAAGAAGAGGCGTAACTTTCGCCTGCTTTTGTCCATACTATCCCCGAAGGAGGGGATGGTATGATCCAACTGGAACACATCACAAAAACCTATGAAAAACGGGGCAGCACGGTCCACGCCCTGGCGGACGTGTCCCTTCACGTGCCAAAGGGCGGCTTTGTGGCCATCACCGGCCCGTCGGGCAGCGGAAAGACCACGCTGATGAACATTCTGGGCTGTCTGGATCGGCCCGACAGCGGCCTTTACCGGCTGGACGGACAGACGGTGGAACAGCTGGGCGGCGCGGCCGCCGCCGATCTGCGCAACCGGAAGATCGGCTTCGTTTTTCAGAGCTTTAACCTCATCGGCTCCATGTCGGCCCTGGAAAATGTGGAGCTGCCCCTGGTGCTCCGGGGCATTTCCCGCAAGGAGCGGCGCCAGACCGCTCTGGAAGCCCTGGAGCGGGTGGGATTGGCCCCGCGGGCTCTGCACCGGCCTGCCGAGCTTTCGGGCGGGCAGCAGCAGCGGGTGGCCATCGCCCGGGTGCTGGCCCAGAATCCGCCGCTGATCCTGGCCGACGAGCCCACCGGCAACCTGGACGGTGCCTCTTCCAGAGAGATCCTGTCCATCCTCCGGCAGCTGCACGGGGAAGGGCAGACCATTGTCATGATCACCCACGACGACTCCATTGCCGCCCAGGCCCCCATCCGTATGGAGATGGCGGCCGGACGACTGAAATAGAGGGATAATTATGGATCTTCTGATCGCCTTTCTGATTTTCGGCTCTGTGATGCTTTTGTGCGTCATGCAGGGCACCCAAAACGCCATGCTGGTGGCCCTTTCGGTGGGGCTAGTGACCTTTTACACCGTGGCCCGGCGCCGCGGCTTTACCAGGGAAGAACTGCTCCCCATGATGAAGGCCGGCGCCAAGCGGGGCCTCATCGTAGTGAAGATCTTTATTCTCATCGGCCTGCTCACCGCCCTGTGGCGGTCGGGCGGCACCATCACCTTCTTTGTCTATCACGGCATCCGGCTGATCCCGCCCGGCTGGTTCATCCTGGCCGGCTTTGGGCTGACCTGCCTGCTGGGCTATGCTTTGGGCACCAGCTTCGGCATCACCGGCACGGTGGGCGTCATTCTGATGACCATCGCCCGTTCGGGCGGCGTGCCCCCGGCGCTGATGGCAGGCGTGGTGCTCAGCGGCGCCTATTTCGGTGACCGCACCTCACCGGCCTCTTCCTGTGCCAATCTGGTGGCCACCATCACCGGCACCGACATTTTTCACAATGTGCGGGGTATGCTGAAGAGCGCCCTGGTGCCCATGATCGCCACCACTGCCTTTTACGCCTTCCTGTCGCCCCGGTATCCCCTGACGGCGGGGGACGGCAGCCTGCTGGAGCGCATCGCAGACAATTTTGACCTGTCCCTTTGGTGCGCCCTGCCCGCCGTGATCATGCTGGTGCTGCCCCTGTGCAAGGTCAAGGTGCGCACCGCCATGGGTCTCAGCGCCGCTGCCGGCTTTGTACTTACCGTCACCAGTCAAGGCCAATCGCTGCCCGCGGCGTTGAAATCCGCGATATTTGGCTATACCCCCGCCGACCCGGTGCTGACCGAAATCCTTTCGGGCGGCGGCGTCATGTCCATGTTCACCGTGTCCTGCATCATTGTCCTTTCCAGCGCCTATTCGGGCATTTTCGAGGGCACCCGGATGCTGGACGGCATCCAGGAGCGGCTGGCAGGTTACTGCAAAAAGATCACCTGCTGCGGCGTCATGACGGTGATGTCGGGCGTCATCATGGCGGTATTCTGCAACCAGACCATCGGTATCATGATGATCCATCAGCTGCTGGGCCCGGTCTACGAAAAGGAGGGCAAGCACGTGGATGAGATGGTCCAGGACATTGCCAACACCATCGTGGTGATGGTGGCCCTGTGCCCCTGGTGCATCGCCTGCGCCGTGCCGCTGGAGATGCTGGGCGTAGGCGCCGAGGCCATCCTCTGGTCGGCGCTGGTGTACCTGATCCCCCTGTGGTGGCTGGGTGTCCGTGTGTTCCAGGATAAGGTAAAAAAGCGGGCAAAGGCTTGATTTTCGTCCCCGGAAAACCCCCGAAAGGTGCGGTTTTCCGGGGCTTTTTTTGTGTTTTCGGGCCAAAAACGTTGTGCAAAATCACTAAAATTTGCAGGTTTTGTCGGGAAAACTGAAGGCTTTTCCTTGACATTTCCCGGTTTTGTGTTATCATAGGCCATATTACAAAATGGTTACAACAAAAACGATTTTGTTACAATCTCAAAGGATGTGAGTGTTTTGCAACGACGATATCAGCGTCTGGTTGCTGCTGCCATGAGCTTTGTGATGACGGCTGTGCCCGTCACCGGCCTGGCTGCCGGTGTCAAACCGGAAAGCGACCTGACCGATGCGGTGGCCCAGGCCATCCTCACACAGGAAGTCTCCGTGCCGGAGGAAAGCCTGCTCACCGCCGATTTTGAAAGCCTGCTGCAGACCGACGATACCCGGGAAGAGGAGGAGGCCGAAGAGACCTTCGTGCCCTTCACCGATCCCAACGCCGTGGGGGTGTTCTTCAACGGAGAGGCCATGGCTCTGGCAAATTACGCCCGTCTGTACAATGGCATGACCTGCGTGCCCGTCCGTGACTTTTTCGAGGCCATGGGCTGCACGGTCAACTGGGACAAAGCCGCCCAGACCATCTTCATCACCCGTGAGGACGGACTGAACATGGAGATCTATCCCGGTGACCGGCTGGCCCGCGCCAACGGCCGCTGCTGGTACATGGCCCGGCCCTGCTCGGCAGACGAGGGCATGGCCATGATCCCCCTGCGGGACGCCGCCAAGGTGTTTTCCTGCACCGTCACCTGGGACAATATCACCAGAACTGCCTTTCTGGAGGGCGGAGCGCTGCTGGAAAGCGGCGAGACCTTCTATGACCAGGAGGATCTTTTGTGGATCGCCCGCATCGTGCGGCATGAATCCTGCAATCAGCCCCTGGACGGCAAGGTAGCCGTGGCCAATGTCATCATCAACCGTATGCGTGACGCCGGCTTCCCCAACACCGCCGAGGAGGTCATCTTTGACACCCGCAACGGCGTGCAGTTCGTCAAGCGGTCCTCCAAGAGCATTCTCAAGGACCCCTGCGAGACCTGCTGGCTGGCCGCAAAGCTGGCCCTGGAGGGCTATGAGACCGCGCCCGGCTGTTTCTTCTTTGCCAGCAACAAAGTGGCCCCCACCTGCTGGGCGGGCCGCAACCGCCAGGTCTATACCGTCATCGGCGGTCATACCTTCTTCCTGTAAGAGAAAAGCACCTCGAAAGAGGTGCTTTTTTTGACATTTGGCGAAAAGGGGTATAGAATAGAAGCGCAAGAAATCAAAAAAGGGAGGTCTTTTTGTGTCTTATTCCCCCAATCTCACTTCCGGCTTTGCTGCCACCAATAACCGCAGCAGCCATCTCACCACCACCTCCGGCATGTGCTCCATGTGTGTGGAGGGCTGTGCCACTCCCTGCGAGATCGGCCTGGCCGCCGTGCTGGGTGCCCAGACGGTGTATCCCACCACCACCGGCGCCAACCAGATCGCCTCGGAAAAGGTCTATCCGCTGGATTATTCCCACTTCAACATCAACGGCCGGGTCTTCGGCGCCAAAGGCGTGGAGCCCACCTATGAACAGGCCACCGTGTTCAACGTGAACACCCAGCGGCAGTACGGCAAGGTCCATCCCGTCAAGCTGGCCATGCCCATCGTTCTGCCCGCCCTTATCAAGCTCAACTGGAAGGACTATTTCGCCGGCGCCGCCATGGCAGGCGTCACCTGTATGGTGGGCGAGGACGCCAAGAGCAAGGATCCCGGTCTGAAGATCGAAAACGGCAGGATCGTGGATTTCCCCTTCCTGGGTGAGATCCTGGACAGCTTCAACAAGTATTACCGCGGCTACGGCCAGATCGTGCCCCAGTGCAACGTGGAGGACGATCTGCTGGGCGTGCCTGAGATCGCCATCACCAAGTACGGCGCCAAGGCCATCGAGTTCAAGTTCGGCCAGTCGGCCAAGGGCACCCAGCCGGTGAACCGCCTGCCCGATCTGGAGACCGCGCTGAAAAAGCAGCAGATGGGCTTCATCGTCCATCCCGATCCCTCCGACCCCGCCGTGCAGCAGGCCTATGCCAACCGCACTTGCCCCAATTTCTATATGTACGGCCGTCTGCCTCTGTGGGACGAGGAGTTCTTCCGTCTGCGCATCGCCCAGCTGCGGGCCCTGGGACTGGAGAATGTCTATTTCAAGATGGCCGGCTACGATCCCGCCGACATGGAGCGGGTGCTGCGCATCGCCGCCGAAAACCAGGTGGATATGGTCACCTTTGACGGCGCCAGCGGCGGCAGCGGCTACAGCCCCTGCGCCATGATGAACGAATGGTGCCAGCCCACCGTGACCATGGAGGCCCAGGTGGTTTCTATTCTGGAAAAGCTGCAGGACCAGTACGATTACCTGCCCGCCATCAACATCACCGGCGGCTTTGCCGGGGAGGCCGACGTGTTCAAGGCCCTGGCCCTGGGCGGCGGAAAGGTCACCACCGTGGGCCTCTGCCGGGCCGCCATGGCCGCCGCCATGAACGCCGCCGCCGTGGGCAAGCTCATCGAAAGCGGCAACGTGCCCGCCCATCTGCAGAAGTACGGCACCACCGTCCAGGAGATCTTTGCCGACCTGCCCGACCTGCGGGCCCTTTACGGCACCCAGGCCGACAGCTTTTCTCCCGGTGCCATCGGCGTGTTCTCCTATCTGCGGAAGATCGCCTTCGGCGTGCAGCATTTCGCCGCCCTCAACCGCAAGTTCGACATCGCCCTGCTGGGCAAGGAGGATCTCATCCCCCTGACCCAGGCGGCAAAAGACCTGCTGTAAACATAAAGAAAAGCACCCCAAACGGGGTGCTTTTTTCTTATCCCAACAAAATCTTCCGCAGGTCTGCCACCGTTTCGGCGATGGCGGCGGCACCGGCCTGCTCCAGCTCGGCCCGGTCACCGAAGCCGTAGAGCACGCCTACCGTCTCCAGCCCGTTGACCCGGGCGCCCTCCACGTCGTGGTGCCGGTCGCCCACCATCACCACGCTGTCCAGGGGCGGATGGCCGCACAGGGCAAGGGTGTGGGCCACCACCTGGTGCTTTTGGTTGCGGCTTTCGTCCAGGGTGGCCGCGCCGATGAAATCAAAATACTTGGCCAGGTCGAACCGCTCCAGAATGCGGTGAGTAAAGACCTCCGGCTTGGAGGTTGCCACCGCCAGAGTCTTTCCCGCCGCCCGGAGGTCGGCCAGCAGGGAAGGGATCCCCTCGTACACGCTGTTTTCAAACAGACCGCCTGCCGAGAAATATTCCCGGTAAAAGGCCACCGCCTGCTCGGCGCGCTTGCTGTCCATACCGTAATAATCCCGGAAAGAGTCCAGCAGGGGAGGCCCGATGAAGCGGTAGAGCGCCCGGCGGTCCTCCACGGGAATGCCCATCTTTTCCAGGGCATAGGTGACGCTGTTGAGGATACCGGGTGCCGAATCGGTGAGGGTGCCGTCCAGGTCAAAGAAAAGGATTTGTTTCCGGTGCATAAGAAAACCTCCCGGGGGATTTTTCTTTAGTGTACCACACCCCGCCTATCTCGGCAAGCACATTGACACCAACGGGAAATATCGGTATAATAACATGGTTATGAAATCCGAAAAAGGAGGCTTGTCAATTGAAAAAACCGCTGAATGAGCGTCCCTTTTTTATGGAAACGCTGCTGCTGATGGCCACCCTCTTCTGGGGCGCGTCCTTTGTCTGGTGCGAGGACATCGCCAACACCGGTATCGACACCAATGCCTATGTTTCCATCCGCTATGCCATGGCGGTGCTCCTCATGCTGCCCTTCTTCTGGAAGGACGTGCGGAAGGCCACCAAACAGGACTGGCTCCACGGCCTGATCCTGGGCGTTTTGTATTACCTCTGCCAGGCCACCCAGGTGTGGGGCCTGTTGTACACCACCCCGGCCAACGGCTCCTTTATCACCGCCGCCTATGTGGTGCTGGTGCCCATCACCTCCTGGATGATCCTCCGGCAAAAGGCCGAAAAGACCGTCTTTCTGGCCCTGCCGTTGTGCGTGGCCGGTCTGTACGTGCTGAATATGGCTCCCGGTGAGGGCCTGCAGTTCAACCTGGGCAATCTGATCACCCTGGGCTGCGCCGTCTGCTGGTCCTTCCAGGTGACCTGTATCACCTGGTGCGGCCGCACCACCAAGACCACCCTTTTGACCATCCTGCCGCTGATGTTCGCCTCCGCCATTTCGGGCACCGTGGCCCTGTTCTCCGGCGGCTTCACCATGGAGGGGGTAGCCGTGGGCAAGTTCTTCACCACCGTCATCCTGCTGGTGCTCTTTCCCACCATCGGCTCGGGCCTCTGCCAGAGCTATGCCCAGAAGTTCGTGCCGCCCACCAAGGCCGCCGTTATCTACACCATCGAATCGGTCTTTGCCTGCACCCTGTCGGTGGTGCTGGGCTATGACGAGCCCTCGGCCCGTCTGTTTATCGGCGGCGCCCTCATCGTCAGCGCCATTCTGGTCACCGAAGTGAAATTACCCGGAAGAAAATCCAAGGAGGAACTTTCCAAATGAACCGTTGTGATCCCCAGAGCATGTACGCCCTGCTGGAAGAACTGAACATCCCTTACCGCAAGGTGGAGCACCCCGAAGCCGGCTCCATGGAGGAACTGGCCGAGGCCGAAAAGCAGCTGGGCGCCCCCATCTGCAAGAATCTGTTTCTGTGCAACCGCCAGAAGACGGTGTTTTATCTGCTGCTCATCCGTGCCGACAAGCGGTTCAAGACCTCTGTGGTGTCCAAGCTCATCGGCTCTTCCCGCCTGAGCTTCGGTGAGGCCGACAAGCTCTATGAGCTGCTGGGCGTGGAGCCCGGCTCCATCACCCCCCTGGGCCTGGTGTTTGATGAAGGCCACCAGGTGAACCTGCTCATCGACCGGGATGTGCTGTCCCTGGACGAGGTGGGTATGCACCCCCTGAAGAACAACGCCAGCATCGCCATGAAAACCGACGATCTGCTGCACAAGTACTTCCTCCGCACCGGCCATGAGCCTCAGATTTTGGATATCCCCGAAGAGGTGGAAGCATAAAAAGAAAGGGCCTGCTGCAAAACACCCATCATGTCATCCCGAGCACAGTCGAGGGATCTCCCCATATCGGCAGATTCTGCCTGGGGTGGAGATTCTTCGGACCTTGTCCTCAGAATGACAGGTGTTTTGCAGCAGGCCCTTGTGATTTATTTCACCGGTTTCCAGCCGGGCAGGGGAGAGCGCTGCAGGCCGCCGAAAATGTTGTCCTTCAGTCCGGGATACCGGCCCTCCAGCTCATAGAGCAGGGCCTTCACATCCTCCCGCTTGGTGTTTTTGTCGGCGGGGCAGGGGTTGTGCACCACCGGCAGGCTTTCCCGGGCCACGAAGTTGCTGATGGTCTTTTCGTGAAGATACAGCATGGGCCGGATGAGGGTCAGCCCGGTGCGGTCCATATAGGTCACCGGCAAAAAGCTGCTGAGGCGCCCCTCATAGATCATGGACAGCAGAAAGGTCTCGATGGCATCGTCGTAATGATGGCCCAGGGCCACCTTGTTGGCCCCCAGCTCCAGGGCGGCATCGTTAAGGATGCCACGGCGCAGCTTGGCGCACAAAGCGCAGGGATTATCCTCCTTGCGGATGTCAAAAACGATCTCCCGGATCTGGGTTTGCTTGACGGTGTAGGGCACCTTCAGCCGGGCACACAGATCGGCAACGGGAGAGAAGTCCATCTCCTTGTACCCCATGTCCAGGGTCACCGCGTGCAGGGAAAAGGGGACGGGGGAGTGGTCCCGCAGCTCGGCCATCAGCCGCAGAAGGGCCAGAGAGTCCTTGCCGCCCGAAACCCCTGCAACCACACGGTCTCCCGGCTCCAGCATGTTGTAATCCCGCACGCACTTGCGCACCTGGGACATGAGTTTTTGCATGATACATCAGCTCCTGCAACGATTCTACTGAAAATCAGGAAAAAGTGCAAGCGAAAAAAGTAAAATTGCTTTTTAGAAAACAGGCGTAAAATCGAGCAAAACGGCGAAAAACGAAGCGCCCGATTTGTAAATTGATTTTTCCAAAAAAAGTTGTTGACATAGAAGGCTTTGTATGATATAACAATAAAGCCGAAAAAATTTCGTTCAATTTTAATAGTTGAAATATAATGGAGGAAGAGAACATGTCCACTTTCATGGCAAAGAACGAGACCATTGAACGCAAATGGTACATCCTGGACGCCGCCGGCAAGCCCCTGGGCCGCGTGGCTGCCACTGCCGCTTCCCTGCTGAAGGGCAAGCACAAGGTTGAGTACACCCCCCATGTTGACTGCGGTGACTATGTCATCATCATCAACGCTGGTAAGGCTGTGCTGACCGGCAACAAGCTGATCGATAAGTATTATCGTACCCACTCCGGTTACGTCGGCGGTCTGAAGGAGACCCAGTACAAGACCCTGATGGCCAAGAAGCCCTGCCTGGCAATGAAGATTGCTATCAAGGGCATGCTGCCCAAGAACAGCATCGGCCGCTGGTCTCTGCTGCGCTGCAAGATCTACGAAGGCGAGCAGCATGACAATGCCGCTCAGAAGCCCGAAATGTGGGCTGAATAAGAAGGGGAGGTAACCGAACATGTATACACCTAAGAAGGCTTATTTCTACGGCACCGGCAGAAGAAAGAGCTCCATTGCTCGCGTCCGTCTGATCCCCGGCGGCACCGGCGTCATCACCATCAACAATCGTACTCTGGATAACTACTTCGGTATGGAGACCCTGAAGTACATCGTCAAGCAGCCCATCGAGTGCGTCGGTGTCGAAGGCAAGTTCGACGTCGAGGTCAAGGTCCAGGGCGGCGGCTTCACCGGCCAGGCTGGTGCTATCCGTCACGGTCTGTCCCGCGCTCTGATCCAGGCTGATGCCGAGTTCCGTCCCGCTCTGAAGGCCGCCGGTTTCCTGACCCGCGACTCTCGTATGAAGGAGCGTAAGAAGTACGGTCTGAAGGCCGCTCGTCGCGCCCCCCAGTTCTCCAAGCGCTGATCGTATTTTACGGTTTTGCAAAAGACCACCCGATTCCGGGTGGTCTTTTTTTTCCGTTTTAAGCGGAAATACTGTAAAATTTTTTGTGCCGTATTTTCAAAAGCATATCATTGTGCTACAATAGAACAAAAAACTTCATTAGCAATCCCTCGAAAGGAGCGTAAAATGAAACGAAAAACCGCTTTGTGGCTTGTTGCAATCTTCGCACTCCTTTTCGCTGTTTCCATCTGGAAAAACATCACCGCCGCAAAAGAAAAAGATCGCATGGAAAACGTGATGACAGCCCAAACCTATCATCTGCTGTTTGATATTGCTTATGAACTGGAGCACATCGTTTCCGTCCCCGGTGCGCGGCCCGTGGATGAACAAACCGGCAATAAACTCATTTATCTTTCCAATCTGTTTAACGAACTGCACACCACCCAGAAGATCTACGCCACTTGTTTCCAAACCACCGGAAGTAGAAACTGTTATACCGGTCTGTTTGACTTTCAGTATATTGCCCACACCCTTGTTGCCGGTTGGTGGGAAACCAACGGCGTTGTATGTAATGGTATCATGAAGGACGGGCAGATCAGTAACGAGGAACTGGAGTATCTTTCCCGGCTGAACGCGGATATCGCGGAACTGTTCGCGTCCCTGTCGGAAAATGACGATCCGCCTGCTATGAAACAGGATATCAATCCCTACTACATGGACAATCAGATCAAGACCTTTTTTGAAAAATGGTCGTGGCACAGCGATAACCAGCCCTATCGCTTGCTGATGGAATGATTTTGCAAAAGACCACCCGATTCCGGGTGGTCTTTTTTCCATTCTTGTGCTATGATGTAACAATAAAAGGGAGGTGGCACCGTGATCGCTATCATTGTGGCATACGCGCAAAACCGGGTCATCGGCCGGGATGGCCGGATCCCCTGGAAGATCCCCGGCGAACAGCTGCGCTTTCGGGAGCTGACCCTTGGCAACGCCGTCATTATGGGCCGCCGCACCTATGAGGAGATCGGCCGGCCGCTGCCCGGCCGTCGGAACATCATCCTTTCTGCCACCCGGCGCTATGAGGGTGAAGACCTGCTGACGGCGGCGACCCTGGAAGAGGCTATGACCCTGGCCGGGGACCGGGATATCTATATCGCCGGCGGCGCGAAGCTGTACGAAGAAGCCCTGCCTCTGGCCGACAGGCTGTACATCACCGAGATCGGCTGCACGGTGGAGGGGGACACCTTCTTTCCGCCATTTGATGAAACACTCTACGACCGGGAGGAGGGCCCCAGCCATGGGGGCAGCATCCCGTACACCTATGTGACCTATACCCGAAAGGCCGCTGGACAGAAGACCCCATCTGAAGTATAATAAAGAGCAAGAATCGAGTAAACGACGGTGAATACAATGAACCTTTGTGACATCAATCAAATCAAGCTGCTGCTTGCCCGGCACGGATTCAAATTTTCCAAGGATCTGGGCCAGAATTTCCTCTGCGACGACCAGATCCCCGCCGCCATCGCCGAAGGGGCCGGAATCACTCCCGACACCTGTGTGGTGGAGATCGGCCCGGGCATCGGCGCCCTCAGCGCCCAGCTGTGCAAGCGGGCCAAACAGGTGGTGGCCGTGGAGCTGGACCGCCGCCTGCCGGCCATCCTCAACGAGACCATGGCCGCCTACGACAACTTCACTCTGGTGGAGGGCGACGTGCTCAAGACCGACCTGCCGGCCCTGTGCAAGGAGCATTTCGGCGACGCCCTGGTGATTGCCTGTGCCAATCTGCCCTATTATATCACCACGCCGGCCATCACCGCCCTGCTGGAGTGCGGCTGCTTTGACCGCGTAGTGGTTATGGTGCAGAAAGAGGCCGCCCAGCGCATCTGCGCCGGTCCCGGCGACAAGGATTACAGCGCCTTTTCCGCCCAGGTGGCCTATTTTGCCCAGCCGGAGATGATCCTGGACGTACCCCACGATCTGTTCATCCCGGCCCCCAAGGTGGATTCGGTGGTGCTGCGGCTGGACGCCCACAAGACGCCGGTGACGGCGGCCACAAGGAAAGAGGTTTTCCGGGTGATCCGGGCGGCCTTTGCCAATCGCAGAAAAACCTTTGCCAACGGCCTTTGCATGGAGTACGGCAAGAGCCTCTCCAAGGCCCAGGCTGAAGAGCTGCTGACCGGACTGGGATTTGCCCCCGGCGTCCGTGGCGAAGCCCTTTCTCTGGCCGATTTTGACGCCATCGCCGTGAAACTGAAGGAAATGAACGGATAACGGGAGGTTACCATGAAGATTCTGGACAGAAACAAGCCGGTGAACATCGTCTGCTTCGGTGATTCCAACACCCGGTATTATCTGGGCGACACCCAGCAGGACGGTCCCCGGCAGGAGGCCTATCCCGAAGTGCTGCAGGAGCTGTTTTGGGAAGCGGGCTATGAGCAGGTTCGGGTGCTGAATTGCGGTGTCAGCGACACCCAGACCGATTTCGCCATCGCCAATTTCCAGGCCAGCGTGGTGGACAACGAGGCCGATATCTGCATCTTCGGCTTCGGCACCAACTGCGTCCGCCAGGAGGATGCCGACCTGGAGGGCTATCTGGAGGATATGGCCCATCTGTTCTCCCTGTGCAAGCGCCGGGAGATCCAGCCCATGAGCCTGCTGATCCCCTGGTATGCCGAGGATTACTGCGGTCTGGAGGGGCAGATGCGCCTCCCCGGCTGGAACAGCTCCCTGTGCGAGCTTTGCATGATCCGGAACGTGCCCGTGCTGGATACCTACAATGCCTTTTCCGGTGACCCCGACGGGTTCTTCAGCGAGGTAGCCACCCCCAAGCGCCACTACAGCGCACGGGCTACCCGTGTTGTGGCCGAAATGGCCTTTGCCATGATCGCGCCCTATATCCGATGAACCTCTGGCAAGTCTATCTTTTGGAGATCAACCTGGTGGCCCTCATCCTGTGCACGGTGGATAAGGTTCGGGCCGCGGCAGGGAAGTGGCGTGTGCCCGAGGGCACCCTTCTGCTGACGGCCGCCCTGGGAGGCTCTCCGGCGCTGCTTTTGAGTATGCTGCTGCTGCGCCACAAAACCAGGCATAAAAAGTTCATCCTCGGCGTGCCTGCCATCCTGCTTGTGCAGGCGGCGTTGGTATATTTCCTGGGTTATCGATGAAAAAAGCCTCATTTCCGCATTGGAAATGAGGCTTTTATTATGTGAAGTTGTATTACTTTACAGTAGATGTAATTTCCAGCCTTCAGAAGTGTTTTCATAAAATGCTTCTGAAAGATCATCGTTTAAAAACAGCTCCAGATGTTTTTGAAAGTCCAGGCCCAGTTTCAACGTGGGAAGCTCATCAAAGTGGACCCAAAAGACTTCCCCTTCGTCAGAACTTTGCAGTTCTCCGGAGAACTGATCGGTCTTGTACAGCAGAACCATGTACCGGCTGCCGTCCTTGTTCTCCCATTCTTTCACGCCGCACAAACGGGGATTTTCAATGGTGAGGCCGGTCTCCTCGAACACCTCCCGGATGACCGATGCGGCAAAGGACTCGCCGCTTTCCACGTGGCCGCCGGGAAAGGTAATACCCGGCCAGTCGGGGTCGATGCGGTTCTGCACCAGCACCCGGTCGCCGTCCTGCACCATGCACATATTGGTCAGGGTCACGGGGATCTTTCGGCTCATGCCCAGGCCTCCCGGTCACGCTGGATCAGCAGCTTGAGGGCTTCGATAACGGCCTTGAGGGTGGGCTCCATGTCGGGGGCGTGGACATCGTCGATGCCGGCATCCCGCCGCTCCTGGTTCCAGATTACGTGGAAGGCCGCGCCCGAACGCACCCGGAGGTAATTGCACACGGTGAACAGGGCAGCGCTCTCCATCTCGGAGCACAGCACGCCGCCTTTTTTCCAGGCGTCCCACTGGTACTCCAGCTTGGGGGCGATGGGCATCACAGCGGGCCGGTGCTGGCCGTAAAAGCTGTCCTTGGCCTGGACAACGCCGGTGTGCACCTTGAGACCGGCGGCCCGGATGCCGTCACGAAGAGCCAGCGCCACGTCAAAATCGGGCACGGCAGGGTATTCCAAAGGCATGTATTCCCGGGAGGTACCCTCCTGGCGTACGGCACCGGTGGCTACCACCACATCGCCGCCCTGGACGGAAAGATCAATGCCGCCGGAGGTGCCCAAACGGATAAAGGTGTCGGCGCCGCATTCCACCAGCTCTTCAATGGCGATGGCCGTGCTGGGACCGCCGATACCGGTGGAGCACACGCTGACTTTTTCGCCAAGAAGGGTGCCCGTCCAGGTGGTGAACTCCCGGTTGGAGGCCACGAAGTGGGCGTCGTCAAAGTATTTCGCGATCTTTTCGCATCTTCCGGGGTCGCCGGGAACGATCACATAGCGGCCAACGTCGCCCTTTTTCAATGCGATATGCATCTGTTTTCCGTCTACAAACATGGTGTTTCCTCCTTGCGAATGATGGATTTGATCTGTTTTTCCGCCTTTTGCCGGGGCAGCATGACTTCCCGCCCACAGCCCTCGCAGCGCAGTTTGATATCCATCCCCGTGCGCAGCACCGAAAAACTGCTCTCACCGCAGGGATGGGACTTTTTCATCACGACAATATCGTCCAGTCGAATTTCCATGGCAAATGACCTCGCTTTTCTCTATTATACAAAGAAAAGATGGGATTTACAAGCAATTGCGGCATATAGATGGTGCAGAAAGAAAAAGGAGGAACAAAAATGCCGCAGGGAATCTATTTGCCGGAGGGGCATTTGCTGGAAAATGAGCAAAACAGGGCCTGTCTGACCACCGAAGAGGGGCTGTTGGAGGCCCAGCGTGACGGCGTAACGCTGGAGGGAATGGCCACCATGTGCGATGAGCGAAGGGATCTGCACGTGCGCCTGGGACCGTTTCGGGGGCGCATCCCCCGGGAGGAGGCCGGCTTGGGGGCCGACCGGGGCAATCTCCGGGAGATCGCCATTCTGTCCCGGGTGGGCAAGCCGGTGTGCTTCAAGGTGATCGGGCGGGATGGGGAAACCTTTGTGCTGTCCCGGAGACTTGTGCAGCAGGAGGCATCGGAGCACTTCCGGGATCATCTGCACCCCGGTGAGATCATCCGGGCCACTGTGACCCATCTGGAGCAATTCGGCGCGTTTGTGGACATGGGCCGGGGCCTGGTGTCCATGATCGGCATCGAAAATATCTCGGTGTCCCGCATCAGCCACGCCAATCAGCGATTCACGCCGGGACAGACCGTGCTGGCGGCCGTGCTGCGTAAGGAGGCCGGCGGGCGCATCTGCCTTACCCACAGGGAGCTGCTGGGCACCTGGATGGAAAATGCCGGGCGCATCCGCGCCGGCACCGCTCTCCGGGGCATCGTCCGCAGCGTGGAGCCTTATGGCGTCTTTGTGGAGCTGGCGCCCAATCTGTCCGGGCTTGCCGAGCCTTGCGAGGGGGTACGGCCGGGTATGCTTGCTTCGGTGTTCGTAAAGTCCGTCCTGCCCGACCGGATGAAGATCAAGCTGTCCATTCTGGATGTGCTGCCAGGGGAGGGCAAGCGATTGATCGAAGACGAGGATTATTGGATCCGGGAGGGGCGGCTCAGCCGCTGGCAATATCAGCCGGAGACCTGCCTCCGGCACTGCGTGGAAACGGTATTTGCATAAAAAAAGACCGCCGGGAGAAGTTCTCCCGGCGGATGCTTTTATGTGGTTTGTGATTTAGGCCTTGGCCTTCTGCTGGGTGGTCTTGATGTTGGCAATGAACACGAAGGCAGCCATCAGAGCGAAAGCGATGATCAGGCAGATGATCCAGTTCTGGATAAAGCCGGCGATCAGGTAGGACACAAAGGACACACCGGCGGCGGAGATGGCATAGGGCAGCTGAGTCTGAACGTGGTTCAGATGGTTGCACTGTGCGCCGGCGGAAGCCATGATGGTGGTGTCGGAGATGGGGGAGCAGTGGTCGCCGCAGACGGCACCGGCCATACAGGCGGAAACCAGGATGGTACCGATGGTCTCATAGCCGGGCAGGAAGCCGACGGCGGGATCGGTAAAGGCGGCAACGACGATGGGGATCAGCATACCGAAGGTACCCCAGGAAGTACCGGTGGCGAAAGCCATGACGCAGGCGATCAGGAAGATGACTGCGGGCAGGAAGCTCAGCATGGTATCGGGGAAGGTACGAACGATATCAGCGATGAAATCCTTCAGGCCCAGGGAGTCGGTCATGGACTTCAGAGTCCAAGCGAAGGTCAGGATCAGGATGGCGGGAACCATGGCCTTGAAGCCGTCGGGGATCAGATCCATCATCTGACGGAAGGTCAGAACGCGGCGGATCATGTAGAAGACCACAGTGATGACCAGGCCGAAGAAAGAACCGTAGGTCAGACCCAGGGAAGCGTCAGCGCCGGAGAAGGCGGAGGCGAAGGTGGCGTCGCCGGAGAAGAAGCCGCCGGTGTAAACCAGACCCAGGATGCAGCAGACGATCAGGACAACAACGGGGAAGACCAGGTCGATGACCTTGCCCTTGGTGGACAGGGGCTCGTCGGTAGCGTTGGCATAGGGACGGTCGGGAGTGGTGTAGATGTCACCTTTTTCCAGAGCGTTCTTCTCGTGCTTGGCCATGGGGCCGAACTCGACCTTCAGAACGGTCATCAGGATCATCATGAACAGGGTCAGCAGAGCGTAGTAGTTGTAGGGGATAGCGTTGATAAACAGGCCCAGACCCTCAACACCGTCGATAACGCCGGTAACAGCGGCAGCCCAGGAAGAAATGGGAGCGATGATACAGACGGGAGCGGCGGTGGCGTCGATCAGGTAAGCCAGCTTGGCACGGGAGACCTTGTGCTTATCGGTAACGGGACGCATAACGGAACCGACAGTCAGGCAGTTGAAATAGTCGTCGATAAAGATCAGGCAGCCCAGAGCGATAACGGACAGCTGAGCGGTGACGCGGCTCTTGATGTTCTCGTTGGACCACTTACCGAAGGCAGCGGAGCCGCCGGCGGCGTTCATCAGCTGGACCATAACGCCCAGGATGACCAGGAAGATCAGAATACCGACGTTGTAGCTGTCGGACAGGTTGGCGATGATGCCGCCCTCGAAGATGTGCACGAAGGTGGGCATAAAGGAGAACTCGGTGTACAGCAGAGCACCGACGGTGATACCAAGGAACAGAGAAGAATAAACTTCCTTGGTGATCAGAGCCAGGCCGATGGCGATGATGGGGGGCAGTGCAGCCCACAGAGTGTTGTAGGCAAAGCTTGCAGGGGCTTCGTCGCCGGCGAAGCAGCCGATGCTCAGCATCAGAGCCACGCACAGGGTGACGAGCAAGACTTTCATGAGATTGTTGCGTTTCATGACAAGACGCTCCTTTGTAAGTATTTTGTGGTCTCAGTATACCAAATATTGAACGGTTTGTAAATAGCTTTCTGTGCAAAACCCCATTTAAACTGCCAAAAAAATGTGCTGATTATTGTAGGGTACGCACAAAAACAGCGGGTTTTCCGATGAAAACCCGCTGAAATTGGCAGTGAATATATGCAGTGAATGCATAATTGCTAAAGCGCTAAAGTTATACAGTTTTAAAAGCCTTGACGGTTGCCGCAACGTCCTGGGCGCCGAACACGGCGGAGCCGGCAACCAGCACATCGGCGCCGGCGTCGGCGGCCTCCTTGGCATTTTCCAGGTTGATGCCGCCGTCGATCTCCAGCAGGCATTCCAGGCCCTGGCGGGCGATCTCGGCCTTCAGCGCCTGCAGCTTGGGCAGGGCGGAGGGCATGAACTTCTGTCCGCCGAAGCCGGGCTCCACCGACATGACCAGGATCATGTCGCACAGGGGCAGATAGGGGAACACCGCCTCGGCGGGGGTGTTGGGCTTGATGGTGAGCGCGCTCTTGCAGCCCAGCTCCCGGATGTGCTTCAGCATGGCGGCCATGTCGCCCTCGGCCTCCACGTGAACGTTCAGCAGATCGGCGCCCGCCTTTGCAAAGGCGTCAATGTATTTTTCGGGCTGAGAGATCATCAGATGCACATCCAGAAAGCCGGTGGTGGCCTTGCGCAGGGATTTGACAACGGGTACGCCGATGGAGATATTGGGCACGAAATGGCCGTCCATCACGTCCACGTGCAGCCAGTCGGCGCCGGCATTGAGCACCAGTTCCACGTCGCGCTGGAGATTGGCAAAGTCGGCAGAGAGGATGGAGGGGGCAAGCATGGTCATAGGAAAAACCTTCTTTCCGCAAGTATTCTGTCAAAGGGCAGCCGGCCTGCATAGACTGTACCAGGCCGTTTCCGCGGAACGGCCCTTCGGCGGCCCGGCTGCCTTGCGATAGGGGAGCCTTTCGGGGCTCCCCATTTTATTTATGATATTGTACCCCAATTCGACACGATTGTAAACAACAAAAAGTCGGCCCCGAAAGGCCGACTTTTGTATGTAAGGGATAACTTACTTGTTCAGAGCGTTGTACTTCTCCAGAGCGATGCCCAGCAGCTCCATGGCGCGGGCCAGCTTGTGCTGCTCCAGGACGTAGGCCATACGGATCTCGTTGATGCCCTTGCCGGGAGTGGCGTACATGGACTGAGCGGGGGAGAACTGGACGGTCTCGCCGTTGTCCTCGAACTCTTCCAGCAGCCAGATCTGGAACTTGTCAGCGTCATCGATGGGCAGCTTGGCCATGATGTAGAAAGCACCCTTGGGGCACTCGCAGACGACGCCGGGGATCTTCTTCAGACCTTCCATACAGGTATCGCGGCGGGCCTTGTACTCGTCACGGACAGCGGCGAAGTACTCGGGGCCGACTTCGTACAGAGCGGCAGAAGCGATCTGGTCCAGGGTGGCAACGCACAGACGGGCCTGGCACATCTTCATGGTGTGAGCCATCAGCTCCTTGTTGCGGGAGATGATGCAGCCAACACGGGCGCCGCAAGCGGAGAAGCGCTTGGAAACGGTGTCCAGAACGATGACGTTCTCAGCGGCATCCTCGAACTGGCCCAGGGACTGCAGGGGCTCGCCGCCGTAGACGAACTCACGGTAAGCCTCGTCGCCGATGATGAACAGGTTGTGCTCCTTGGCGATGTCGACCATCAGACGCATCTCATCGGGAGTCAGAACGACGCCGGTGGGGTTGCCGGGGTTGGTGCACATGATGGCGCGGGTCTTATCGGTGATGCAGGCCTCGATCTTGGAGCGCTCGGCATAGTGATAGCCTTCCTCGGGAGTGGAGGGGATGGGGACGATCTTACCGCCGGTCAGGTTGACCATGGTGTTGTAGTTGGGATAGTAGGGCTCGGGGATCAGGATCTCGTCGCCGTCGTCCAGAATGGTGTTCAGAACGATCTGCAGAGCCTCGGAACCACCGGTAGTGATCTGGATCTCGTCCTTCTCAAAATGCATGCCCAGGTCGTCATAGTACTTCTGGATGGCATCGATCAGCACGGGGATACCGGGGGAGGGAGCGTACTCCAGAACGGGCTGTTCAAAGTTCTTGACAGCGTCAAAGAAAGCCTTGGGAGTCTCCACGTCGGGCTGGCCGATGTTCAGATGATAGATGTACTTGCCGGCAGCCTTGGCCTTGACAGCGTAGGGATGAAACTTACGCATGGGGGACAGGCCGCACTTTTCGACTTTGGCGGAAAATTTCATGTTGCAGCACCTCTTTATGTATTTTTGATTATTTGCTCAACAGCTCAAAAGCGTTTACGCTATGAACCATTTTTATTGTAAATCCGAAACAGATTTCTGTCAATAGCAAGGGCGGAAAAGAATCGACAGATTTTCCGATTCAAAGGCCGCTGAAATTGCGCTTGTTCACAATTTTGTGATGCTTTTTGCCGTGTTTTCGCTTATAATAGAGGCAATAAAACCGTTTTTCTGAGAAAAGGAGGACGTACTCTATGGAAAAAACCATTTTGATTGTAGAAGATGACGTCAATATCCGGGAGCTGCTGCAGCTGTACCTGGCCCAGGAGGGCTATCGCATCGAGACCGCCCAGGACGGCGCCGACGGCCTGCGCACCTTCAAGCGGGCCCATCCCGACCTGGTGCTGCTGGATCTGATGATGCCCGTCATGGACGGCACCCAGATGATCCGGGAGCTGCGCACCTTTTCCAACACCCCGGTGATCGTGCTCACCGCCAAGGGCGAAGTGTTTGACAAGGTGACCCTGCTGGAGCTGGGCGCCGACGACTATATCACCAAGCCCTTTGAAATGCGGGAAGTCATCGCCCGTGTCCGGGCGGTGCTGCGCCGCTTTGACCAGGATATTGGTGAGCCCAAGCTTCTTTTTGACAATCTCATCATCGACAAGCAGTCCTATAATATTACCGTCAAGGGCAGCAAGATGGAGATCCCGCCCAAAGAGATCGAGCTTTTGTACTTCCTGGCCAGCTCTCCCAACCGGGTGTTCACCCGGGCACAGCTGCTGGACGACGTTTGGGGCTTTGACTATTTCGGCGACACCCGGACGGTGGACGTCCACGTAAAGCGCCTGCGGGAAAAACTCCAGGGCGTATCCGACCAGTGGGAGATCAAGACCGTCTGGGGCGTGGGCTACAAGTTTGAACTGCAGGAAGGGGCCACCGCCGGCAAAGAATAATCCCCGGGGGAGACATCCATGAAAACCAGCTTATTTGCCCGCAATTTCATGATCTATGCCATGGTGATCGTGCTGGGCTTCACCGTGCTGGGCAGCTCCTTTATCTATCAGGTCAACCGGTTTTCCGGTGAGGAGACCCAGCAGCAGCTCAACGACACCGCGCAGCAGGCCTGGGCCAGTACCCAGGCCTATTTCCAGTTGCGGGATAACGCCGACTGGAACGACAAGTTCAACGCCAGCTACCGGGTGGCCCTCAATATGCTGTCCCGGGACAGCGGAGGTACCATCTTCGTGGGCGACGAAACGGGAAAGCTGCTCTTTATCGCAAATGAGGACGGCTGCTACAGCCAGGAGCAAACCGGGCTGATGCTGCCCACGGTAGCCATGAGCGATCTGATGGCCGACGGCGTCTATACCCAGAACGCCACCTTTTACGGCTATCTGTCCTCGCTCCATTATATTCTGGGCCAGATCGTCACCGACCCGGCGGGAAGCCCTGTGGGCGTGGTGTTCGTCTGTGTGCCCTCCCAGGCCCAGGCCGAGCTGTTTTTAAAGCTGTCCCGTGTGTTCATCCTGCTGACCATCACGGTGCTTTTGCTCACGCTGATCGCCACCATCCTGGTGGTGCGCAACATGGTGCGGCCCCTGAAGAATATGGCCATCGCCGCCCGGCGGTTTGCCGCCGGCGACCTCAGCGCCCGGGCGCCCCTGCCCAAATACCAGGATGAGCTGTATGACATGACCATGAGCTTCAACGACATGGCCGAGTCCATGCAGAACAGCGAGGAGACCCGCCGGGGCCTCATCGCAAGCGTGTCCCACGATCTGCGCACTCCCATGACCACCATCGCCGGCTTCGTGGACGGCATTCTGGACGGCACCATCAAGCCCGACCGGCAGGAACACTATCTCCGCATCATTTCCGACGAGGTCAAGCGCCTTTCCCGTATGGCCAACAGTATGCTGGCCGTGTCCCGGCTGGAAAACGGCCGGGAGCTGGAAAAGACCAGCGTGGACCTCAGCGAGCTGGTGCGGCGCATCGTCATCGGCTTTGAGCAAAAGCTCAACGAAAAGAAGATCGAGGTGGAGCTGGATATCCCCGAGCGGCAGAATATCAAGGCCGAGCACGACAGCATTTTCCAGGCGGTGTACAATCTGATGGACAACGCCGTGAAGTTCACACCGGCGGAGGGCAAGATCACCGTCTATATGGCGGAAACGGGCGGAAAGCTCCAGTTCAATATCATCAACACCGGCAGCGAGATTCCGCCCGACAAACTGAAGTTCATCTTTGACCGATTTTATAAAGGAGACACCTCCCGCAATCGCAACAGCGCCGGTTCGGGACTGGGTCTCTACATCACCAAAACCGTCATCAAGCAGCACGGCGGCGATATTTTCGTCCGCAGCAGCGACGGCAAGACTGAGTTTTGCTTCACTCTGCCTCTGGCACGCTGAGGTCACCCGGAAAAGGAGCCACTATGAACGATCCCAACAAGCAGCAAACCGAATATCGGGAGCCCTTTCCCTATAAGACCTACGAGGAGATCCGCATGGAAAAGGAGCGCCGCCGGCAGTTCCACCACAGTATGGTGGTGGTCAGCGGCATTTTCCTCATGTTCTGCGCCGTGATCATCGGCGTAGGTATGGTCTGGAACCGCAGCGCGTCACCCTTCCAGCTGCTGCGGCAGACTTCGGAGGCGGGCGGCTTCAACCTGGCCATTCTGAACCAGCCTGCCGAGCCGCCTGCGGAGAGCGGGAAAAACGCCGATTTTACCTTGCCCGAGCCCTCCGATAAAACGGAGATCTCTGACGAGGCGGAGCCCGGTCAGCTGATCCAGGTGGCCGACGTGTCCGCCGTGGTGAAAAAGGCCAGGGCCTCGGTGGTGGGCGTAGAGGCCGAAAGCTACACCGGCTACATCACCAGCCGCAGCGGCAGCGGCATCATCCTGTCTGCCGACGGCTATATCATCACCAACAGCCATGTGATCGAGGGCTGTGACAGCATCAGCGTCACCCTGGATTCGGGGGAGCAGTATATTGCCTTTGTGGTGGGCAACGACAGCTACAGCGATATCGCCGTGCTGAAGATCGACGCCGAAAACCTCACCCCCGCGCAACTGGGCGACTCCGACCGGGTGGAGGTGGGGCAGCCTGCCGTGGCCATCGGAAATCCCACCGGTCATCTCCAGGGCACCACCACCTTTGGCATCATTTCCGGTGTGGACCGGACCATGGTGGTGAACAACACCGTCATGAATCTTTTACAGACCGACGCCGCCATCAATTCGGGCAATTCCGGCGGGCCCCTGCTCAATGGCCGAGGCGAAGTCATCGGCATCAACTCGGCCAAGGTCAGCGTCAGCGGCTATGAGGGCCTGGGCTTTGCCATCCCCATCAACACCGCCCGGCCCATTGCCGAAGAGCTGGTGCGCAGCGGCAGCGTTTCCGCCCGGCCCATGCTGGGCATCACGGCCAGCCGCCTCAGCGCCATGGCCTCCAGCTTTTACGGCCTGCCTCAGGGGCTTTATGTCACCGCCGTGGACAAGAGCCAGAATTGCGGCCTGCAGGCCGGGGATGTGATCACCCATATCAATGATACCAACGTCACCACCATTTCCGCCGCGGTGCTGGTCCGGGATCATTTCCGGGCAGGGGACACGGTGACCGTCACCTTCTGCCGCCGGGGCCTCACCAGAACGGTGGAGCTGACCCTTTTGGACCGGCTGACGGTGTCGTCGGACAGCAATCTGTAATGCAAAAAAAGAAGCCCTCTGCCTTGCGCAGAGGGCTTTTTGTTACAGTTTAAAGGCGTCTTCGTCCTTTATCGGCCGGAGGATGGCCGTACCCGCCGGCTTGCGCCGCAGGGGATCGTAGACATATTTGGAGCAGTGATCCTGGAGGCCCACCGGGCCTTTTTTGCTGCACAGGATCATGTCGGGACCGTAGTCCTGTCCGTAGAAGCAAAACGCGCAGATTTTGGGCTGATCCTTATCAAACAGCATGTGATCACCATCCTTTATAAGTATTATATCGTTCTTTTATCCGGAAATCAAGAGGGACAGCGCCGCCGCCGTCAGGCCGTGGAGCAATTTGGACTTGAGATAGCGCCGGCAGGGCAGTCCGGCCCGGTGCAGCAGATCCATGGCCTGGCACTGGACCGAAAGGCCGCCCCAGCCGCACAGAAAGGACAGGGCCGGCAGCAGTATCCGCCGGGGGAGGGCGGCTTCGGCCAATCTTGCCGCTCCGCCGGTGAGCTCCAGAATGCCGTACAGCAGCCCGTCCCAGGGCGCTGGCAGAGAAGAAAGCAACGGCAGCTGCTCCAACAGGCACAGCAGTACCGCGAAAATCAGCACAAAGGCGCAGACGTTGAGAAAGGCGCCCATGGCACCGGTGACCGCCTGCAAAAAGGCCGCTGTTCCGCCCGGTGATTTGCTGAAATTTGGTGTATGGTTCTTTACCTTTACAGCGCATGGTTTTCTTTTGGAAAACAGCCCAAAAAGCAGAGCGGAAACCAAATGCGCGACCCACAGTCGAAGTCCAAGCCTGCCGTCGCCCAGCATACCGCTGCCCACGGCGCTGATGACGAAGGCCGGCCCGGCGTTGTTGCAGAATCCCAGTGCCTTTTCGGCCTGCTCCTTGCTGCACCGGCCTTGGGAATAGAGCTGTGCCACCGTCCGGGCACCCACCGGATAGCCGCCGAAGGCTCCCAGCAGCAGCGCCGGGGCCATGGCTCCCGGCAGGCCGAAGAGCCCATCCATCAGCCTGCCCCAGCCTTTGAAGGTACAGCTCTGGGTCAACAAGGCAGACAGCACGAAAAACGGGAACAGGGTGGGTAGCAGAACGGCGGTGCACAGGGAAAGGCTGTCGGCCACCGCCGCCGAAACCGGTCTGGCGTACAGCAAAAGCCCCACGCCCAGACAGCCCAGCAACGCCGGGCAGGCTCCATCTCCCCAAACGGGAACTTTCCGTTTCACAGGCATGACGGCCTCCTTTGCAAGATATACTACAATGCAAAGGTATTCCGGGAAGGGAGTTGACATGCTTGAAAACCATCCAAAGGCAGTCGGCAGGGCTGAAAGCGCGCATACGGGCGGCGGCAGAGCAGCTGGATGTGCCCGAGGGCATGCTGCGGGGGCTTCCGCAGCTGACGCTGGACGGCGACGGGCAGCTACTGGTGGAACGGCATCTGGGCATCGTGGAATACGGCACCCAGCGCATCCGTATCGCCGCCAAAGAGATGACCATTGAAGTGTTGGGCAGCGACCTGCATCTGACGGCCATGGACCGGGACAGCATCCGCATTCGGGGCCGCATCGCCAGCGTCGCCTATCTGGACAGGGAGTAGACCATGCTGATGAAATTGCGCAACTGGCTGCGGGGCAGCCTGCAGGTGGACATTCGCGGAGCGGCGGTGGAGCGGTTCCTCAATCTGTGCGCCCTTCACGGGGTGGCCTTTTGGAAGATGGAGACCCTGGATGTGGACCATTTCACCGCCTGGGTATCGGTGGGCGGCTATACCGCCCTGCACCCCTATGCCCGGAAAACCGGCTGCCGGGTGCGGGTGGTGGCAAAGCGGGGCGCGCCCTTTGCGGCCCGGAAGGCCACCCGGCGGTGGGCCCTGTGGGCCGGGCTGCTGGCCTGTGCCCTCACGGTGGCCTGGCTGTCGGGATTCGTGTGGACCATCCGGGTGGAGGGCTGTGAGACCACCACCCCGGAGGAGGTTTTGGCCCTCATGAAGCAGGTGGGGCTGGAGACCGGCGTCCGCCGACAGGAACTGGACGGCCGGGATATGCGGAATCAACTTTTGACAATAACTGACAAGTATTCCTACTTTACATTAAATTTCAAGGGCACCCAGGCCATCGTCCAGGTGTGGGAGAAGGAACATCCCGTGGAAAAGCCGGAAGATCTGCCACCCTGCAACGTGGTGTCCGAATTGGCGGGGGTGATCACCGCCCTCCGGGTGCGTACCGGAAAAGCGCTGGTGAGGGTGGGGGACACCCTTCAGCCGGGAGACCTTATCGCCTCGGGGGTCATCGTCAACGAAAACGACGAGACCCAGGTGACCCTCCTCCGGGCCGATGCCGAAGCCGACATCCGCACCTGGTACACCGTCCAAACGGCGGTGCCCTGTGAGCTGCAGCTGCTGGAGCCCGACGGCAGGGTGGAGGAGCGGCGATATTTCCTGCTGGGAGAGCGAATATTTCCCCTTGGTATCATTGAAAAAAGGCCGGTTCCATGGTATGATAAACAAATCAAAACCCATTATCTGACGTTACATGAGGATTTCCGCTGGCCCGTCGCCCTGGAACGGCACCGGACCCTGCTTTGCGAGACAAAGGAGGCGTCGGTTGACCGTGACGCGCTGGCCGAAATTCTGGAAAACCGCATGCTGGAGCGCCTGCTTGCACAAAAGCCGGGCGCCCAGGTGCAGCAGTCGGATTTTACCTTGGAACAGAGCCCGCAAGGGGCCTGGCTTGGCGTTTTGAAGGTCGAGCTGGTGGAGACCACCGGCCGGCAAGTTCCCATGGGATAGGAGAATGAAAATGACGGAACAGACCATCAATGTAGAGCGGGTGGAACATATCATCAACCTGTTCGGCTCGTTCGACGAAAATATCAAGCTGCTGGAGCGGGAGTACGGCATCAACATCGTCTGCCGCGACACCGAGCTGAAGATCTGCGGCGGCGCCGAAGCCGTGCTTCACGCCAAGGCCGCCGTCAACGCCCTGCTGCAGCTGGCAGCCCGGGGCGAGCAGATCAACCAGCAGAATGTAAACTATGTGATCTCTCTGGTACGTGACGGCCAGGAGGACAAAATCGCCCAGATGGGCAAGGACGTGATCTGCGTCACCACCAAGGGCCGTCCGGTAAAGGCCAAAACCGTGGGCCAGCAGAAGTATGTGGACGCCATCCAGCAGAACATCGTCACCCTGGGCATCGGCCCTGCCGGTACCGGTAAGACCTATCTTGCCGTGGCCTGCGCCGTGGCGGCCTTTCGGGAAAAGACCATCAACCGCATCATCCTCACCCGTCCGGCGGTGGAGGCCGGCGAAAAGCTGGGCTTCCTCCCCGGTGATCTGCAGAATAAGGTGGACCCCTATCTGCGGCCCCTGTACGACGCTCTCTTTGACATGCTGGGCCCCGAGGCCTATCAGCGCTATCTGGAGCGGGGCAACATCGAGGTAGCCCCCCTGGCCTATATGCGCGGCCGCACCCTGGACGACGCCTTTATCATCCTGGACGAGGCCCAGAACACCACCCCCGAACAGATGAAGATGTTCCTCACCCGTATCGGCTTCGGCTCCAAGGCGGTCATCACCGGCGATATTACCCAGGTGGACCTGCCCGACGGCAAGCGCAGCGGCCTCAAAGATGCCGTCAACATCATCAGCGGCATCGAGGGTATCGGCATCTGCACCCTGGACCACAAGGATGTGGTGCGCCACGAGCTGGTGAGCCGCATCATCAAGGCCTATGAAGAGCACGACAAAAAGCATGAAAATAAGGAAAAGAGGAAGAACTATGGCAAAGTTAAAGGTTGAACTGTGCGGCATGACCGAAAATGACACCGCCCGCCTCATCCGTCTGGCGGCCAAGGCGGCCTTCGCCCGCTTTGACTATCCCTTTGACGGCCAGGTGACGGTGACCATTACCGACAACGAGGGCATCCGGGCCTTTAACAAGGAGTTCCGGGACATCGACGCCCCCACCGACGTGCTGTCCTTCCCCCTGAACGACTTTTACCGGGGCGTGCCCGACGGCGAGATGGGCGAGCTCATCGACCCGGTGACCCGCACCGTGCCCCTGGGCGACATGATCATTTCGGTAGAGCGTGCCAGGGAGCAGGCCGCCGACTTTGGCCACGGTCTTGCCCGGGAGTGCGCCTATCTGACGGTCCACAGCATGCTCCATCTGGTGGGCTATGACCACGTGGACGAGGGCGAGGAAAAGGCCGCCATGCGCCAGAAGGAAGAAGAGATCCTGGCCGTTCTGGGCCTGACCCGCAAGGAATGATAAAACGGCAGGGCAGAAAAGCGCCTGCGATGAAAGGATAGAAAGACTATGATTACCAAAACCGGTATTTTCTCGGTGGTTGGCCGACCCAACGCCGGCAAATCCACCCTCACCAACGCCCTGTGCGGCAGCAAGGTGGCCATCGTTTCGGACAAGCCCCAGACCACCCGCACCCGCATCACCGGCGTCCTCAACAAGGATGACTGCCAGATGATTTTTCTGGACACCCCGGGCCTGCACAAGCCCAAGACCCGTCTGGGCGATTATATGGTGAAGGTCATCACCGACACCGTGGTGGATGTGGACACCGTCCTTCTGATGGTGGAGCCCGTTGCCCGCATCGGCATCCCCGAGCAGATGCTGCTGGACAAGATCAAGGAGTACGATCTGCCCGCCGTGCTGGTCATCAACAAGATCGACACGGTGGAAAAGGAGACCCTGCTGGCGGTCATCGCCACCTATACCCAGGCCCACGAGTTCGACGCCGTGGTGCCCATCAGCGCCAAGACCGGCGACGGCGTGGACGTTCTGGTGGAAGAGCTGCGGAAGATGTGCTTTGAATCTCCTCAGCTGTTCCCCGAGGATATGATCTCCGACCAGCCCGAGCGCCAGCTCATTGCCGAGATCATCCGGGAAAAGCTGCTGCAGAACCTGGATAAGGAAGTGCCCCACGGCGTGGCCGTGGAGATCGAGATGATGAAGGAAGAAAACGGCGTGGAGCACATTTCTGCCGTCATCTACTGTGAGCGTAAGACCCACAAGGGCATCATCATCGGCAAAAACGGCACCATGCTGAAAAAGGTGGGCGCCACCGCCCGTCCCGAGATCGAAGAACTGCTGGACTGCAAGGTGTTTTTGCAGCTGTGGGTCAAGATCAAGGAGGACTGGCGCAACAATCCCGCCCAGATCCGCAACTTCGGCTATTCCGAAGAAGGATAAAACTCCCGGGGCTATTTTGCCCGGTTTTATCCACCCTAAGGGTGAGGTGAAGCCAAATGAAAGACCCCCGATGGGAGCTGTTTGAAAAAACCGGCCTGCCCCAGGCCTATTGCTTTTACGCACGACACAAACGAGGAGAACAGGATGTACCAGACGGTGCGCGGACTGATCATCCGCAGCGTGGATTATAAAGAAGCCGACAAGATCCTCACGGTGCTCACCGATACCCGGGGCTGTCTGACGGTAAAGGCCCGTGGCGTCCGCCGCAAGGGCAGCCGGCTGAAGGCCGCCGCCCAGCTCTTTGCCCTTTCCCAGATGACCCTGTACGAGCAGAAGGGGAGAGCCACCCTCCACGAGGCCCAGGTGCTGGAGGCCTTTTCCGGCCTGCAGACCGACATCGGCAAGATGGCCCTGGCCTCCTATTTTGCCGAGGTGCTGGGCACCGAGGCAGAGGACGCCCCCATGGACGCCGATGTGCAGCGGCTGGCCCTCAACTGTCTGTACGCTCTGGCAAACGATCTGTGTGAGCCCCGGGTGGTGAAGGCCGCCTTTGAGCTGCGGTATATGCAGCTTTCGGGCTATGCCCCCGATTTGACCGGCTGCGCCGTCTGCGGCAGGGAGGACCCCGTCCTCCCGGTGGCATTGCTGGAAAGCGGCAACGTCCGCTGCCACGGCTGCGCCCTGCCGGGCTCTGTGGGAAAGCAAATGCCCATCAGTGCCGCCGTTTTGCAGGCGGCACGGTACATTCTGTCCTGTGATCTGAAAAAACTGTTTTCTTTCCGGTTGCCTCCCGATGATCTGGAGCGGCTTGGAAAGGTCTGCGAAGCCTGGCTCCTTGCCTGTATGGAGCGGGGCTTCCGCACGTTGGATTTTTACAAAAGCGTAGGTGAAACACCATGACACTACAGGAAAAGTCTCTTGCCACCATCGAACTGCCCAAGATCCTGGAAATGCTGGCGGCAGAGGCGGCCACGCCTCCGGCAAAGGAACTGTGCCGGCAGCTGCGGCCCGAAACCTCTCTCACCCAATGTGAAAAGCTGCAGGAGGAGACCGACGACGCCTCCCGTCTCATCGGCCTCCAGGGCAGCCCCGCCTTTTCCGGCGTAAAGGACATCTCCAATGCCCTGGAACGCGCCGAAAAGGGCGGCTTCCTCAACCCCGTCGAACTGTTGGCAGTAGGCGCTCTGCTCCGTGCCGCCAGACTGACCAAAGCCTATCGGGAGGAACGCCGGGACAGCCAGCAGACCTCTCTGGACGGCTATTTTACCATGCTCACCGGCAACAAGTTCCTGGAGGACAAGATCGAAAACGCCATCGTGTCGGAAGAGGAGATCTCCGATCACGCCAGCTCCGAGCTGTACCAGATCCGCCGCCAGATCCGGGCGGCTTCTTCCAAGGTCCGCGATGTGCTCTCCAAGATCACCTCGGGCAACTCCAAGGCCCTCCAGGACAACATCGTCACCCAGCGAAACGGCCGTTTCGTGGTGCCGGTGAAGGCCGAATACCGCAGCACCTTCCCGGGCATGGTCCATGACACCAGCTCCAGCGGCGCGACCCTCTTTATCGAGCCTGCCGCCGTGGTGGAGCTCAACAACAACATCCGCATCCTCACCGGCAAGGAGCAGGCCGAGATCGAGCGCATCCTGGCCGAGCTGTCTGCCGACACCGCCCAGTTCGCCGGCTCCATCTGCCGGGATTACGAGCTCCTGTGCCAACTGGACTTTATCTTTGCCCGGGGCAAACTGGGCTATAAAATGCGGGGCATGCGCCCCAAGTTGTTGGAAAAGGGCCGCACCGAGATCATCAAGGCCCGCCATCCGCTGCTCAACCGGGACACCGCCGTGCCGGTGACCTTTACCATCGGCGGCGCGGTGGACACCGTCATCATCACCGGCCCCAACACTGGCGGCAAGACGGTGGGCATCAAGACCCTGGGCCTGCTCACCGCCATGGCCCAGTGCGGCCTGCAGATCCCGGCCGGCGACAACAGCCAGATCGTCATTTTCGACCACATTCTGGCCGATATCGGCGACGAGCAGAGCATTGAGCAGTCCCTGTCTACCTTCTCCAGCCACATGCGCACCATCGTGGACATTCTGGAGGTGGCAGGGGAGAAGACCCTGGTGCTTCTGGACGAGCTGGGCGCCGGTACCGACCCTGTTGAGGGCGCCGCCCTGGCCCGGGCCATTATCCAGACCCTCCGGGACCGCGGCTGCACCGTGGCCGCCACCACCCACTATGCCGAGCTGAAGGTGTTCGCCCTGGAGACCCCCGGCGTGGAGAACGCCTCCTGCGAGTTTGATGTGCAGACCCTGCGGCCCACCTACCGCCTGATCTTCGGCGTGCCCGGCAAGTCCAACGCCTTTGCCATCTCTCAGCGGCTGGGTCTGGACACCGCCATCATTGACAAGGCCTCGGCCCTGGTCGCCACCGAGGACAAGCGGTTCGAAGAGGTCATCACCCGTCTGGAGGAAAAGCGCCAGGCCCTGGAAAGCAAGGTTGCCGCCGCCGAACAGCAGAAGCGGGACGCCGAACTGGCCAACAAAAAGGCCCAGGAGCGCCTGTCCACCCTGGAGGATGAGCGGGAAAAGCTGGTTTGGGACGCCAAACTCCAGGCCAAGTCCATCATCGACAACGCCCGTGCCGCCAGCGAAATGGTGCTGGAAGAGGCCAAGCGCCTCAAACAGGAGGCCGCCGACGGCAAGGATGCCAATCTGGCCGCCGCCCGGGCCATTTTCCGTGGCACCCTGTCGGAAGCAGAGCAGAAGAACGCCGCCCAGCGGGCCGAGCGCAAGGCCATGCCGCTGCCCCGGGCCCTTAAGGCCGGCGACACGGTGGAGATCGTTGCCACCCGCACCAGGGGCACCGTTCTGGAGACCCCCAAGCCCGGTGAAAAGGTCAAGGTCCAGGCCGGCATCCTGAAGATCCAGGTCCAGCCCTCGGAGATCCAGCTGCTGGAAGGCATCGCCCCAAAGAAGGAAGAAAAGCTCAAGGCCTCCGGCAGCGTCCGGCTGGCCGCCCCCAGTACGGTATCCACCGAGATCGACCTGCGCGGCCAGAACGGCGATGAGGCCGTCATGGAGCTGGAGCGGTTCATCGACAACGCCGTACGCCTCCATCTGGAGTCCATCCGCATCATCCACGGCAAGGGAACCGGCGTTTTGCGCCAGCGGGTGCAGGCCTGTCTGAAGAAGCACAGCCAGGTGAAGAGCTTCCGTCTGGGCATTTACGGCGAGGGCGAGGACGGCGTCACCATTGCCACCCTGCGCAAATAATCGGTTTTTCTGCGGATTGGGCAGGAAGTACTGTTCTTTTTCGCAGGTTTTGTACATTTTCACAAAAAATAATCATTGCCATTTTGAAAAGACTCTGCTATTATAAGAGTATCAATATCAATGAAATTTGGGAAGCGAGGATGCTTTATGTATTCTAAGGAAATCACCGTCAACAATCAGGTCGGCCTGTACGCCAGACCCGCCACTTTCTTCATTCAGAAGGCCAATGAGTTCCGCAGCACCATGATGGTAGAAAAGGCCGAGCGCAAGGTCAATGCCAAGTCCCTGCTGGGCGTTCTGTCTCTGGGCATCACCAAGGGCAGCAGCATTGTGATTTCTGCCGAAGGTCCCGATGAGGAAGAGGCTGTCAACGCTCTGTGCGCTCTGATCGAGAGCAACTTCGGCGAATAATTCAAACCCCATTCGTACATAAAATGCGCCCTCAACGGGGCGCATTTTTACTATCAGCCGGAAGGAGGGTCTTTTCGTGACATTTGAAGAACTGAAAGAAAAAGCCCACCGGCTGCCCCAGCTGCCCGGCGTTTATCTCATGCACGACCGCAACGGCACGGTCATCTATGTGGGCAAGGCCAAGTCTCTCCGCAACCGGGTGAGCCAGTATTTTGCCGATCTGGCTTCTCACACCCTGAAGACCCGGCGGATGGTGTCCAATATCCACCATTTCGAGACCATTTTCGCCAACTCCGAGCTGGACGCCCTGCTGCTGGAAAACACACTGATCAAAAAGTACAAGCCCAAGTACAACATCCTGTTGAAGGACGACAAGGGCTATCCCTTTATCCGGGTCAGCCGGGAGGATTTCCCCCGGCTGTCTGTGGCCAGCCGCAGGGAGAAGGACGGCGCGCTGTATTTCGGCCCCTATGGCGGCCGGGGCACCGCCAATATGGCCATCCGCCTGCTGAGTGAGACCTTTCTGCTGCCCAGCTGCAGCCGGAAGTTCCCACGGGATATCGGAAAGGAACGGCCCTGCCTGCAGCTGCACATGAAAAAATGCTGCGGCCCCTGCACCGGCGAGCTGTCGGCCGAGGCCTTCGGCGAGATCATCCGCCAGTGCATCCAGGTGCTGGAGGGCAAAAGCGAGGAGCTGGAGGCCGCTTTGCAGCAGCAGATGGAACAGGCCGCCGAGGATATGCGCTTTGAACAGGCCGCTGTGTTCCGGGACCGCATCCGCGCCATTCAGAAGCTGCGGCAGTCCCGCATCGCCGTGGTCACCGGCGGCGCCGACACCGACGCTCTGGGCTATGCCGTCCGGGGCAGCCGTGCCTGCATCGTCCGCCTGTCCTATCGTGGCGGCGTACTGGTGGACCGGTCAAAGGTGCTGCTGGACGGCCTGGACGAGGGCGATGCCGCCGACTCTCTGGACAGCTATCTGCAGCAGTACTATACGCCCTTGAACTGGGCACCCAAGACCCTCTGCCTCTCCCACGATATCGAGGATCGGCAGGCCATGGAGGACTATCTCAGCGACCTGCGTGGTAGCAAGTGCACCATCCAGCTGCCTCAGCGGGGCGAAAAGCGCAGGGAAGTGCAGCTTGCTCTGGACAACGCCGCGCTGGAACTGGCCGAGGCCGAGGATGTGGAGCAGCGTACCGGCAAGACCCTGCACCTGCTGCAGGAAATGCTGGACCTGAGCGATCTGCCCATGCGGATGGAGGCCTACGATATCTCCAATACCGCCGGCACCGACCCGGTGGCATCCATGACGGTGTTCCACAACGGCAAGCCCCTGAAGAGTGCCTATAAGAAGTTTAAAATCAAAACCGCCGTTGGCGGCGACGACTACGGCGCCATGGCCGAGGTCCTTGGCCGCAGATTGGACCGGGCTTTGGCGGGGGACGAGGGCTTTTTGCCCCTGCCCGACCTGTTTTTGATCGACGGTGGTCAAGGACAGGCGGCGGTTGCCCTGGAACAGCTGACCCAGCGTGGATTGGATATCCCTCTGTACGGCATGGTAAAGGACGACCATCACCGCACCCGGGCCCTTGTGGACCCCCAGGGCCGGGAGTTTGGCATCGCGGCCACCCCGGCGGTCTTTTCCCTCATCGGCCGCATCCAGGAGGAGACCCACCGGTTCGCCATCGAGTTCCATCGGACCCTTCGCAGCAAGGGCATGAAAAAATCCTCCCTGGAGGGCATCCCCGGCGTGGGCCCTGCCCGGGAAAAGGCTTTGCTCAAGCATTTCGGTACGGTGCGTGCCATCAAAAACGCCACATTGGAGGAACTGTCCGCCATTCTGCCCCAGGGGGCAGCCCAGGCGGTCTATGACCATTTTAAGGAGGGCGGATCATGAGGATCATTACCGGAACGGCCCGGGGCAAGCGGCTGCAGACCCCCGATGGCCTGCACACCCGACCCACTGCCGACCGTGTGAAGCAGTCGGTGTTCAACATCATTCAGTTTGATATTGAAGGCAGAAAGGTGCTGGACCTTTTTGGCGGCAGCGGTCAGCTGGGCCTGGAGGCCATGTCACGGGGCGCGGCTTCCTGCGTCATCGTGGACGGTGACCGCGCTGCCCAAAAGGCCATTGAGGCCAACATTAAAAACTGCGGCTTTGACCGGAATTGCCAGCTGATCAAAGGGGATTCCTTCCGGTTTCTGGAACGGCAGAAGCCGGGCAGCTATCACCTGATCTTCCTGGATCCGCCCTACGGCGGCGAGCTGCTCAACCGGGCAATTGCTGAAATTTGCCGAATTGACATTTTGGCTGAGGGTGGTATAATGGTGTGTGAAAGTGCCGCTGCCGACGTTTTGCAGCCGGTGCAGGCACCCTATCGTGTGGTCAAGCAGTACCGCTACGGCCACACCGACCTCACCATCATCACCAAGGGGGACGCGGAATGAAAATTGCTGTGGTTCCGGGCAGCTTTGACCCGGTGACCCTGGGCCATGTGGACATCATCCGACGGGCGTCGGTGCTGTTCGACAAGGTCATTGTTGCTGCAATGATCAATGCTGAAAAGCAGTATCACTTTACAGCTGAAGAGCGCATCGCCTTTCTGGAAGATGCGGTGAAGGACATCCCCAACGCTTCGGTGGAGTACTCCGAGGACATGCTGTACCGCTTCGTAACCGACCACGGTGCCTGTGCCATCGTCAAGGGCATCCGCAACGGCAAGGACAGCGAGTACGAAATGTGGATGGCCGAATACAACCGGGAGCACGCTCCCACCTGTGACACCCTGCTGCTTCCCGCCGACAAATCCCTGGCGGAAGTGAGCTCCACCGCCATCAAGCAGATGGCAAAAGACGGACAAGACATCACTGCGCTGGTGACGCCCATGGTGGCTGCCGCGCTGAGTAAATAACAAAGGAGTTGGAATCCATGGCAGGAACCCCCATTGATGAACTGATCAACACCCTGTACGAAATGGTTGAGGACGCTTGGGCCATGCCTCTGGGCAATGACCGCTGCGTTCTGGAACGGGAAAAGGTTTTGGATATTCTGGACGAAGTGCGCGCCAATCTGCCCTCTGACCTGAAGATGGCCCGTGAGATCGTGGAAAAGCGCAATGATATCATTGCCGCCGGCAAAAAGGAGTATGAAAACCTGAAGAAGCAGGCCGACGAGTACGCCAAGCAGAAGGTCAACGACCACGAGATCACCCAGGAAGCCCGCAAAAAGGCCGCCGAGCTGGTGTCTGCCGCCGAGCAGCGCGCCAAGGATGTCATGCGTGCCGCCGGAGAATATTGCGAGGACGCCATGAAGCGCACCGAGGATGTGCTGGGCCGCTCTCTGGAGGAGCTCAAGCAGTCCCACGTGCAGTTCCGTCAGGCCATCCGGGAGCAGAACAACAACTGATCAACCGAAAAATCATCGGCCTTTGCCGGTGGTTTTTTTCTATAAAGGAGAACTACCATGCATATCATCGATCTGAACAGCGACCTGGGAGAAAGCTTCGGCGCCTATACCCTAGGCATGGACGAAGCCCTGATGGACTATATCACCTCGGCCAACGTAGCCTGCGGCTGGCATGCCGGTGACCCGGTTGTCATGGAAAAGACCCTCCGGGCCGCCGCCGAAAAAGGGGTGGCGGTGGGCGCCCATCCCGGCTATCCCGACCTGATGGGCTTCGGCCGCCGGGAGATGAAGATCACGCCCGATGAGGCCTACGCCTACGTTTTGTACCAGCTGGGTGCCCTGGAGGCCTTTGCCCGGACCTTTGGGGTCAATATCCAGCATGTGAAGCCTCACGGCGCTTTGTATAATCAGGCTTGTAAAGATGAAAAGCTTGCCATGGCGATCTGCCGTGCCGCCCAGGCTTTTGACGGCGATCTCATCGTTTTGGCACCCTATAACAGCGCTTTCCGCACCGCCGCCGAGGCCATCGGCCAGCCTTTTGCCGCCGAGTTTTTCGCCGACCGGGCCTATCTGCCCGACGGCAGCCTGGTGCCTCGCAGCCAGCCCGGCGCCGTGATCCACGATGCCGACCTGGCCTGTCAGCGTGTGCTGCAGATGGCCCGGGAGGGCACCGTCACCTGTATCGACGGCTCTGTTCTGCAGATGCGCTGCGCCTCGGTCTGTGTCCACGGCGACAACGAAGCCGCCCTTGCCTCGGTGAAGCAGATCCGCGAGGCCCTGGAACGGGAGGGCGTTGTCCTGCAGCCCATGGGAACGTTCGCAAAATAATGGAAACAAAGAAAACCCCTCTGGCAGATGCCAGAGGGGTTTTTCTTATAACGATGATTTTACAGCTTGGGGCCGGCTTCAACCAGAGCCTTACCGGTTTCGTTGCCGGTGTACTTGACGAAGTTCTTGATGAAGCGGGAAGCCAGATCCTTGGCCTTCTCCTCCCACTGGGCGGCGTCGGCATAGGTGTCACGGGGATCCAGAATGCCGCTGTCCACGCCGGGCAGAGCGGTGGGAACTTCCAGATTGAAGTAGGGGATGGTCTTGGTCTCGGCCTTCAGGATGGAACCGTCCAGAATGGCGTCGATGATGCCGCGGGTATCCTTGATGGAGATACGCTTGCCGGTGCCGTTCCAGCCGGTGTTGACCAGATAAGCCTTGGCGCCGGACTTCTCCATCTTCTTCACCAGCTCCTCACCGTACTTGGTGGGATGCAGCTCCAGGAAGGCCTGGCCGAAGCAGGCGGAGAAGGTGGGGGTGGGCTCGGTGAT
>JAFXDF010000078.1 GCA_017521295.1 Clostridia bacterium | reverse complement strand
GCCATCAGCAGGATGGGCCAGTAGATGGTATGGAAGCGCAGGATATCCTTGCCGATCAGATGGACATCGGCGGGCCAGTACTTCTTGTACATCTCGCCGTGGTTGCCATCCACGTCAAAGCCGGGGAAGGTGATATAGTTGCTCAGCGCGTCGATCCAGACGTAGGTGACGTGCTTGGGGTCAAACTCCACGGGCACGCCCCAGGTGAAGCTGGTGCGGGACACGCACAGATCCTGCAGGCCGGGCTTGAGGAAGTTGTTGACCATCTCGTTCTTGCGGGCCTCGGGCTGGATGAACTCGGGGTGATCCTCGATGTGCTTCATCAGCTTGGGGGCGTACTTGCTCATCTTGAAGAAGTAGGCCTCTTCCTTGGCGGGCTTGCAGGGACGGCCGCAGTCGGGGCACTTGCCGTCCACCAGCTGGCTTTCGGTCCAGAAGGACTCGCAGGGGGTGCAGTACATGCCCTCGTATTCGCTCTTATAGATGTCGCCCTGATCGTAGAGCTTCTTGAAGATCTTCTGAACGGTCTTCTTGTGCTCGGGATCGGTGGTGCGGACGAACTTGTCATAGGAAGTGTTCATCACGTCCCAGATGCGCTTGATCTCGCCGGCAACGCCGTCCACAAACTGCTGGGGGGTGACGCCGGCGGCCTGGGCCTTTTCCTGGATCTTCTGACCGTGCTCGTCGGTGCCGGTCTGGAAGTATACGTCATAACCGCACATGCGCTTGAAGCGGCAGATGGCATCGGCCAGCACGATCTCATACGTGTTGCCGATGTGGGGCTTGCCGGAAGTGTAGGCAATGGCGGTGCTCAGATAATATTTTCCCTTTTCCATTCTATTCACCTCATGGGTTAGTTTCTCATAGATACTTTATTATAACAAGGTTTTTTGCACTTTACAAGGGCGGTCCGGCGGTTTTTGACACAAAAACGCCCGGCCGGAGGCCGGGCGCAGAGGATCAAAAGAGATCAGCCGTTGCCCAGAATGCCGCCGGGGGCGGGTTCGGGCTGCGGGGGAGCGGTGGGCTCGGTGGGGGTGACGACGGGACCCACGGGCGCCACAGGCTCTTCGGGCTTGGGATTGTGGAGGATGACCTTGTCGTACTTCTTGTAGGTGCTCTTGTTTTCCAGGGTGCGGGAGACCTCCACGCCGTCGATGTACACCACACGCCAGCTTTCGGTCTTGTAGCCGGTGTAGCCGTTGGACTTGACCTCTTCGGTGCCCAGGGGCAGGGTCTCGTCGATCTCATAGACCACCTCGAAGGGGGTCTTGGACAGCTGGGTGGTCTCGATCTTGACGATCTTGTTCTGGGTCTGGGTGCCGTACAGCTTGACGGTGAGGGTGTTGGTCTTGTGAGAGGTGACCACCTTCATGGGGAAGGGGGTGTTGTTCTCGAACTTGAAGTCCTTGCTGCCCCAGGCCACGGTGGCATCCTCGCCCAGAGGCACATAGGTGACCATGCGGCTGTGGGCGTAGCGTTCCACGATCTTCAGATCGGCACGGAGGGCGGCATAATAGATGGTGGAGCTCACCTGGCAGATACCGCCGCCTACGCCGTCCTCGGCAGAGTTGCCCACATAAACGGTGGCGTCCTTGAAGCCCCGCTCATAGGTGCGGGGGCCCACCGAATCGTTGTAGGAGAACACCTGGCCGGGCATCAGAATGACGCCGTTGCAGAAATCGGTGGCCAGCAGCACGTTGGTGGTACGGCCCTTGTTGCCGGGGTTGAAGTCGGTGGTGCACTGACCCAGCACATCCCGGAACAGCAGTGCCTTGTACTCGGCGGCGGTGTAGTCGGGCTGGGTGAGGGTGCACTGGACGGTTTCATGCCGGTTGGCAGAGGCGATGGCGGTGTTGAGGGCGCTTTCGGTGACATTGACGCCCAGGGTGCCTTCCCGGACGGTGCCGCCGGTGGGGTCGGCCTCCAGGTCCAGGGTGGTCTGCACCACGTCGCAGTTCACCGCGGCGGCGATGACGGCGGCGTTGAGGGCCTGGGGATGGGCCTCCTTACGGACGGCCTCCATGGGGGTGAAGTCGGCGGTGCGCAGTTTGTTGTCCAGCGCGGCGTACAGGTGCTCCTTGTCCAGAGAGTAGCCGGTCTGGCCCTTGTCCAGGGAGATGACGCCGTCGGCGTAGCTGTAGGAAGAGGGGGCCATGGGCTGTTCCACGGCGGCGGCGACCTCGTCCACACGGGTCTGCAGCACGTTGCGGTCCAGTACGGTGACCAGCTCCATCTGCTGGGGATCCCGGCGGGTGCTCCAGTACTGACGCGCCCGGTAGATAAAGCCGCCCTGGCGGCCGTAGGCATAGGCCTGGTCGATGCTGGCGGGAATATCGTACACCAGGCCGCATTCATCGGCGGACAGGGTGAACAACTGATCGCCGGCCTGGATGTCGATGACGGCGTCGATGGCAGAATCGCCGTAGGCTTTTTCCAGGGCAGAGCGGGCCTCGGCCCGGTCCATGCCCGACAGGTCACATTCGCCCATGCGGACGCCGGGGAAGATATCGCCGCCCATCAGCACACTGTAGGCGGTATAGCCGCAAAAGCCCAGCGCGCCCAGGACGATCAGGACGATCAGCCCGGCACCCACCAGGGTAGCGGCATTTTTGCGTTTGCGTTTGGCGGAACTGGCGGCTTGGCGTTTGCCCACCGTTTTTTTCTCGTCGCTCAAAATCAGCGCCTCCATTCTATGGAATGCCCCGAGGGGCAGAAGTTTCTATATTCATTATAGAGTATTTGGGCAGGAATAGCAATTACACAGTGGTTACAAGAAATATGAACTTTTTTCTTAAGAAATAGAGAAAATCCACCATATCTTGTAAGATACAGTGGATTTTTGTCAAGACTTCCGTTTGGAAAGGGTTTCCAGAACCAGAACGGCCAGAATTCCGGGGATAAGCCCCAGACCAACGCCCAGAAGGGTGCGCATCACCGACACCTGCAGGGGTGCCACCGCGTGGCAGAAGGTGTTGACCACCGACACGCACTCCAGCATCACGCCGGCGCCGCATAACAGCTGCAGAGGGGCGAACTTTTTGCGGCAGGCCCACAGAAACAGGGGGATGCAGGGCACGGCGGCAAGCATTTCCTTGGTGCGGGGGCGGACGTAAAGGGTGTACTCCAGCCAGTTGCGGAAGGCGGTCTCCAGTCTGGAGATGCCGCCGGAAATATCACCCGAGCGGAGGGCCAGTACCAGAGCAGCAAGAGCAAGGACGGCGCCTACGGCGGCCAGGCTGAGCCAGCCCTTGCGGCCGGTCTGCAGCAGGGGCTTGCGCAGGTTCCAAAGCAGCAGCAGGCAGCCGAAGGCCATGGGCAGCAGCAGGGAGACCTTCACGCCGGCAAAGATGGCGCAGTCCAGCAGATAGGTGCGGGTGGACATGAGGGCCGACACCCACAGACCGCCCAGCAGGCACCAGCTGGTAAAGGCGGCGGTGAACACCAGAAGGGTCTGCCATAGAGGCTTTTCATCGGATGTTTTCACGTATTCAGCCACAAAATATGCGGCGCAGCAGGAAAAGACCATGACGGCGGCCAGATTGAGCAGAACGAAGAAGGTGCTGCCCAGAATTACGGCTGCAGCGCAGTAGGCGGCAAGGGCGGCAGCGCAGAGCCAGACCGACCATTTTTTCAGTCCGGGCAGCAGCTGCAGCACCAGCCAGCAGCCCATCAGCAGGGGCAGAATGCCCGCCAACGGGCGGAGGATATCCACCGAAACGGGGGTGCGGTAGTCCACGCAGGAGAAGCCTTCGCCCCAGGTGTAGCCCCGGTTTTCCAGACGGGCCTGCAGATCGTCCAGCATGTCCTGCCAGACGGCCGGGTCGGTGACCAGGGTGCCTTGGGCGTCGCACATGGGGGTGAGGATGAGCAAACGCAATCCCCGGTCAGTGACTGCCCGGAAGAGCAGATCCTCGATGCGCTGGGCGTCGTCCAGATAGGCCATGCGGCCGTATTCCTTGGTGTAGAGGTAAAAGGCCTTGACCGTGGGGCCGGGGTAGGTCTCCGGGTCAAAGCTGTCCACCGGCAGGATGCCGGTGCGGTCCCGGTTTTCGATCAGGGCCAGGGGCAGGGGGCTGTGTTCGTCGGCCTGGGTGATGTAGCCTTCGGCTGGGGGAAGCATTTCCCGCCAGACTTCGGCAGGAAGGCCGGAGGCGGTGACCAGGGCCGAAACATCCTCGTCGGACATGACGGCCAGCACCGAGCGGTCACGCCATTCGGCAGAAAACCGGCAGCCCAGCAGGGTCATGGCAGACAGCAGGCTCACCAGTGCCAGGGCCAGCAAAAGCGCACGGCAGTATTTGTTCATCCTTTTTTCCTCCGCAGCTTGGAAAGAATCTCCTTTGTGGGCACCATGGGGCCCATGCAAAGCAGGTAGAGCACCATGCCCAGAATGCCGATGCCCACGCACCGGGCCACCAGGGCCAGCTTGGACAGGTCGGGGGAAACCAGCCGGTCATAGACCAGGAAGGCGGCGGCGCCCATCACCAGGGAGGACAGCACGCCCCAGAACAGCTGCTTCCAGGGCATTTTCACCCCTTCGGTGCGGGAAAAGCCCAGATACATCAGGCTGCCGCCCAGCAGGAAGCCCAGGGCGGTGCCCAGAGCCAGCAGCTCGGGCCGGGCAGGGAACAGGCGGGCGCACAGGGCGTTGCAGCCAAAGCTGAAGGCCAGCACGCCGGCGGTAACGCACAGGGGCACCAGGGTCCTGCCCATGGCGTAATAGGCCTTGTTGAGGATGTCCAGCATGAAAAAGCCGGCCATGCCCAGGGCGTACATGGAGAAGATGCCGCCGCACAGCAGGGTGTCCTGGTAAGTGAAGCTGCCGCCCTCGAAGAGCACCTTGATGACGGGGGTGCCAAAGGCGGAAAACAGCAGAGACACCGGCAGCACCAGCAGCAGGGTGTTTTTCAGCACATGGACCACATACTGGCGGTACTGGATGTGCTCCATTTCCTCATACTGCTGGCTGAACTTGGGGAAGAGCACGATGCTGACGCTGTATACCAGGGTAGTGGTCAGGGGCTCGTACAGCCGGTCGGCGTAGAAAAAGGCCGACACCGTGCCGTCGGGCATACCGGCGGCAAACCGGGTGTTCACCAGATAGCAGAGCAGGAACAGGGCCGAGTTGAACATGGTGGCCACGCCGGTGCGCAGGAAGGTCCAGTACTCCTTTTCCCGGAAGTTGGGAGAGAAGCGGAACCGGTAGTTTTCTTTTTTGATATAGGGGAAGGTCATGGCCAGCTGCAAGAGCCAGCCCAGAGAGGTGATGAGGGCAAAGGTTCCCAGGGTCAGCTTGTTTCCGGCCAGCACCAGAATGCCGCACAGCACCACGCTGTACAAAAGGCTCAGACTGCCCTGGAGGGTAAAGTGGCCCATGGACTGGAACAGAGCCAGCAGCAGATAGGTGAGGGTGATGATGGGCAGCGCGGGCAGCAGCACGGCGAAGCACTGACGGAACAGGCCGCTTTGATCGGTGACGCCCAGCAGCCGCTCCACCACCCCGGCGCCCGACAGCAGATAGAGCACCGCCATCAGTCCCAGGGACAGAATGAGGGTGTTGGAGATCAGCCGGTCGGCGGTGCGGAAGCCCTCTTCCCGGCTTTTCAGCCGCTTCTGGGTCAGCAGGGGGATGGCTGCCACGCACAGGGCATAGCACACGGTGGTGAACAGGGATACGGTATAGTTGTTGGCCTGGGTGAACAGGTCCACCTCCGGGCCGGCGCCGAACACTCTGGCCTGCAGGATGTTGCGTAGCATGGCCAGGGCCTTGGCCAGCACCATTACACAGGTGACGCCGGTGATGGCACGGACGATTTTGTTGTCTTGACTCGCCATAGGCGATGCCTCCTTTTTCGGGGCGGATTATTTGTTCAGCAGATCCCGAGGCGTGAGCCGCCCCAGATCCAGGGAAAGAATGGTCCACAGCAGCATGGCACCCATCTGGATCTCCAGGATGTTATAGAACACGCCGAACCAGCCGATAATGATACAGGTGATGACTTTCAGCAGATGACCCCGGTAATACCACAGGGTACACAGCAAAAAGGCAAGGAACAGCACAAAGCCCACAACACCGGTCTCCACCAGAACACAGGCAAACTGGTTGTCTGCGTAGAAACCTGCCAGCATATTGTAATCATAATAGATATCGGGAACCCAGGTAAGGCTGGCAGAGGAGCCGAAGGTGCCAAAGCCGGTACCCACCACCGGGTGGTCACCCCAGACGCGGAGGGCCAGCTTCAGGGCAAAGAGCCGGCCGTTATTGTCGGCGGTATAAAGCTTGTCGTCGTCCAACTCGCCAAAGCGGTCGGAGGCGGTAACGTCAAAAGAGTTCTGGATGTTCTGGATCACCGAGTTCTGGCGGATATCTTCTTCCCGAACCACAGAGCCGTCCAGCAAGGCCGACTGCTCGGCGGCAGACAGCATCAGAAATTCTTCCAGCAGACGACCGCCCTGGTTGGTGAGGATATACTGCTTTTCGTCCACAAAGACCACTGCGCCGTAATCGTCCAGGGGCTTGGTACATTCGATATCGGTGTAGGTAACACCGCCAAAGCCGTAGCCCACGCATTCCTCACCGGAGGAACTGACGTAAGTGACTCGGACTACGGCGTTGGAGTGGGTATTGGACAGGCTGTCCACCACGGCATACTTGCCGTATTTTTCAAAATACACCTGGGCAGCGACACCGGCGGCATAAGTAACCACCAGGGCACAGATACCCATGCAAGCACACCACAGGATCATCTTTTTCCAGCGAATCTCCACCTTTTTGCCGCGCCAGATCAGCAGGAACAGGAAGAGCAATACGGCGGCCAAGATCATCATGGAGCTGCGGGACATGGTCATATACAGCGAGATGGCCAGGGTGCAGTACAGCCAGAGAGGGGTCTTTTCATCGGCCAGATACCAGATTACCAGGCTCAGCAGAATGACGAACACCAGAAACAGGCCGTAGGTGTTAGGATTGTAAAACATAGAGTACAGACGGCCAAAATTCACCTTATCCAGGCCGGAGGCAAAGTCGGTGTCAAAGAGATAGCATTTGCTGAAGACCTTTTCCACCATGGCCAGCAGAAACAGCGGAACAGAGGCAAGCTGAAGGGCACGGGTCATCCGAATGAGTTCTTTCTGCCCGTAGCCAAAGTTACGGATGATGAAGTACAGAATATAGTAGATGCCGATGGAGCGGGTCTGATAAACGACCAGGCCTACACCATTACCGTTGACCAGAACGGTACTGACCAGACCTACCGCCAAAAAAGCCAGGAACAGCAGATCGTGGAGGGTAAAACGGAATCGGAACTTCACCGCAACGGCATACCAGCCGGCCAGACAGAGAATGAGCACATCGGGGATAGCTTTGACCGCCGAAACGGTCAGATCAGACAGGGGGGTGCGGAAGGGGATAAACAGGCACAGAAAGAGCACAAGAAGGAAGCCTGCCTGCCGGAGCTTTTCGGGCAGCTGCTGAGGCTGATGCGGACGGGTCAGATTCATAAGAAAACTCCTTTTATTTCAACAAACGGACATAATACTCACATTTTATCATTTTATTATAAGGAAAATCCCTCCATAATGCAATAAAGATTTAATGAACAATGAAAAAGCCCCGTCTTTTGACGGAGCTTTCCAGATGGAATCAGTCGTTGTTCAAAGCGTCCAGGGCGGCCTGTTTGGCCTGGGGCTTGCTGTCGCCGTGCTTCACCTGGGTCATGGTGAGGGCGGCCAGCAGGGAGAATACCACCGCATAGGGGAAGAGCACCCGATAGCCCAGGCCCAGATTGTCGATCAGAAGGCCGGACAGCAGGGGGGTACAGATCTGGGCGGCCATGGAAAAGGCGTAATAGTAGCCGGTGTACTTTCCGGTGTCGCCGGCGGCGCTCATCTCCACCACCATGGGGAAGGAGTTGACGTTGATGGCGGCCCAGCCGATACCTACCAGACCGAACAGCAGGTACATCAAGGGGGTCTGGGCGGTGATGAAGCAGGCTGACAGATAGCAAAGGGTCATCAGACCGATGCCCACATAGATGGTGGCCTTGCGCCCGGCCTTGCTGGACAGCATGCCCAGGGGCACAAAGCTGAGGATGGCCACCACGGTGGCGCACATCAGATAGCCCGAGGAGGTGGACAGGTCGGCGCCCCACACCGCCACGCAGTAGCGGGAAAAGGCGGTGGTGACGGCGTTGTAGGCCATGTACCACAAAAAGACCGACAGCAGAATGAAGATCAGCGAGCGGAAAACGGCGGGGGGCAGTTTTTCGCCCTTTTTCACCTGGATCTCGCCGGTGGATTCCCAGGCCTTCACCTCTTTCCGGGTTCGCTCCACCAGCTTGTTTTCGTGAGTGGTGAGCACCATGACAAGGACGCTCACCAGCATAAAGGCGGCCACCACCAGGAAAATGGGGGTGAAGCTCTGGTCGGCAGCGTAGTGGCTGGAGCCGTCGGCGGCCTTTTCGCTCTTCAGCAGGATCATCATCATCAGCGTGGAAAAGATGCCGCCGATGTAGCCCACCAGGTTGATGATGGCGTTGGCCTTGGAGCGCAGGGGCTTGGGGGTCACGTCGGGCATATAGGCCACGGCGGGGGAGCGGTAAGTGCTCATGGTCACCAGCAGGCACAAAAGGGCCGTGAAAAACAGGGGGAAGGAGCGGCTGGCGGTGGCGGCGGCAAGAACGCCCATGAGGCAGACGGCCACCAGTGTGCCGAAGAGGATGTAGGGGGTGCGGCGGCCCAGGCGGGTCTTGGTCTTGTCCGACAGGGTACCGAAGAGGGGCAGCAGGATCAGCGAGGACACGTTGTCGATGGACATGATGGCGTTGGTGGTAAAGGTGCGCAGGCCAAAGACATTTTCCAGCAGGTGGGGCACCACCTGGTCGTAAAACTGCCAGAAGGCCAGAATGGACATAAAGCCGAAGCCGATGAGGACGGTGCGGCGGGTATCCAGTTTCATGAGAACAGTCTCCTTTATGCATAAATCGGTTGCGTCCATTATACAATGAAATTTGACGCCTTTGCAAGGCAAAGGACATTTCCGCCCCCATTTCCCTGCAAATTTCTCGTCTTTTTCCCGATACAATGAAGAAAAAACGGAAGGTCGGGAAACTTATGACACAGCAAACCAAAGGACAAAGCCGGGCGGCGGCCCAGGGCATGGCGGCCCTGCTGGGCGGGGTGTTCACCCTGGCACGGCCGGCGGCGGGGATGCAGCCCTTTGGCCTGGCCTGGCTGGCAGTGGGCGGGCATCCCCTGTTTTCCGCCCTGGGGGTCTTTGCGGCCGGGATGCTGGGGGGCAGGGAAGGCCTGGTCTACGGGGCGGCCGCCATGGTGGTTCTGGCCTGCCGCATGGTGCTGGAGGGCACCTCCACCGCCCGGCAGAAGGTCTTTTTCCCCGGCTGCGCCGCCCTGGCCCTGCTGTGCGTCAAAGGGGTGGTGGTGCTGGCCGAGGGAGGCCGGGCGGTGCTGCTGCTGTTGTGCGAAAGCGCCCTGTGTCTGGGCTTTGGTATGCTGCTGGGCGAGAGCCGGGACCGGCGGTCGCCGTTGCAGCTGTGGGGCCGGCTGGCGGCCTTTCTGGCCGGGATGCTGGCCCTTTTGCCCGTCAGCCTTTGGGGCGTCTTTTCTCCGGCCCGGGCGGCCGGGGCCTTTGCGGTGCTGATGGCCGGCGCTTTTGGCGGCGGCACGGTGGGGGCCTGCGTAGGGGCGACCCTGGGGGCGGCTTTGGACGTGGCCCAGAGCCGGGGCCCGCTGCTGACTCTCATCTGGTGCCTTACGGGGCTGAGCGCCGGCCTGGGCGGTCGGCGGGAGCGGCTGCCTGCCGCCCTTTGGGGCTGCGGCGCCTGCGGGCTGGTGTCTCTGTGGCTCTACAACATGTCGGGAGTGATGGAGTGCTTTCTGGCCGCCGGGGTGCTGGTGCTGCTGCCGGAAAAATGGCTGCTGCGGCCGGGGGCGGCCTTTGCCGGGGCAGGGGCCGGCCTGGAAAGCAGCCGCAGGGCGGCCGGCGGGGGACAGGCCCTGCGGGGGCTCTCGGACGCCATCGCCCAGCTGGGGGCCACCATGGAGGCTCTGGGCCGGGGGGAAGCCCGTGAGGAGACCGACCTGGGGCAGGTCTACCGGGCGGCCTGTGAAAACGCCTGCCGCACCTGCAAGCGGAAGGAGACCTGCTGGCAGGGGGGCTACAACGACCTGCAGCGTATGCTGGGGGACCTAGCCCAGCCCCTGCGGGCGGGCCACGGCATCGAGCTCCATCAGCTGCCCGCCTGGTTTACGGCCCAGTGCATTCGGCCCCAGCGGTTCTGTGGGGCGGTGAATGACGCCTACCGCACCGCCCTGCGGCGGCAGGCCCTGCAAAAACAGGAAAGCCGCCTGCACAGCATCATGGGGCGGCAGTATCAGAGCCTTGGCACTCTGTTGGAAGAACTGGCCAACCGGGCGGGGTCGGGGCCGGAGTACGACGCCGTGCTGGAGAGCCGGGTGCGCCGGGTGGTGCGGGCCTATCTGCCCCGGGTAAAGACGGCGGTGTGCCTCCAGTCGGGGCGGCTGTACATCGACCTGCAGGTGCAAAAGGACAGCCCGGAGGCCACCGGCGACCACAGCGCTATGATGCGCTCTCTGGAAGGGGCGCTGGGGGTGAAGCTGCTGCCTCCTGCCCTTTTGGACAGCGCCGGCGGCACCCTTTTGCGCATCCGGCAGCAGGAGGCCCTCTGCCTGCGCACCTTTTCGGCGGTGCGCAAAAAAGAGGGGGAGCGGGAGTGCGGCGACTGCCATCTCACCCTGCACACCGACGACGGAAGAGGGGTGCTGCTGCTTTCCGACGGCATGGGCACCGGAGCCCAGGCCGGGGTCATGTCCCGGCGGGCTCTGGAACTGGTGCGCAGCTTTGTGCAGTCGGGCTGCGGCCTTGCCGAGAGCACCGCCGCCGTGCTGCCGGTGCTGGCGGCCCGGTTCCAGGAGTGGGGCTTCGTGACCCTGGATCTTTGCGAGGTGAGCCTGTTCACCGGACGGGCCACCCTTTTGAAATACGGCACTGCCCCGGGGTTTCTCATCCGGGAAGGGCGGCTCACCCGGCTGGACGCCCGGGCCCTGCCCGCCGGGCTGGAGCCCATGGAGGGAGAGGCACCCACGGTGCTTTTGCGCCTGCGGCCGGGGGACCGGCTGGTGATGCTCTCCGATGGGGTGTGGGAGAGCGACGCCACCGAGGCTCTTTTGCAGGAGCAGGCCGCTCTGGAGGGGCAGGCCCTGGCCAACCTTCTGGTAGAGGAGAGCGCCCGGCGGGGCGCCGGCGACGATATGACCGTGCTGGTGGCTGACCTTCTGGATGCATAAACCAAGAAAAAACCGCCATCCTTATGGGTAAAGGAGGCGGTTTCCATGAAACATCAGACAGGTGGGCCGCTGAGAGGTCCGGAGGATATGCTGGCCCTGGCCGAGAGCCTTGCGGCCCGGTATGCTCCCAGCCGGGGGCCTTCGGTATTGCACCGGCTGCCCCGATGGGCCCACAATCTGCTGTGGGCGCTGGGCGGCGCGGGAGCGGTGGGCGTTCTTTGGCTGACCTGGGCGGTATAACAGAAATGAGCACCCCGAGGGGTGCTCATTTTTTGTCTTAGTCCAGAATGGTGACGCCGTCCAGCAGTTCCTTTTCAAACTCCACGCGGTGGTGCTTGGTGTAGATGCCGGGCAGACCGCCGGTGTGCAGGAAGATGACCTTGGAGCCCTTCTTGATCTTGCCCTCTTCCACCATCTTGCGGATGCCGTTGAAGGCCTTGCCGGTGTAGCAGGGATCCAGAATGATGGCTTCGCGGCTGGCCATGTAGCACACGGTGTCGCGGACTTCCTTCACGGGGTTGTTGTAAGCGCCGAAGGTGTAGTCCTTCTCAATGTGGAAGTCCTCGCGAGTGGCCTCGCAGGTCATGCCGTACTTTTCCTTGACGGCGTTGAAGTACTCCACGATGCGCTTTTCCTTGCTCTCCAGGAAGGGAGAGATGGCAACGCCGATGAGGTTCAGGGGAGAGTTCTCGTTCTTCAGACCGCAGTACAGGCCCATGTAGGTGCCGATGGAGCCAACAGCGGAGATGACGGTGGCGTCCTCCAGGCCCATCTGCTTGGCCTGCTCGGTGAGCTCCATGGCGCACTCGTAATAGCCCAGCATACCCACGTCGGAAGAGCCGCCGATGGGGATCTCATAGACCTTTTCGCCCTGGGCCTCATAACGGGCCTTGACGGCGGCGGCGGTTTCGGCAAACTGTTCGCTTTCGGGGCGGCCGTCATCCTTCTTCAGAATGACCTCGGCGCCCATGAGGCGGTCCAGCAGCAGGTTGGCAGACAGCTCGCCGGGATAGGGATCCACGCAGACGATGGCGCACTTCATGCCGTACTTGGCGGCCACGGCGGCGGTGAGGCGGCCGTGGTTGGTCTGGGCACCGCCCAGGGTCAGCAGCATGGTGCAGCCCTGGTCCTGTGCGTCCTTCAGCAGGTATTCCAGCTTGCGCAGCTTGTTGCCGCCAACGCCCAGGTTGGTCAGATCGTCACGCTTGATGTAGAATTCCACACCCAGATCCTTGGAAACACCGGGCAGGTATTCCAGAGGGGTGGGCAGATGGAGAAAGGATACTTTTTCATGTCCGAGCAGCATAGGGGGATTCCTCCTGTTTGGTTGATAATATCAGTAATCATATTATAACCGATGGAACCTATGCCGTCAAGAGGGCTCAAGAACTCTTTCGCAGGCCCTCCTCCTGCAGAATGGTGCGGATGTACCGCTCGGTAAGGCCGTATTTTCTGGCCAGCTGGCGGATGGTGGTGCCGCCGTTAAACTCCCGGACGATGGCCTCCCGGCGCAGACCGCGCTCCAGGGTGGACCGCTTGGGAAAGTACAGAAACTCGCCGCCGGCGGTGTCGATGATGGTCATAAAACGCTCCATACCCACCAGCTCATAGAGCCAGTACAGATCCTCCGGGATGTGCTCCGATTGCAGCTGAAATTGTGCCATAAGCTCCAATAGCCTCCTTCCTGTCCGTTTTTTCGGACCGTGTTTTCCGTATGGTTGGGGTAGGACGTGGTGGAAATGTGGCTTCAGAATAATTCAATTATGCGGAAATGTCAAGGGAAAAACTTCCGAGATATTGAAAATTTTTCTTTACTTTTGGGAAAACTTATGATACCATCATAGCAGAAAGGTCGAAAAAGCACGAAGTGGATCGCAATTTACAGAAAGAAGGAGGAAGGTGTCATGTCTTTTGGGACCCAATTGCGCCTGGCACGCAAGCGGAAGAGCCTTACCCAGAAGGACCTAGCCGACGCTGTGGGGGCGCGCCACAACACCGTCAGCAACTGGGAGGCCGACCGCAACCGGCCCGACCCGGACACCGTCCGGGCGCTGTGTACCCTGCTGGAGGTGGACTCCAACTATTTTTATGAAACCGAAGCGGTGGAGAGCCAGCTTTCCGGCATCGAGTTCGCCCTCTTCGGCGAGGTGCGGGAGCTGAGCGAGCAGGACAAGCAGGATGTTCTGGAATTCATCCGTTTTAAAAAAGCCATGCGCGAAAAGAGGCAGCAGCCATGACCCAGCTGCAGCGTCTGTATGAAACGGCCGACGGGCTGGGCCTGCAGATCTGCTATTTCCCCATGGAAAAGCTCACTGCCATTTCCACCCCCGACGGCTTTATCGGCATGGATGTGGACAAACTGGAGGACAGCGCCCGGGAGACCGCCTGTCTGGCCCATGAGATGGGCCACTGCCTCACCGGCAGCTTTTATACGGTGGACAGCGGCCTGTGTCAGCAGCGCAGATGCGAAGAGCGGGCCGACCGGTGGGCCATCCGGCAGCTGGTGCCTCTGGAGGACTTGAAACGGGCCCTGGAGATGGGCCTGCGGCCCCATGAGCTGGCCGAACTGTTCGGCGTGCCGGAGGATTTCCTGCGCCGGTGCGTGTACTATTATAAAGAAGTGCAGGGAGCGCTGTAGCAGTCTGCACAATTCTATGTGAAAAAAATATCAATAACGCCGAAAAATCTGAAGATGTCTTAAGATTTATGGACAGCAGTCTGCCGGTTTGCTACAATTATAACAGAAACTGAGAAGGGAGGATTTCTATGGGTATTCACAGTTGGGATTTTGCAAAGAAAAACTACACACGGATGGAGATCAACGCCTCCGAGATGCAGATGCGGGAGACCAATCTGCCCCAGGCCCGGGCCGATCTGAGAGATCGCCTGCTGACCCTGGGCCTCACCCTGGTGGTGCTGCTGGTCCTCCTGTTTTTCCTGTGGCGTGGCCTGTCCAATATCACCCCGCCCAGCGTGGAGGATCAAAAGGCCGACTTCACCGCCTACGCCCGCCAGATGATGGAGGACTACAAGACCTCTTTCCTGCTGGGGGAACGGTCTCCGGAAGTTTTGCGCAGCTACAAAAACTGGAACGAAACCCAGCTGGACACCGACGATCCCAAGGCGGCCGCCCTCAAACTATTGTCCGGGCAGGAGGTATCCCTCTGGGATTGGGAACAGCTGAAGGAGCGGGAAGCCCTGCGCCTGTTCGACGCCTGGTATGCCGAGGAGACCAGCTATCTGGGTGACGAGTACATCGCCATGCAGCTGTCCCGAAGCATGCGGGAAAAGCAGCTGCCCTGCCTGTACGAAAACTTCTGGCTGGCCGAAACGGCTGACGGAACACCGTATCTGCTGATGCGTGACGGCGACCGTTGGGGCGTCAAACCCCTGGAGGATTTCCGGTAACGGAAAAGGAGCAGATGTGGAGTCAAAAGCGGCAGGCTGCATCAGAACCAAAAGGAGGCCGCTGCCGATCTCCGGGATAACCGGCGGCAAAAACCGAGAGCATCTTTATAAAGAGGTGCAGGGAGCGCTGTAGCGCTCCCTGCCTTTGTTTAAATTGCCCTAAAATTCTGAAGAATTCTTAAGAAGTGTTGATGAAAATAAACGATCATGCTATACTGAAAATAAAAAGGGGGAATATGGATGAACTTTAACTTTCAGAGTTATGACCCCATGCGGATGGAAAGCGAACTACAGGAAGCGAAACTGCGGGAGAAAGACACCCGGCGAGACCACCGGGATCATACCAAACGGATCATTGACCGGGTCATCATCGTGATCGTGTGCCTGGCGGCGCTGTATTTGCTGACCCGATGAAGGGAGGAGCTATATGAGATTTTCGGGATCCCATATCTCACAATGGACCAGCCGTCGGTTGGAAAAGGCCGAAGCAGAGATGAAGGAGCGGGAAAACAATCCGGGTGCCGGAGAGTCCGGCAGCCTCCTGATCAAAGCGGTGCTGGCGCTGGCAGCGTTGGCGGTGCTGTATTTTTTGAGTCGATAAGAACGGCCGCCCGCGGGCGCGCAGCACATCCCGACCGGCCTGTATCCGGATCATTTCCGATAAAGGGAAAGGAACTGGCATGAAGAAGCGAAAGCAACAGGCTATATCCGAAACCCCAACCGGGAAAACCGCCGCTACCGATATCTGGGATAACCAGTGGCAAAAACGGAACTGGTGGTCGGAAAAAGGGTGGAAACTTCTGGCGGTTTTCGCGGCGATCGGCGTGCTGTGCGTGGCTTTTGTCTGGTGGCGGTTATTCACCACCCACCCCGGCACCGCGGCAGATCTGCGTGCTGATTTTCAGAACTACGTTTTTGAACTGATGGAAGAATATAAGCCCAGATTTGTGCTCTACGACCGGCTGGCCGATCCCAAAGCGCTGCTGCAGGAGGAGCATTGGAAAACCACGACCGCCGCCGATCCGCAAGGTGCCGTTCAGGCGCTGCTGGGTGAGGGGTATGTTATTCAGTCCTGGGAAGAACTCAAGGAGGATAAGGCCGACCAACTGTGGCAGACCTGGTTTTACGGAGACCAGGAGATGCGCGGCGATGTGTTCATCATCACCGAACTCAGTATCCACATCGACAAGCAAAACCTGCCGGCGCTGCGGGAAAACACCTGGCTGGTGACCGACACTTCGGGCACGAAGTATATCCTGATCTATGCCGAAGGCCTTTGGGGCATAAAACTGCTCATGTACTACCAATAAAGAAAAGCCGCCGCCTGCGGGCGGCTTTTTTCTTTGCCATCTGCCCGGTCATCCCGAGCGAAGCCGAGGGATCTTACGGCAGGCCTGTTCTGAGATCCTTCGACTTCGCTGCGCTCCGCTCAGGATGACAGAAACGGGCGGCTTTTTTTGGGCGTTCATAAATAATTTGCAATTAAAATTATATAATACCGTTGACAAAATTTAAAATCGTGGTATGATGATGCCAGAATCCTGAAAAGGAGGAAAGACGATGAAAAAAAGTGTATATTCCCTGGTGCTCTCCGACGATGTGGTGGCCGCCGTGGATCGGGCGGCCTATCAGCAGGGGGTCAGCCGGTC
>JAFXDF010000077.1 GCA_017521295.1 Clostridia bacterium | reverse complement strand
GCGACGATAGATGCTCTGTGGTGGCAAAAGCGGGGTGGACCGAAGCCAAAATAATTTTTTAGGAGGAATCCACACCATGAGCAAGATCAAGAAACTGATCGCACTCACCCTGGCTCTGGCGATGGTTCTGTCCGTCTCCGCTTTTGCCGGCAGCTATAAGGCTGACACTTATGCTGATGCCGACAAGATCAACGAAGACTGCCAGGACGCCGTCGAGCTGCTGTACGCTCTGGACATCATGGTCGGTGATGGCAAGAACTTCAATCCCGAGTCTGCCGTTACCCGTGCCGAGATGGCCAAGATGATCTACGTCATCCTGAACTACGGTGATGACGACAAGGCTGTCACCTACACCGGTGCCAAGTTCTTCTCTGACGTCGAGGCCGGTTACTGGGCCGAGGGTTACATCAACTACTGCGCTGCTACCAAGCTGATCGCTGGCCGCGGCGACGGTAAGTTCGATCCCACCGCTCCCGTTACCTGCGCTGAGGCTGCCAAGATGATGCTGACCGCTATCGGCTACTCTGCCGAGGCTCGCGGTTATGTGGGCGCCAACTGGGACAAGAACGTCCTGGCTGATGCTTCCATCATTGGTCTGCTGTCTGGCTACAAGGCTAACGTCAACACCTACGCTCCCCGTCAGTGGGTTGCCGTTATGTTCGAGAACCTGCTGCTGAAGGCTTACACCTTTGGCACCATGACTCCCAACTTCAACGGCCTGCTGGTCAGCGGCTCTCAGTTTAACCCCGAGAACGCTTACGAGAAGATGGGTCAGAAGTACTACGGCCTGAACGACAAGACCGCTTACCTGTACGCTACCGATTCTGCTTACATCGACGTGCTGACCGACAAGGACGGCAAGGCTATCTCCGATTACGCTGAAGATGGCTGGCTGCTGTTCTCCAACGGCGTCACCGTCAAGTCCTCCGCTCTGGGTTACATGGATCTGGGCCAGGAGTTCCGCGTCATCTACAAGGACGGCGGCAAGACTGTCTACTCCATCCGTAACACCGGCACTTCCGAAATCGGCGAAGCTGCTAAGAAGGATATCTCCTACGAGATCGTCCGTTCTACCTCCTCCAACGAGGCTAACAACAAGTACCAGTTCACTTTCGGCGATCTGACTGCTAAGTTCGAGGGCGATGGCATCAAGCTGCTGAAGATTGCTAAGCGCGGCGCTACCGCTAAGGTTGCTCCTCAGAGCAAGAGCTATGATGCTGACGATCTGGTCGGCTGGCTGCCCGAAATCACCACCGAGTTCTTCCACGTCGTGGATAAGAACGGCGATGGCGAGATCGACTACATGATCGTTAAGGATTACTCCTACGCTCAGGTCGAGAAGGTTGCTGAGCACAAGGCTTACGGCGAGTATTTCACCGCTAAGGGCACCGACGGCAAGGCTTTCAAGGCCGACGGCTTCAAGGCTATCTCTGGCAACTCTGCTACCACTCAGTGGTATCTGGATGATGTCGTCAACACCGAGGACACCATCGAAGAGGGCAACGTGATCAAGGTCGTTTACAACCCCGACAACGGCAAGTACGACGTCGAGGTTCTGCCCGTTGCTGAGGGCGTCACCTATGACAAGAAGTCTGCTAAGGGCGTTTACACCCTGGGCGGCGAGGATTACAAGATCGCTGCTGACGGTTGGACTGAGACCGCCGCTGAGTATCTGCAGGCTAAGTATCTGAAGGACGAGATGAATGTTGTCTATGATGACAATCTGATCGTTATGGTCAAGCCCGTTGACAGCGACTACACCGATCTGGCTGACATCAATGCTCAGCTGGTTATGGTCACCGAAGCTTACGTTGATATCTACGAGAACGCTGACTACAATCGTTACTACATCGACTATATGACTATCGACGGCGAAATGCACGAAGAAGTCCGCTATGTTGATGGTAAGCACGGCACTCTGAAGGATTCCCAGGAACTGGATCCCGCCGATGCCGATGTCAACTATTCTGAGATCGCTGGCTATCTGGCCGAGAATCAGCGTCTGTTTGTCCTGGTTGAGTCCGGCTCCGGCGTCTACCTGAAGAAGCTGACTGCCGACAACGCTCAGGATATCCTGGACTACTCCGACAGCCTGCTGTCTGGCTACCGTGAGGATTCCGCTACTCTGGACACCGAGGACAACAAGTTCGGCTCCGACTTCGTTGCCAACGAGAACGCCTTCTTCGTGTCTTACACCAAGCCCGGTAAGACCACCATGTACTTTGACGTTCTGACTCTGGACGATCTGGGCGAGGGCGCTGCTACCGGTTCCTTCATCCAGGGCCTGTATAAGACCAAGCGTACCGTTGACACCTACCTGGCTGGCCACATCTATATCGATGGTCTGGAACTGGCTAAGGCTGGCGGCTACGTCTACTTCACCGAGGATCTGGAAATCTACACCACCGAGTGGGCTAGCGGCGAGTACGATTACGAAGTCTACGGTTACGTCTTTGCTGACGGCTACGCTCCCGAGACCGAGTACATCCTGGTCGACACTGATTCCGATACCCTGTACGCTAACCGCCTGTACTCCTACACCTACGAGAAGACCAAGTCCAACGAGCGTATCTTCACTCTGACTCTGATCGACGAACTGGCCGGCACCTCCATCTCTACCACCGAGCTGGCTGCCTTTGACCTGGAAGGCGATTGGGCTACCGGTTACAGCGAGATCGTTGACAACGGCGCTTCCAAGCTGATTGTCAAGGAAGGCGATGGCGATCTGCTCGACATCAAGGTCACCGATGATACCGTTGTTGCTCTGAAGAAGGTATTCTTCGGCACTGATATCGCTGGTGTTGGCCGCGATCACGATGATCCCGCCGTTATCGACGAGGTCACCTTCGAGTTCACCACCTTCGAGGATCTGGTTGCTGAGACTGACGGTGAGTATGACAACTTCATCGCCGGCGGCGAGACTTCCGACTACATCTACATCTCCGACTACTATGCCGTTGGTTCTGAAACCTGGGCTACTGCCGATGATGTCCTGTATGTTGTTGTCTACGCCTACATGGTCGACGCTAACGACTAATTGATCTTAAATCTCTCGATTTAACTTCATAAGATTTGCCCCCGGAGGAAACTCCGGGGGCTTTCTTTATGCTTTGTCATCCTGAGCGGAACGAAGTGGCGCCGAAGGATCTCAGAGTGGGCTTGCCGTGAGATCCCTCGACTTCGCTCGGGATGACAGTATGAAATTTATCCCAACATCACATCCAAAATCATCATCGCCGCGAACCCCAACGCTGCGCCGCAGGGGCCGGCGGCACACCGACCGCCGCACTGGGTCTCCGGGATCAGCTCCACCGCCACCACATACAGCATACATCCCGCCGCAAAGGCCAGCACATAGGGCAAAAGCGCCGTGATCTGCCGGGTCAGCGCCAGGGTCACCAGAGCGCCCAGGGGCTCCACCGCTCCGGACAGGGCACCCGCGGCAAAGGCACGGGCATTGCTCCGGCCCGCGGCGGCCAGCGGCGCCGAGATAATGGCCCCCTCGGGCACATTCTGAATGGCGATGCCCAAGGAAAGGGTGGCCGCCCCCGCCAGGGTCACCAGCTCCTGCCCGGACAGCATACCCGCCAGGGCCACCCCCACCGCCATGCCCTCGGGGAGATTGTGCAGCGTCACCGCCAAGGTCAGCATGGCGCCCTTTTCCGGGCGCTTTTCCGCTTTTTCCAGCCAAATATCCAACAACAAAAGGCATCCGGCCCCTGCCAGAAAGCCCACCGCCGCCGGCAGCCAGGGCGCCGTGCCCGCTTGCTCTGCCATCGCCATGGCGGGCATCAAAAGCGACCACACCATAGCCGCCAGCATCACCCCGGCGGAAAAACCAAGCAGCCCTTTTCGCAGCCGCTCATGGACCTCACGCCGGAGAAAAAACACCGCCGCCGCGCCCAGCGCCGTCCCGAAAAAGGGCAGCAGGATGCACAGGGCGGCACTCCAAACCTCATTCAAGTTCCTCACCTGCCAAGTCGTTTGCCCCAGTCTATGCCGCGGGGAGAAATCCCGTGCAGACCCTTGACTTGGAGCAAGCTCCAGGGTATATATTGAAGGCAGAGAGGAGCGAGCAACCATGACCATCGCAGAAGTGAGCAAACAGTATGATATTTCGGCCGACACCTTGCGCTATTACGAGCGCATCGGCCTGATCCCGCCCGTGCCCCGTACCCAGGGCGGCATCCGGGATTACGACGAGGCCGCCTGTAAGTGGGTGGAGCTGATGAAGTGCCTCCGGGCTGCCGGCGTGCAGATCGAGGCGCTGGTGGAGTACACCGCCCTGGCCCAACAGGGCGACAGCACCCAGGCCCAGCGCAAAGCCATTTTGCTGGAGCAGCGGGAGCAGCTGGAGGGGCGCATTGCCGAAATGCAGCAGTCGCTGGACCGCCTGAACAAGAAAATCGAGTGGTATGACCGCTGCGAGGGCTGCACCATCAACCGCATCCGGGAGCTGGAGCAGCAGCGGAAGGGGTAAGCCATGACCACCGTGTATTTCGTGCGCCACGCCCGGCCCAATTATGACAACCATGACGACCTGACCCGGGAGCTCACCGCGGAGGGCCTGCGCGACCGGATGAAGGTGGTGGAGGCCCTGAAGGATGTGCCCATCCATGCCGTGCTGTCCAGCCCCTACAAGCGGGCGGTGGACACCGTGCAGCTCCTGGCCGGGCAGCGGGGGCTCACCGTTTTGACCGATGCCGACTTTCGGGAGCGCAAGGTGGGCGACGGCTGGCTGGAGGATTTCACATCCTTTGCCAAGGCCCAGTGGGCCGATTTTGACTATGCCCTGGCCCATGGCGAGAGCCTCCGGCAGGTGCAGCGCCGCAATCTGGCAGCCCTGGAACGGGTGCTGGAGGCCTATGCCGGCAAAACGGTGGCCATCGGCAGCCACGGCACGGCGCTGAGCACCCTGGTGGAGCATTACGCGCCGGGCTTCGGCTATGCCGGCTTTGACCGCATCCGTGGGGTGATGCCCTGGATGGTGCGGTTCACCTTTGACGGCAAACAATGTGTGGAAGTAGAAGAAATCAAATTATAAAGAAAACCGCCTGTAACCAGGCGGTTTTTATTGTATGTTCACGATGACCAATTCGGGCGGATTGTACAGCCGGGGGATTCGGGTGCTTTCCTTGGCAAGGCCCCGGCTGACGATGAAGGCGGTGCCCTCAAAATCATACCGGCCGCCGGCGTATTTTGGGAAAAACCCTTGGCCGGGGGCCAGCAGACCGTTGAGCAGGCCGGGGATGCGCCACTGACCGCCGTGGGCGTGGCCCGAAAGGATCAGGTCCCAGCCGCCGGGCAGATACTGCCCGATGCGCTCGGGCCGATGGGACAGCAGCACGGTAAAAGCCTCGGCGCTCTGCGCCTGTTCGTTCAGCGCGGACAGATTGTCCGCAAAAGCAGGACTCTCCCGTGGATCTGACAGACCGCACAGCAGCAGGTGCTGACCGTTGACCTCCAACGGAAAGGCATCCCCGTTCAGTGCGGTGATCCCGTGGGCCTCCGCTGTGTCGCCGCAAAAAACATCGTGGTTTCCGGTAACGTAAAAGCAGGGATACCGGGCGGCCAGATGGGTCAGCACGGTATCGGTGTTGTCCGGCGGCAGCACATCGTCGTAAATATCGCCCACCAGCACCACCAGATCGGGCGCGGCAGCGTCGACGGCCTCCAGCAGCTCCCGCTGCCCCGGGCCGTAATTGCAGCTGTGCAGATCGGTGAGGCAGGCAATGCGCACCGGCCCGTCGATCTCGCCGCTTTCCACGGTATATATTGCCGTTTTCAGATCGTGATCCCAACCCAGCAGCACAAACAGCAGGACTGCGGCCGGCAACAGCAGCAGGCCTTTTTTCAGCCCTTTCATACCGCCGCGGCGCCCAGAAGGGCCATCAGCTCCCGCTCGCTTTCCACATCGGCGGGATAGGGGTAATGCCGGGCCATCTTCTCAAAGGCGGCCAGATGCTTCTGCGCCTGGGCGGTGTCGCCTTCTGTTACAGCCAGGGCATATTGGGTGCGCAGGACGGTGGGATAGGTTTTCATGGAGCGCAAAAACCGCTGCAGATCGGCCGTTAAAAGCCCCCGGGCGCCGGTTTCGTCCCCGGCCGTCAGGCGGCAGAAGATCAGATCGCAGGTCAAAAGGCTGCGGTACAGGCCGGGCATATCGGTCTCCCGGGCCAGCAGGCCTTCCATAGCCTCCCGGGCCTCAGAGAGCCGCTGCTGATCCATCAGCCGATTGCAGGCAAACACCCCGATGCTGGCCACCAGGGGATTGTCCAGATCCTCCTCCGGCCAGAGGAACCAATCCTCGGGCATCTGGCAGAGCCGCAGGCCCTTGGCCTGGGCCTCGCAGATCTTCATCTGGACCCAGAACGCCCGGCGGGCATTGGGGCTGCGCGTCAGAGACCGCACGTTCCGGCCGTCATTGTCCACGCCGCCGGCCTTCATGGGAATGCCGTTGAGCAGCGCGTACACCAGACCCACCAGAGCACAGACCAGGGGCAGCGCCCCCAGCCAATGGCTTCGCAGGGGCAACCAAAGCAAAAAACACACCAGGGAAGCGGCCAGGTTCATCAGACAGCCCCCCAGATTGTACAGCACCACTGGGAGGGTCTCCGACCAGGGCGGCGGTGTCATCAGACACTGTCCGCCGGTACCGGCCAGGGAAAACCGCCGCAGGCGCAGGCGTCCGTCCTCCCGGAGGATCATAAGGCTGCCCAATCGGTAGGAGCAAAACTGGTACCCGGTGAGCAGGCCAAACACCAGATGCCCGGCCTCATGCACGGCGATCTGCAGATACATGGCCAGTACAAAGCCGGCAAACAACACGGCCATAGCCCCAAACACACCGCCGGGCAAGCCGCTTTCTTCGGCGTAAAGGCCGTATCTTCCCACCAGAATGCCGCAGATAAAGCCCATGGCCAGCATGGGGGCCGCAACCAGCAGCCGTTTCAGCAGTTTCTTCACAAAATCACCCTCTTTTGCCTCATTTTAGTACGAAAAAAGCCCGTTCACAAGAGGAACGGGCGGAAATTCAGACTTTCTTAAGAAACGGGATCACTTTTCAAAGGACACCGGCTTTACGTCCTTTACGGGGAAGTCGGTGCGGGGGGAGGGACCGGACATGCTGAAGTACATGGTGGCCGCCCGGTTGGTGCCGAAGTCCTTGTTGGAGCCGGTCTCCTGCACCTGATTAAAGGCCTCCCGGAACATGGCGTTGTGGGCCTCCTCACGGTTCAGCAAAAAGTCGATGGTTTCCCGGACTTTTTTGTCCTCGATCTGTCGGTACAGGTACTCATAGGTGGTCTTGGCCCGCTGCTCCGAGGCGATGTTGGACAGCAGATCGGCGCACAGATCGCCGGTGACCGTTACATAATCGGCCGTCCAGGGGTGGCCCGAGGCGTTCACCAGGGCAGGGCAGAGGCCCATCTGCACCTGGGACTGGATCTGTCCGGCGGGGACCTTTTCATAGTCTGCCTCGTGGCCGTTGAGCAGGTTCACCGTCTGGGCCACCATCTCCAGATGGGACAGCTCCTCGGCGGCGATGTCCAGAAACAGGTCCTTGATAATGGGATCCTTGATGCGGAAGCTCTGGGCCATGTACTGCATGGCCGCCTTTAGCTCGCCGTTGCCGCCACCCAGCTGCTCCTGCAGCAGGGCCGCGTACTGGGGATTGGCCCGCTCCACCATCACCGGGTGAAACAGCTGCTTTTCGTGTTTGAACATAACAATGCACGCTCCTTTCCTGATTACCGGTAGTTTGGAGCGTGCAGGGGGATTTTATGCGGCAGAGGCGCTTTCCCGGAGGGTTTTCACGCCGCACCACAGCAGATACAGGGCCACCACCACCGAGCCCAGGGTGTCCAGCACCGCCGCGGCAGAGGAGCCGGGCAGCAGCAAAACGGTGGCCAGGGCCAGGGTGACACAGCCGTCCACCAGGGTCTTTGCCCGGTACAGACGGCCCTGCACCGCCAGAATGCCCGAGCCGGTCTCCCGGCTGAGACGGGTGTATTTTCGCCAGAACAGACAGTTGGCGATGACCCCCAAAAGGGCGATGGCCAGACCGGGGATCACGTTTCCCTTGTCCTCGCTGGGGGCAAACAGGGCCAGGGCGGCCATGATCACACCGCTGAGGCACATGACGGCGCCGACGAACCGGTTGGAGCCCTGTTCCAGCCGGGCTTTTTTCTCCGGCGAGGGGTCTTTTCCTGCCAGCTGATAGATCACAAAGGCCACGATGATGGCCAGCAGCTCGGCGCTGCGGCGGAAAAAGTCGGCCAGCTGGGTGGAGCTTTTGCCCACCAAAAGACCAAGGCCTACTACCAGGGGACCGGGGGCGCTCATCAGTACCGAAAGCAGCAGCGTGCGGCTGCCGGAAGCTTCTTTTTTCATCAGATCCCTCCAAACAGAGCGGTGAGCGGCAACAGCACCGCCATGGCTGCCAGAGGGCAGGTGATGGTGTCCATGCCGTTGGGGGTGTACAGTTCGGTGGCCGCCGCTGCGGCACCGGTGCAGGCAGCCGTCACCGCCATAGCCGCGGGCGTCATGCCGCCCCGCAGGGCCAAGATCACCGCAACGGTGCAAAAGGACAGGGCAAACATGGAGAGGGTGCCCTCCCAGCTCTTTTTGCGGACGGCTTCGCTGCCCTTGAAGTGGTGCCGGCCAAAGCGCTTGCCCACCAGAGCCGCCGCCGCGTCGCCAAAGCCCCAGGCGTAAATGCTGGCCAGAGCCAGCAGCTTATCCCCCAGCCAGCCCCAGCAGACGCAGGCCACCAGGGCGTACATGGTGAACACCAGCAACAGGCTGTGCTTGATCTCGCCGCCCTTGCGCTCGGTGAGCAGGGCGGAGTAGCCCTTGAGATGCTCGGCCAGGCTCAGCAGGGGATAGACCGCCAGGGCGAACACCACCGCCGACAGGGCCGACAGCCACCAGATGGAAAACTCCAGCACCCACACCGCCAGCGAGCCCAAAAGGATCAGATGGAGGATCTTGCGGAACACCTCCGAGGGGATGGGCAGCAGGGCGTGTGCCACCAGTGCCGAGGTGGCGCAGATGATAAAATACAGCAGAATGTGACCGCCGGCCTGCAGCAGCTCGTTCATGTTTTGGACACCTGCTTTCCGTTCTGCCAGGAAACACCCAGCACCGAAAGCACGATGACGGCGATGCCCAAAAGCTGCAGGGGCGTAAAGGTGTCGCCCAGAATGAAAATGCCTGCCAAAACCGACACCACCGTGGTGACGTTGGACATCACCGAGGCGTGACCTGCGCTCAGGTGGTTGACGGCATAATTGAACAACAGGAAGGCACACACCGAGGACAGACCGGCCAGATACAGGATGGCAGCCCAGAAACCGGGCTGGGTCAGCGGTTGCATCCAGGCGGCAGCGTTGCCCCAGTTGCGGAACAGCGCCGTGAGGGTGAACACGGTGGCGCCCATAAAGGTCATGGCATAGGTGCGTTCAAAGGCGGAAAATACGCCGGACAGGCTGCGGCTGATGGCGGTGAAGGTGGCTGCTGCCAGCACGGCACCCACCAGATACAAAAAGCCGGGCAGGGAGAAATTGCCGAAGCCGCCGGTGGTGGTCATGGCCACACCCACTACCGAACCGGCGGTGAACAGCGCCTGCAGGGCGCTGCAGCGCTCCTTGAGAAACAGCACGCCCACGATGACACCGGCCACCGGGATAAGACCGATCATCACGCCGGAAAAGGAGGCGGTGGTGAGGGCGATGCCGTTGGTTTCGCAGATAAAATAAATCACCGGCTGAATGAAGCCCATTAGCAGCAGCTTGCCTACCGGCTTGCCCCGGAAGGAGACCTTCTGTCTGCCGGTCAGCAGCAGCAGGGACATCAAAAGAAAGGCCGTCAGAAACCGCACGGACAGCAGTACCGAGGGCTCGGCTCGATCCAGGGCCAGTTTGGCCGCCAGAAAACTGAAACCAAAAATCAGACTGCTGGCCACAGCCGCCAGCGTCGCTTTGCCGGAATTGCTCATAGATTGCCTCCAAAAGGTTGATACCCCTATACTATAGCACGGAACGGCAAAAAAGGGAATAGAAAACACCGGGGAAGCCCCCGGTGTTTTGGGTTATTGAATGGTGACCACCAGTTCGCTTTCGGCCGCCCACAGGTGGGAGTAATGGGGCTTGAGCCACACCTCGTCCTCGTAGTAGTCCGACAGCGGAAACTCCACGCCAAAGTGGGTCTCCCGCTCCTCCTCCGGCAAAGCATAGCGGATGCCGTGGCTCCAGGACCAGATGTTATGGGACTGCCCCTGGGCGTCCAGAAAGACCATGTCGAACAGCTGATGGCTGTAGGCCTCCCGCCGCTCCTTTGCCTTGAAGGTCACCAGCCAGCCGTCCTCTTTTTTGTCGGCGGCCACAAAGCTGACGCCTTCGGGCAGCGGCCCGGTCTCGCCGGTGACCAGGTTCACATAGGTGGTCTCCATGTCCCGGTTGAGCCATTCCGCCCCGGTGATGACCAGCCGCAGGCGGTTGGCCTTGTAAAAATAGGTGCTGTCCGCCCGGTAGGTGGTCACGTTGCTGTCGCCCAGACGGAAGGACACCGTGCCGTTGGACTCGGTCTCGAACTTCATGCCCCAGTCGGTCTCGATGTAGAAGAACAAACGCTGCAGCTTGGCGGTGTTTTCGGGATGGTCCTCCACCAGCACCCGGAGGTGGGTGGGGTAGACCTCCACCTGCTGAATGGTGACCTGCTTGCCCTCCAGCTCCACCGTCTGATTGACGGGGTAAACCTTTGCCTTGGCGGTAAAGGTGGGGTCAAACTCCAACAGAAAGGTGAAATAGGCCAATTCGGTGGGCTCCCAATGCTGGGGATGGAAGAACTGCGCCTCTTCGTCGATAGGCTCGGGGGGCGCGCTGTAGTCTCTGTCCCGGGTGTAAACGCCGATATCAAACTGCATCTGCCCGGGCACTTCGCCCTCCAGCAGCTCGAGGGTAGCACTTTGCAACTGTCCCACCGGCACGTCGTAATCGTTGGGGCCGGAGGTGCTGGAAGCAAACCGTTCGCCGTTGACCTGGTAAAAATCCACCTGGCTGTCCAGGGTTTCATACCCCTCTGCCGTCAGGCGGTAGAACACATTCACCTGCTTTTGGTCCACGATGAGATATTCCACGCTGGCGGTGATGCCGTTCTGGGTCTGCTCCAACGAAATGGGCTGCACATACTCGTTCTTCACCGCGTCGGTGAGGGAGCGGGAAAAGGTCACCGCCTCGGCCAACTCCCGGAGGCCGGGCACCTTGGAACAGGCATAGGCCACCGGAGCGCAGAAGTTCACCAGCACCACAAACAGGGCAAAGCAGGCGGCAAAGCTGCCCGCAGCCTTATAGATCCGCCGGTTGCGCCGGCGCAGCCGGGTCTTTGCCCGGGCAAGGGTCTCCTCCAGCGCGGGGACAGACTGCTCCAGGTCGGCCTGCAGGGCGGTATATTCTTCTATACGGTTCATTCTGTCACCTCCTCGCTCAATTCCAGCCGCAAAAGCTGCAGCGCTTTGCGCTGGCGTGTGGCCGCCGTGCCTCGGGGGATGCCCAGAGCCCGGGCCGTTTCTTCCAGGGTGTATCCTGTGAAATACCGCAGGATCACCACTTCCCGCAGTTGTTCGGGCAGCTTGCCAAGCGCCTCCCGGAGGGGCAGCCCGTCGTAGTCCTCGGCCGACTCCTCGGGAAGGTCTTCCAGCGGAACGAAGCGCTTTTGCCGCCGCAGTTCGTCATAGCAGACGTTGATGAGGATGCGGGTCAGCCAGGTGTCGAAATATTCCGGCTGCCGCAGCTTCCAGCAGGATTTGAGGCCCTTGTACACCGCCTCGTCCACCGCATCCAGGGCCGGACTTTCGCTGCCAAGATAGAGCAGCGCCGTTTTATACAGCTTGTGCCGCAGGGGTTCCAGACGGGCGGCAAACTCGTCGTGTTTCACAGGCTTCACCTCCTTTTGCCTGTTAGACGGGACAGGGGACGGTTTTGATTTCTGATTTTCAAAAAGTTTTCCTGAAACAACGAAGCGGCCTGCGTTCGCAGGCCGCTTTTGCTTAGCAAGTGCGTTTTTGCAGTCGTCCGATCAGCAGATCCAACAGCAGGTACAGGAACATCCGGCACACCACCCGAAAGGGCGTCAGCGCCAGATTGATGGGGTGGAGCCGCAAAAGAAGGCAGAACGCCAGCGGGGGAAGCATAACGCCCGCCGTAAGGAGGGCAGCGTACCGCAGTTTTGCCTGCGGGGGAAAGCTTGCCCGCCCGGCGGCCAGCAGGATCACCAGCGCCAAAAAGCCGATGGTCGCCAGCGTGAGGAGCAGTCCTTCCATAAACTCACAAACATAGCTGAGCCTGATACGGGTTTGCCAGATCACCTCTTGCTGCGGGCTTAGATGTCCGGAAGAAAGCGGAAAGAAGCTCTGGGTGACCCAATAGATCCCCGAATAGAGGGTAGCCAGCGCCGGCAATAGGAACAGCAGAACCTTTGCCGTCTTGCGGGCCCGGTTGCTCCAGGCAAGCCGCCCATCGGTGCCGTAAAGGATGCTTTCCAGGTCAGTCTCGTAGATGGCGGCCAACTTCATCAGCGTGTCGATATCCGGCCGGGTGCGGCCCGACTCATAGCTGGACAGGGCCTGCCGGGTAACATTCAGCTGTCCGGCCACCTGTTCCTGGGTCAGGCCTCGCTGCAGGCGCAGCTGCCGTAAATTTTCATGAATGGTCACGGTGCATCACCTCTGTGTTCAGCATAGGGGCCGCCGGCCGTTTTTGTCAAGCAACGATTTGTTGCACGGTGTTTTTATTCCCACTCCGGGTCGCCCAGCGGGAAATAATCGGTGTTGGCGTGCCGAAAAGCAAAGGTGGTGAGGTCGCCGCTGTGGATGCCGGGAGAGTCGCAAGCCACAATGGTCCTGGCGCGGCCCGTCCACCAACCCTTGAAGTGCTGGGCCGATTTGAGGGCGATGATCCGCATATCCTGCCAGTCGATACCCGCGATGCGGAAGGGGCCGTCATCCAGCACCTGCCGACGGGCGGAGGCTACGATGATGGACACGTTGCCCACCTGCAGCAGGACGGTCTGGCTGATAGAGCCGATACCGCCGGCACCCATGGGGTTCTTTTTGAGATATTTGCCGTCGCTGATGGTCTTGATATAAGCGCCCTTCAGTTCCAGCGGCTGGCCGTGGTGGCTGTCGGTCTTGGCGCCCAAAAGGCAGTCGATGCGGCTGCCCACGCCTGCGGCAATCGCCTGCTGAACCACCTCGGGGTCGAAGATATAGCCGTAAACCGAGCCGGGAACATCCCGCCTGAGCATCTCTGCCAGCAGGAAGGTGCCGTCGCCGGGAGCGCCGCCGCCGGGGTTGTCGGAGCTTTCGTTGATGACCACCGGGTATTCGGCCTGCAGAGCCAGATCCATGGCCTGTTCTGCCGAGTTCAGCGGAATCAAGAAGTCCTGCCGGCGGCTCCAGGCGTATTCTGCCGCTTTGCGGGCAGCGCGCTGGGCGGCCTCGGCCGTCTCTGCCACTGCCGTCACGCTGGCACCGGCAAAAGAAACGTCAGAATAGGGGAAGCCCTGGAAGAAGGTCACGTCCCGCAGGGCGGGATCATCCTTCACCATTTGCTGATTGAAGGCCATCACATCGTGGGCCGGGCCGGACAGCGTCACGCCAAAGGCCGGAGCAATGTGCCAGGGCAGCTGCACAAGCGCCTGATGCAGGCGCTTGCCGGTGGTGTGCTGTTCGTGCAGCAGGCGCACCAGCAGCCGGCCGCTTTCATAGGTATCGGTATGCGGATAGGTCTGGAAACCCACCGAAATGTTGCTCAGCTCCATCATTTCCGGCGTGATGTTGCCGTGGAGATCCAGCACCATGCCGATGGGAATATCCGGGCCAAACCGTTCCCGGATGGCCCGAAGCTGGGCGGCCTCGATGTCGGGATAGCCCTCGGCCACACCCGCGCCATGGATGGGCAGGGCAATGGCATCCAGAGGCGCTTCGCAGTGGGCGGCCCACAGCCGGTCCACCAGCTCGGTGACAAAGGCCTCGAAAGCGCCTTTTTCGGTGGCGGCACAGGGGCCGGCCTCGCCGTAGATGGTGGGTACGGCATCAATGCCCAACTCGGCGCTTTCGTCCAGGACACCGGCTACCATGGTGCGGATGCCGGCGTGATGGCGAGCCAGATCTTCGCCGCGGCGCATGATCTGATCCATCACCGCTCCCGTCACCGGGGTGCTGCTGAAGTTGTTGGTTTCGTGTTCATATCCACCAAATGCGATACGCATGAACGATCCCCTCCTTTTTTTAATACCCCCATTAAACACTCTTTGCAGGCCGTTGTCAAGGCCGTAAAGCGGTTGTGGTTGCGCTGCAAAGGAGAACGGGGCGTGATGGCCATGCCGTTCCGACAAGCGCGAAGGTGCTTATTCCAATTCGGTGCGGATGGTAAATGTCTTCGGCAGATCAAAGATTTCTTTTTTCAGAAACAGCGGGTAAAAGTACGCATCCTTCAAACGATCAAAGGCTAACCACTCAAAGGTATGGGTGCGGTGACCTTCCTTTGCCGTAAAGCGGTTGCCTCTCGACAGCAAATCGGTTTCCGTGATATCCATTAAAAAGTAAATGCATAATTCATGGTAATGCAGCGCATCCACATCCTCCGTGAAAAATGCCTGGTTGAGCCAAAGCGGACGGACGATTTTGGGCGTGACGCCCAGTTCTTCTTCAACCTCACGAATGACGGCTGCTTCTGCCGTTTCGCCCATTGCGACTCTTCCGCCGGGAAGATAATAATAGGGGGAACGGTCATCGTGCATCGCCAGGATCTTTCCGTCGGAAATCATCATCGCGCATACGCGATAGTTGAATTTCGCATTGCCAGATTTAAAAGAAATATCCATTTTTTACACTCCCTTAAAAGCGAGATTGGCGGGCAGATGCGCCCTTGTTTTTTCGGAGAATGAAAAAAGCGACTTGCTTTGTGATTGCGCTGCAAAAAAAGATCGGCATATTAAATCAGCGTAACGAACTCGAAAGAACGCCCATCGCCATCTTCGAAAAATAGCGTTTTCAAGTCAGCGCTTGCGCCATATAAATACAGGCCGTGATGATGCTGTTGCCAGATCGCTCTCTGCGCTTCATCGGTTTTGGTCAACAGGTTGTAAGCGTGATCGCAGCGGCGAATCCATAATTTCTCATATTGCTCGTTTGAAACAATTCGGCTTGCCAAATCGGAAATATTCTTCAGATGAAATCGTTCACACCATGCAATATCATTTTTATAAAGCATCTGTCCTGTTTTCGAAGTGACTATTTCATCTGTGTCATAAACAACTGGAATCTCGTGCAATCCGGCCTTATAGGCGGCAAATGCTCTGCTGTGACCATCGGTTAATGTCAATCTTTCGTTGCCGAAATCGTGAACAGGTAAAGGTTCAAAATTAGTTAAATCTTTGGGGTTAAACCATCCCTGAATTCGGATCAACTTATCTTCATTCAAATATATTTGACTCAGACCCAATGTGTGGATAGAAATGCGCTTGACACCACGAAACATCGATCTTCCTCCCATTTATACTTACTATCCTTTATTCTCCACTGTATCAAAAAATCTTCGGGCAGGCAATACAAAATGAAAAAAGCGACTTGCTTTCGCAAGTCGCTTTGTGTTTGCATTACTAAAAAGATCGGGTGGAGTCACAGGTAAATGACAGGTTAAATTCTGCTTATTACCACAATTCTTCCGATCTTACGAAGCGGTCATATTGCCATTCGGGGCCGGTAAGGAGCAAGTCCAGTAAGGTTTGCTGAAGTTCAGCCTTTTTCATATGCATGATACGTTTGACGACCTTTTCATAAACCTCATTTTCATATTCTTCAGCATCTTCTTCAGCTTTTATAGCGTCATTATAAAATTGCTCTGCTTCATCAGGATATATAGTGAAGAAAAGCGCAATCATGTGTTTGCAGATAATCCGCCGTCCGTCTGCATGGGGACAATTACATTTGGATCTTCGCGGATAGAGGAGATCGATGGTGGTTGTGTACAGAGCTCCCTCACTTCCGCGGACAATACCCATATACTGACTGTCAGTCAGACAATCGTAAGCGGTTACTTTTTGTTCTTTGTAATAATCATATCCGCGCCAGATAGAGGTGCCGCTTGCGCAAGACAATAGACTCATGGGATCACCTGCTTTTCGTTTTTTGAGTATGTCGCTACTGTAATTGTAACAGGTATATAATAAAAAACAAGGGTGATGTTGGACACAGTGATGCTTTAGAAACCGCAAGACCCTTGAAATATCAAGGAAAAACAAAGAAGCAACCATTTTGTCCAAACCTCAGAGGTTCGGATTTAATGGTTGCTTCAGTGGAAAACTACAGACGTTTCATCAGTTTATAGAACTCACCGTATTCGTCTTTTCCGTCAAACAAAACATTTGTAAAACCTTTTTTCTGATAGAGATGAAGCGCCGCTGCGTTATCTTTATCAACGCCGATTGTAGCTTCTTTATAGCCCAGTTTCTGGACCACTTCCAACACATGATCTATGAAAATTCCGCCAATACCTTGATTTTGATATTCTCGTTTTACAAGCAATCGGGAGATATAAACTCTGCGGTTCGGAATCGTATAGTCAGGATCGTTCATTTCAAGGACGAAGGCAATCTCACCGATGAATTCACCGTCAATTTTATAGATATATACGGTTCGGTTTCCGGCTTCGATTTCTTTTCGGAACATTTCTGTAAACTCACAAGTTTGCATATTCCAAATGTTATTGCATTTATGATAGTCCTTAAGTTGTAATTGCTCAATAACAGCCATAGAAACCTCCTTATAAAATTGTTTGCTTCACATTTTAACAGATATTCCGTTCAACGGCAACGGAAAACGAAAAAAGCGACTTGCTTTCGCAAGTCGCTTTGTCTTTGCACTACAAAATAGATCGGATGATTTTGACGGGTCAAGCAGGGCGATCAAGTTGGATTTATTGATCTGTATTCAACACAAAAATGCCACCTTCAAAAACAATGTCATTTCCTTGCGCATCCTTATAAAAGGATACTTTTTCCGTCCCAATCAATGCAAAACCTAACGACTTTAACAATGATACAGATGGGATGTTATTTATGGCTGTGCCTGCGGTAAACTTTGTTATTCCCAGTGTGCGAAGATAATCAAATAATGCGGTATGGCTTTCCTTTGCATAACCCTTTCCGTGATATGCAGAGTGGAAGCAATAGCCAATCTCATATCCGTCTTCCCTTATATTAAAGGCGCTGTATCCGATAATGGTATCTCCGAGACAAATGGCAAAAAACATATGCTCTGTGCCGCTGTTTGCTGCTGCCCACTTTGCTATTCTTGTGCGAACATCCTCGTCGTTGGTATTGTGTGGCTTGTCGTACTGCGATAAGGCGGCAGCATTAAAATCCACCCATATTTCTTTTATACTTTTCCAATCATCTGCTACGATATGCCTGATAGTCAATCTATTTGTTTTTAGTAACATTTCTACCGCTCCTACAAATTCTTATTCCCTGGGCAGATGCCCCCTGCTTTTCGAATTGGATTTTCAATTCAGCGAATCGAAAATCACCACACTTATTACCTCTTACTCATTACCTTACCAAAATCCTGAATGTGGTTCAAGGTAATAGTGAATAGGTAATAGATAAAAAATAAAAACCCGAACGCTTTCGCATTCGGGTTTTTGTGATTGCAGTACCAAATAGATACGTTATTCAATGATGAAATTGTAGCTTTGGCTTCTGCTCTTGCGCTGATTTCTCATAATTCCGGTCAGAACGTCCGGCTCCTCTTCCGTATAGCTGTACGTCACGGTGACGGTGGCGATTCCCTTGCCCTCTGCCTGAACGCGGCATCTGCTGCCGCTTGCCTCGATACGGACATTGTCCGCACCGTCGGTTACTTTCCAATCGTACACATGGTAGCTGGAACCAAAGACCTCACCGGAGTAGTTCAGTGTGAAGGTATCGCCCACGGACAGGCGTGTGGCATTTCCGAAGTTGCCGCCGCTACCGCCCGACATATCCACCGCCACCAGAGCTTCCACGACACTGGGCTCCCTGTCCTTCAGCTCGGCATAGACGTAATAGACCGCCTCGCCGCCGGGCTGATAGTACACCAGACGCACCGTGAGTGCCTTAAAATCGGTCCCGTTGAGTACGGGGCCCATCCACTGACCGTCATAGGAAATGGCAAAGAACGGTGTGTGCCAGTTGTAGGAGGCAAGCGATTCCTTTTCGGTGGTATAATAGCGTTCCCGCAGGAAATTGTTGATCTGAAGCACATCGCCATCCATCAGGCTGTTCTTGGGCACTTCCATGAAGAAGCCTTCGTTGCGGTAGTAATTCTCCACCCACAGGCGCTCGTCTTCTCCCTCGACCACCCAGCGGGCATCACAGGTGTAGGTCTTTCCGTCGCGGATGACCATGGCGTTGCCTGTCACCGTACTCAACCGTCCGTCGGTGGTCTGATAGCTGCCGTTCGGCATCCGATACAGACCAGCACCGGCAGAAGGACCGGCAATGACCTCATTGCTCATCCCTCCGCCCCGGCGCACACCGGTATCGAAAAACTGCAGAGAAGAGGAAATGTCAATGCGATACTCGTCGTAATCTTCCGACATCCAGATGCACACATGACAGGGGGTATCCTCATACTGCATCTCGATGGTCTCCGCATCGGGCATCGCATCACAGGTAAAGGCCCAGGACTGGAAATCCTTTTTGTAGGAGAAGTAATACTCATCCACCAGCGTGAAGCCGTTTGCCTGCAGCATCTCGATGTAATCTTCGATCACTTCCAGGCCGGTGGGCACCTTGTAATCCACGTGCTTCTCACTCGTGGTGATCACTTTCGTGCTGGATGCCGTACCGTTGCTCCAGGCTGCCAGCTCGGGCACCGCGTTCTTCGGCACCTCAATCTCATTTTCCGTCTGGATGGTTCCGCTTATCACTTCCGGCTCCTGCGGTTTCTGGGACGCACTGGGACTGGGCGAGGGACTGGCGCTCGGTGCAGAGCTTGTATCGGTTTCCTGCTCGGCGGGCGGCTCTATTATTCCACCCTCGGTATACCGCTCCGCCGCAACCAGTTCAAAGTGGGTGTGGTTGATAACGGTCACTTCTGTGAATGGATCGTAGGTATCGCTGGCATAGTGCTCCACTATGATCTGACAATCATGGGGGTTCACCAATTCCCCGTCACCGGTATAAGCGATCTCATAGGTCCACCACACCGTCCCGGTGCTTTCATAAATATCCTCATCTCTGTACTTTAGAACAAAGGGATATTTGTTGGTGCGGAGCAGCTCCACATAGGCCTCTGCCATTTCCAGCGTGATCTCGTCGGTTTCAAACCGAATCTTGTGGGACCATTCTTCGTTTACCGTATGCTCGGCACTCATCCCGAAAAAGGCCTCGGGGTCGGGGATCTGGGCCACGATGGTATGGAGCTTCTTGTTCTCGGAGATGCTTCCGATGATACCCAGCACAATGCACACCACAACTGCGGCGCCAAGCGCGATACCCAGCTTCTTGAGGGGCAGCTTACCCTTGAACTTGCCCGCACTCGGCATTTTGAGTTCCTTCTTTGGCCTTTCAGCCCTTGCCTTTTCTTTCTTCGGCTTTTTCTGCTCGGGTTCGGGCTTTTTCTCTTCCGTTTTACTGCTCCCTGTCTGATTCACCGCTCCGCCGCAGTTGGGGCAGAATTTCGCCCCATCCGGCAATTTGGTGCCGCACTTGATACAGTACACAATATCACCCCTTAAGCATGGTTTCCTTGTCCTCACTTTACCAAATACCGGCATGCATTGCAATAAAAAAACCGAATACTTTCGTGTTCAGGTTTTGGTGGAGGAGGGTGGATTCACTTTTACTGCGGGAAAAGCCCCTGGCGGACTGCCTTTTCCTCGCGGCGCAGCCGCTGCGGCCTGCGCTAAAAATGTGCCACCGGCACATTTTCTTAACGCTTCGGGGATTCGAACGCACCGCCGCTTCCGCCAAAAGCAAAAACCGCAACCTTGCGGTTGCGGTTTGCTTGTGTTTGCACTACAAAAAAGATCGGGTGCTGATTAGAAGCTGAATTTATTCCGATTTTGGGATTTTGGTCAGCGAGAAGGCATAAGTGCGGATTTTGCAGAGGAGAACAGCAAAAAAGATAACTAAAATGCGGAGGCGGCTACGTTTATTTTCAAATAATCAACATTTTGTCTTGTCTTTTCTTACTTGTGAATTTACCTTTTGAAATAATTCTTTATTGATTATAGCAGGATGATGATTTGGGTACAAGTATCTTGTTTTCTCCCCTGTGTTTTTGAGTTGCGATCCCTCCAACAAATCGCTTACATAAGTTTTCTGCAGCAGCACATCACCAGTGTATTTTTCGTTGTGTAGCAGCTTGTTGAGTGTTTCCCTGCTCCATCGATCTTTTCCTGTAGGAGACTTGACTCCTGCTTCGTATAACCACTCAGAGATTTTTGATAGACTTTGTCCAGCGGCTCGGCGTGTAAAGATTTCTCTCACAATCACAGCTTGAGCTTCATTAATTACAAGTTGGCCATCTCCATCAAGTTCGTATCCATAACAGGCAAAGTGAGCATATCCGGAGTTTCCGCTCTTGAAGCCATAGCGAACACCAGCCCGAATATTCCTGCTCATACTCTCGCTTTCGGCTTGAGCAAACATAGCGTAAGCGGTAAGCATCATTTCGCCGTCTTCACTTAGCAAGTGGATATGTTCTTTTTCAAACCAGACGTCAACACCCAAGGCTTTGAGTTCGCGTGCTGTTATCAAAGTATTCAGTGTGTTGCGTCCGAAGCGGCTAATAGATTTCGTCAGTATCAGGTCGATTTTACCCTGTCTGCATTTCTTCATCATGGCTTGAAATGCCGTGCGCTCTTCGCCTTTCAGGCCACTACCACGATCTGAAAAGATGCCGGCAAAATCCCAGCCCTCACAGGCGGTGATTTGCTCTTGATAATATTGAATTTGGGAATCCAGGCTGCTTCGCTGCTCTTCCTTGTCCGAACTGACCCGACAATAAGCGGCTACGCGCAATTTTCTGTGGGACATGCCTGCCTTGCAAGAGCGTTTTCTTGATGGTGCCATCACTTTTTTGCGCGTCGAGCGATTTCAGCTTGAGCTGCTTCAAACAGCTCGGTGGAAATGATGGGCTCGTGATGATCTGTGTATAGGAATTGTTCTGCTTGTCCATCGTTGGCAACTTGCTTTGAGTCAACCGTTACAGTTTTTCGAAGCTGAACTTGTCCGATATATTTTTCGTTGGACAGTAAATCCTTGATTGCCTGTGAACTCCACTTGCTGCCGCCAGTAGCGGTAAGCACACCTCGCTCGGTAAGCGCAGATGCAATTTTGCCGTAGCTGATTCCGGAAAGAAGCGCATCAAAAATCCAACGGACGATTTCAGCTTTTTCGAGATCAATTACCAGATGGCCCTCGGCATCCGTTACATAGCCGAAGCATTTTCGATTGGCGACTTTGGACATGCCTTGCTGATAGGATTTTTCCAAGCCTTCGGAGATGCTGTCGCTGCGCTGTTTGGAACGTAATGCTTTATATTCGTCAAAGGAAATGTTCATTGGTATACTCCGTTTCCGTTGTTAAATTCTGATTGGGGGTGTTGGAATATAAATTATACCGCAAAACAAAAAGGTTGACAAGTTTCTCTCGAAACTTGTCAACCTATCTTGTCTTTACACTACAAAAAAGATCGGGTCTATTTTAGCCTGAAAAACAGGCTCTGTACTGGAAAAAATAATTTTCTTGAAACTTATTTCGACTGTAGTGTATCACAAGATGCGTATGAATACAAGAAGAATTACGGCGGTTGGCACAACACTTTGTCAACCGGCTTTATTTTTTTGCTTAGGGTTGATTTTGGAGAAACATCACTGCTGTCATATGTTCAGTGGTTCGGATTAGGCAGCAAATAAAGTTAGGTTGACACGATATGCAAAACGCTTTATACTGAGACCAGACAGAAAACGATGGGGGCGATTTTATGCTGATCAACCCAAAAATTGTAGAGATTTTTAAGAAGACCAAAAACATACAAAGGACAGCGTTGGAAGCAGGTGTTTCCGTTGTCACTGTGCGTCGCACGCTTCTCACCGTTGGTGAATGGAGTTCTCCGAAGAGCAGAGAGATAGCAGTGTTATTGGAGGAAGGACTCTCGTATAGAGAAATTGCAGATAGGCTCTGTACCACTGTTGGTGCAGTCGAGGCTTATAGCCCTTATCGAGTGGGCAACTACCATAACAACACCCCGAGCAATGAAGCACTTCGTTGTGATCTATATCGCAAGCGGAAGATGACTGCAAGGGGAAGGAGCAAGGGAGTGAAAGATAGCGAAATGGAATGGCGAATTTGGACTTTAGATCAGCCTCGAAACACTCATGGCTATCACTTACGGCTTGAGCTGGATTGTTCAGAACTTGATGATAAGCAGATGGGCATACTCAAACAGTATGGTGATGTGAAGGAGGCCTTTTCCAGAGATATCTTGGTTCCTGGCTCCATGACTCTCCATGCTCTTCATTATGCCATACAGCGTGCGTTCGGTTTTACTAATTCTCACGATAGGCGCTTCGTATTTCCGGAGAGTGTTTTTCAATCCTTGACTGACAATGAACTCAAAAAATTCTATTCGCTTGCAGGTGTCTACTTTCAGCCATCTTTGAATGAGCTAAACGAACTCTACTGGGATGACCATTATGATGGGAGAATTAGTTTTAACTCTTGGTTGAAAGAAAAATATCAAGGGCCTTACCGATATGCAGCGGAGTGTTCGCATCCAGAAGTGTGCAAAGCGAGAGCAACGGAGCTTCTTGGATACTACGAGGAAATGGGGCAAGTTGACTCTGCTCATTGGATGATGGGTGATCTCCTGGAAAGCTTGCGACTTGAAGATATTTTCCTTTTCTCGGGCGAGGCTACAAAACAAGTAACCTCAAAAGCAGAGCCATTGACCACCGAACTTCATTACTACTATCATAGTGATCAGTGGCACGTGATTGTCAGAGTAGTCAATGATAGCACTGAACTGTCAGCACACCCAGAAGTGATTTCTGATGAGAAGCCCTTATGCATTGCAGCAGATGGGCATGCTCTTTTTGACCTAAGTTTCTTAAGTGATTATTGTAGTTTCCTCAATACAATCAACAATGGCAGCATAGCTCAACGAGATATAGAGATAGAAAAAGCGATACAGTCTGGTTGGAGTCCAAGGAGAACGTCACCTCGCCTTATCCTGTAACCATCAGCACCAGTATTAATTCCCCCAGTATCGATGAACTTTATACTGCTTGAATGGGTTTTCAGCCTTCAGGCGATTGAGGATGTACAAGCCATCGACTCTGGTGAGAAGTTTATACCAATCGGACATAAAAAAAGCCTCGATTTCTTTTAGCGCTTCGTGCGCTATAAAGTCATCGGGGTTTTTATATAGCTTTTTTCTTGCTTTTCGGTAGTCATCGGCAGCTTGAATGATGATTGCATTGGCAAGGTCTTCGAACTGCACCTGACTTGGACCGCAGATATAGCATTGTTCCATATTTGCTCCGTCCTTTTCTTATTCATCAATGTGAAGGTTATTGTAGAAGTCTCGGATGACAGCAATGTCATCTGTACGATTCTTGATGGGCAAGGCATCCCAAGCAATATCGTGGTAACGGGTGCGACGCTCATCCCGCAGCCGACTGTCGATGATTGATACAATCCCTTTGTCGGTATAGTTGCGGATGAGACGGCCAATTCCCTGCTTCAGCTTGATTACCATCTCCGGAACCAGTACATCCATCAAGGAGTCAGCTGCTTCAGCTGCTTTGTGGTCGATGATTGGATCTGGTGTCGGAAACGGAAGCCGAAAGATGATCACATGAGACAGGCTCTTACCTTCTATGCTGATGCCCTCCCAGTAGGCTCCGGTTCCGAGGAGTACAGAGTTTTCATTCTCTCGAAACTCCTTCAATATTTGGTCCTGCGAGGAGCTGGCCTGCTGTTTCAGGATTTTGAACGGCAAGTTCATCGCTTTCAGCTTCAGATAAACCTCATCCATGTCAGTTTTAGCTGTGAAGAGAATGAGTGCTCTGCCATTGGAGATGCGGAGCAAATCGACTACTCGCTCAATGCCTTTCTTCATGAACAGGTCGTGCTCATGGGTTGGGTGCGGCAGGTCACTGCTGTAGTAGACCATAGCGTGTTCATCATACGGGAAGGGCGAAGGCTTAGGTACAGAGAGTGTGCCGTCAGCGTAACCGGCAAAGCCTGTGTTGTTGACGAAGTAAGCATACTGATCATCAACATCGCCGGTGGCAGAGCTCGTCAGCGTGGCAGATGCCATGATTGTGGTTACTCCTCGCTTGAAGAACAGGGTTTGAAATACACGCTGAATATCCTTTGTGCAGTAGGCCAGTTCGATTTCCTTGCCATTGCGCTGGAGCCAAACCACCTGCTGATCAAAGCCACCGGAAGCACCATAAGTCATAGAGTACAATTCCTGTACTTTTCTGTGGTACTTCTTGAGGTCACGGTTCTGTAGCTGCAGCTTGAATGTTTCAAGCGATAACAGATAAAGATGATCAGAAAGGGCCTTCAGATGAGAACTCGCCTTTTCGCTGTTCTCAAAGTAGAAAATCTCGGAAGAAGCATTTGCACCGCCAACTGCATCGATTTGGCGATTGACCTGGCGACTGATCTCGCCGAAGAACTTATGCGTATATCGCGTTACATTGGCCATTTGCACCACGGCTCGGCCAATATCCATGTCTTTTGTGTCTTTGCGAATGTCTTTGAGCAGACCAATGATGGCCCTCTGGTTAAGCACGACACTTACGGCATTTCGCACTTTGCTCTCCAAGTTGTGTGCTTCATCAATGGCAATGACTCGGAGCCTGCTCGGGAGAATACCGTTACCACCTTCACTTTCGTTCTTCAGGTGAGCGGCAAGCTGATCCTGATTACAGAGAATAAGACCATCAAATTCGGGAAGGTCATTTCTCAGCTCCACATAGCCGCAGCGGTCATAGTGTTCACAGGCTTCGCAGGTGCGTCTACAGTACGAAGCAACGTTGATTTTATCCCAAAGTGCGTTGGGGATCTGGTACGGGAAAGATCTCCGGTCGAACACACCGGCTTTCATATCTCTACAAATAGCACTTTCCAGCTCGAACTGGTGCTTCTTGAACTGCTTTTCTGCCCGCTTTTTGCAGAGATAATGAGACTGCCCCTTGACGAGACACACTTCCGTATCGAGTTCGAGCAATGTTTTCAGTCGCTCGACATCGCCGAGGAGCTGTTCCTGCAACGCAATGGTAGAAGTTGCAACCACAACCGGTTCTTCGAAAAGCGTGTTATAGAGCAGAAGCGGGACAAGGTAAGCAAAGGATTTCCCGATGCCAACACCAGCTTCCACCGCCAAATGCTCGTTGTTGTTGATTGCTGCGACGATTTCCAGAGCCATTTCCGTTTGACCCTGGCGTTCTTCAAATCCGTATTTTTCCGGTGCATCATAGAAGAAGTGGGCTGTTTCTGAGAACAGTTGACGCATCTGTTCAGCACGGTACTTTTTTCTGTATTCTTCATAGCTGCAAATTGCAGTCGGGTATGCCATATTTGGTTCCTCCTCATTTATTGCATAAGAGCAAAGCAAAACCACCGAAGCCTCGGAAGCTTTGCTTTGCTCTCATTTCATTATTTTGTTTGTATTTTTTTGGACAAGGCGCGGGGTGCTTTGACCCCGCACCTTGCTACAAAAGGCCAATCACATCTGCATAGACATTCCTGAACTCTGCAGATACTCAGGGTCGGCGAATACTTCCATATAATCGGAGGCTGCATTCCGCATATCCTCATAGTCCTGAGCAGACGGTCGGAAACCGTACCATTCAGCTTTTCCATCGCAGACCCAAATGTGGGGGTTAACGCCATCAGATAGATAACGGCTGGTAGACTGCTTTTTGCCAAGCAGCTCCAAAAGTTTAATGTTAATGGCATCGACCGTACCCTGTTTTCGGTCGACTACCTTGACGGACAGGGTGTCATAGTGGTCAGCGTATCCACTGGTCTTGAAGCAGATATTTGCCCTGGTTTCGCCGCTGAGCGGCACATAGCAGTGCCGCCCAACAAACGTAGCGTCAGGGTATCTGTCTTCGAAGAGCTTGCGGAGTTCACTCTCGAAGTAGTTCATTTGCTTCTCCTTTACATTTTCATGCCATGCTCCACACCGGGGGCATAGATAGTAGCGATGGGAAGCGCATCATAGTTTCCGTTGTCACCCAGCATCCTCATGAGACGCCGCTGGGTTTCGGGTTTGAGGTCATCCCACATGATGTCGATCTCCGTTTCCGGGCCTTCCATCTCATCGACCACAGTATCGAGGTCAGCTCTGACGGAGCAACCTTCGCAATTGTACTGTTCAACGAAGTCAGCACTTACCGCAGCCGTATACAGAGATAACTCATTTCTGTCCCAGACGAGGAGAGAAATCGTGTCTGCTGAGTGCTCATCGATGTTTGGCATCCCTCGCAGCAGGTCTTCGATGCAGTCAGCCGTCGAGCGCTGTCCGAGCTTGATCTGCTCAATCATGCTTATGGGAAGGTCGACGTCCCAGATGGCGAAGTCATCTTCTCCGTGACGGAAGATGCAGGTACAGGAGCGCTTATTCAGAGTGCCTCGGTTCAACTCTTCGTTCGTGATCGTTTCGAAGGCGACAGGAGCTGCTTCGCCCATCTGCATAGGGATGAGTTGCTCCATGACTCTTCCCATGAGTTCTTTATCAGGGCAGGAGTCGATGAAGCATCCGAAGGAGTTGAGGATCAGGCGGTCAAGCGTGTCGGTCAGCGTAATCTGATCTGCCGACTGATTTCTCATAAGAAAAGAAGCGATGTTTTCGGGACTCCCCTTAAACCATCGCTCCTCCCTTGTTCCATTTTGATAGATATAGCCGCGAACGGTATCATCAGCGGAAAGAAAGTGTTTCAACTCAGTCATAGTTGGCATCAGTCCTTTGTGTTAGGGTTCAAATTTGGGGGGATAGAGTGTAGTGATCGGGAACATCTCATACCTGTAGGGTTCGTCGAAGATATCCACGATTCGTTGCCTCATTTCCTGTGAGAGATCTGACCACATAATGGTGATTTCTCGTCTGGAGGGATTGAGCCTGTCGATGATATCATCAATACTACCACGGCAGACAATTTTGTCATCGGTGAACATTTTCATAAATTCATCGGCAACAGGTTCGCAATACATACCGATTTTTGAGTAGTGCCAAACCATCATAGCAACTTCTCTGTTGTAACCGGTTCCTGCTTTGGGTATCCAGCCAAGAAGTTTGTGAATTGGTACATCACTGTGGAGAGTACGAGACTGGAACTGCTGAACTACATGCAAGGGAAGTCCAATGTTCCACAGCGTATATGTTTCCTCATCTTCTCTGGTAATACAGGTCGATGGAACTAACGTCACTTCTCCGCAGTTATCTTCTCCAAGGTAATATGCCTCAAAGATAACGGGATCTGTTTCATCACGATAGTTAAGAATCCAATGATATACTTCGTTCATCAGCTTTGGATCGTCACATTCTCTGATATAAGAACCGTTTGATGCCAGGATTGTGCGCCCTCTTTTATCCGTAATCGTTATGCCGGCTCCAAATCCCCACCGAAGCAGATAACTGGCGATGTTTTCGGGTGTCCCCTTAAAGTAGAGCTGTTCGCAAGACATGTCCGTAAAAGTAATAACAAAAACGGTGTCATCTTGCATCATGAATTCTTCATATTGAGTCATTTTCTCCTCCTACATTGATAATTGAGGGCCGGTTTGATTAACAGCCTCCAACTCCTGCCCATCTCGCGGAGTTATGAGACCGAAGGGTGTCAAATTGCTTCTGTACTCCTCCATGAGTTCTCTGCCGTATGCGTAGAGATTCACATGCTTGATCAGGGAGTCAATGGACTGGACAGAAACGGTTGCATTAATCTCGTCACGGGCAACGTCTTCCGGCGTGCTGACCTTGGGTTCGAAGAAATACTGGTCAAGCTGCTCAACAATTAGGAGCGCCTCACTGATCGTGGTGCATCCCTTGGCTGTCACCACTGCTTTGAACTTCGTGAGCTCACCGTTCTCCTGAATCTCTTTAACGGTTTGGGCGTAGTCGTTGATTGCCTCGAAGCTGTCACCATACATGTCTTCAGGAAATCCGGGGATTGCAGAGTCTTCAACAGTGAAGATGACTTCTTCCCACGATGCGGCTCCGACATGTTCCAACGCCTTGACCATTGCCGCTTCACTGGCGGGAAAATCCAGCGTTGTCGTGACTTCGGGTTCGCCACCGGTTTCGAAAGGATATCGACCGATGAGGAGACGAAGGGTGTAGTCGGGAGCCTGGGGACTCTTGCCGATCTCTTCGTGAGAAGGTTTCAATGTGTCGTTCTGGAGAACATAACCGAAGCGTGTGAATACACCATGTTCGGCTTCTCGCATCTCCTTTCCGATCCTGCTGTAGTCCAGCCTATCAAAAGCGAAATCAGGGATATCCTCTAATTCGGGGATAAACCCATTCACTGCATAGAATCTGCCGAGCTGATCATCGCTCCCCACGTCATTCAGAACGTGGCAGCAGTCAGTGTTGTTGGCATAAGTAAATAGGTCAGCAATTGACATGGGTCCCTCACGCTTGTCCAGTGCCATTTTGAACAGACCTTCAAATGCGCCGAGCTGGTCGTGATCCATATTGCCGAGCTTCCTGGAAAGAGAATTGAGCTCGTAGAGAGAACAGTCGCTCACGAACACTTCGAGGTACTGGAAGTGCGTGTGTTCGTAGATTTCCCACTGAGGACTTGCACCGGGCTGGAGCTGAAGTTTATCCAACGCGTCCAGAAGCTCGTAGTCAGTTGCGGGTAGGGTTAGCTCGGCGAATCTGTTTGCGCCATCGGATAGCTCTACGCTAAATACCTTAGCCAAGGGTCATCCCTCCCATCTGCTGTTGCTGCTCATAGAAGCCGGGGTCGGCTCCGGGAACATCCCAGCCGTGCATGGAACCACATTCCATTGCCTGTCGCTGCTCCGTGGTCACGCCCAGCCGCTCATTGTTGTAGTCAGCAAGCTCTGCATTCTTCTGAGGATCATCGGTGTTCCAATCAGAACGGTAGTAGCCGGTTTCTCCTTTCTTAATGCAGATAAGCTCGCCGGTTGTAGGCAGAGTGGAGAAACAGATGTCAGGCAGTCCTTCAGCCAGCTTGGGAGCAAAGCATTCCTGCTCTGTACGGATTTCCCAGTCATCGAAATCCCAGAGATGAACGTACATATCGCCATCTTCCGTGTGGATCTCACGCTGCTCGAAACCTTCTCCCCAGCCGTCCGAGGCCTGGCCGGAGATATATTCTTTTAGGGAAGTCAGTTCCTGGTCATTCAGCGTTCCGACCACG
>JAFXDF010000076.1 GCA_017521295.1 Clostridia bacterium | reverse complement strand
TATATCACGGTGGATTTATCGGTTTTTGACCAAAGCGGCGATCTTCTCGCCCAAAAAACTCTGTTTTATTCCGATCCTGCCCAATAGGAGGTGTCTCATGGCACAGTACAACCGAATTTCCTGGGTGTCGGCTGCCACCCGGGGCGCCGCCCTGGGCAAGGAATACAGCGACGCCTGGCAAGAGCTGTCTGATCACATCCAGGATCACACAGAGGCGCTGATGGCCGCCGGATTTTCCAAAGAAGCCGCCGAGGAACAGGCGGTCACCGCCATGGGCGATCCCCAGGAGGTCAATCGCCTGCTGCGCAAGATCCACCGGCCCGTCCTCACCCGGATCCTGCAGATAAGCAAAGTGCTGCTGTGTCTTGCCGCTTTGGTCGTCTTACTGACGACCCTCAGGGAACAGCCCTGGGATGCTGCCCGGTACCGCAGCTGCTTCCGGGTCTGGGCCACCGGCTCAAACATCACCCTGAAGGATTATCTGGCCCCTGTGCCGCCGGAACATGCGCCCTTTGCCGAAAGCACCCTGTATCGCCGCAGCGGAAAGGCCTTTGAGCAAGCACGAGTGGGAGACTGTGTCTTTACCGTCACCCGCTACGCTGTCAGCCGGGTGGACAGTGCCCACTACGGCGACTGGATGCTGGCGCTGCAGATCGAGATGGAACCTGCGCACTTCTGGCAGCCCGATCCCAAAGTGCCGGGGCACTTTTCACTGGCCAACGACCAGGGCATTTTCCGCACCGAAGCCGGCTATGACAAGCTGCTCAGTGAGGGTACCCATAACATTTGTCTGGAAATGCGGGAAGGGCGGAAGGATATCCACATGATGTACGCCTGGTTCCCCGGCGACAGCAAGTGGGTGGATCTGATCTACACCGATGCGGAGAACACCTTTACGCTGCGCGTGGATACGGAAGGAGGAACGGTCTATGAAGCGCCTTGTAAATAGGACCCCAAAATGGCTACGGCTGGTTTTGGTGCTGCTCTCTACCGTTCTTCTGCTGTGGATCTGGTGGCAGATGGCCGATTATCCTCGGCTCACCCCCCGGGGTACGTTGCATCAACTGGAGCGCCGCTGTCAGTACGAGCAAAGCACGCTGCTCACCACGATTGATGCCTATCGCCAAAGCACCCGGTACGGTTCTTCCGTAGTCATCGGTGTCACCGAAACCCGCCTGCACCTGGCCCATCTAACCAAAACCGGCCTGTTCTGGCGGCCGGAACGCTCTGACGGAATGGTTTCCATCCCTCTGGATGAGTCCGATAGCCTGGGCATCCTACCCTGGGATGTCCGGCTCGGCCACACCCTTTCTCCCAGACACGCTGCACTGTTTCTTTACGCGCCTCAGCGGCTGGCCGTTTCGGGAACAGCTGCTGTTCACATCATTCCCGACAACAATGCCATGACCTATTCCTATTATGGCACCTTGACCCGCCAGGAAAACGGCCTGTTTCTCTTTGAAATCTCCCACGAGATCGGCGAAAGCAACCATCTGGTGAGCCATGCGCTGGAGCAGTTGTTCGAGGAACTGCAGGGCTCGCCTCGGGTGCGGCCCCGGAAAGAGATCCGCCTGGAGGCGCAGCTGTTTGACCAGTCGGGCCAGGAAGTGCTGAATATCGAAAAGATCTATCCGTCCACCGAGACGCAATGAAGCGGAGGTGACCTTATGGAGCAATATACCCCCCAAACCTGGGCCATGGCGGCCGTCAGGGGCATCGTTTCTCAAAAGGAGCGGGAAAGCGCCCAGCAGGAGCTTTGGGATCATATCCTCGACCATAAAGAGGCCCTGCTGGCCGCCGGTTTTTCCCGGGAGGAGGCCGAGCGGCAGGCCATCGCCGCCATGGGCGCCCCGGAAGAGACGGCAAAACTGCTGCGAAAGGCCCATCAGCCCATACTGACCCGGCTTTTACAGATTTGCCGGGTGACCGCTGTTCTGCTGGCAGGCCTGCTGCTGCTTACCGCTTTGATCCGCTGGGATCTGCCGGAGTATTACGACCCCGTCGAGCCGGGCGAGATCGGCTGGTATCTGCAGCACGATCCCCTTCCAGATTCCGTAGATTACCGTCGGGTGCTGTACCCAGACGCCAAGGGCAGACTGGGCAGCTACGGCGTGGAAGTGGAATGGGTCTCCATTAGCCATATGCCCGGCATTACCGAGGAAAAGTACCCCATGTGGGGCGGAGAGTGGGATGTGGCCGTCCATGTGAAGTTCACCCGGCTGCCCTTCAGCGACCGGCCGGTTTTCCGGGGCGTATTCACCTTGGATGACGGGCAGCAAACTTCTGCCGACTATGCCTGGCACGATGCCTGGATCGATGCTGAAGTGCCTGCCGCTCCGGAATGGTATGTGATGGCAGGCGTCCACCTGGAAGGGTTTTCACCCACCGCATCCCGGTACACCTTCCAGGGCAAGTTCGCCCGGGAGCCGGACAAGGTCACCTTCCGCTATCTTGGAAAAGACATGACGTTAGAGCTGCCCATCGACCTGAAAGGGGGTACCGCATATGACCAAAAGCCGTAAACTGATCATTTGGCTGCTGATCATTGCCCTTCTGCTGGCAGGCTTCTGGCTGGTATTGGGGAGGCCTTCGCTGACGGCCCGGGGCGTTTTGCGCCGCACCGAAGGACGGGAGCTGCGTAAGGAAAGCCTCTTTTTAGGCGGTTTCTTTTTAACGGATGTTCTGCGCATCGGTACCGGACATGTGGATTATCACGTGGTTGTCGGAAAGACCGAGGACGAGCTGCGTCTGGTAGAAGCCATCCGGCAGGGGGCCCTCTGGCACGGCGAAGAGGATATGGTGACCATCCCACTGCAGGAGCCGGTGACCGCCGATTTCCAGCCCTGGTGCGCCGAATGGCGACAGACTGCTTTTGTTTATACCGAGCTGGAATATGACCACGGCGTTGCCGTTGTCACAGTGGGCGAGCGCACCTTTGACGGTCGGTTTGAACCTTCGGAAAGCGGGTTTGTGTTGGTGACCTTCCCCGATCTGAAAGATAACGACCACACGGAAGACAGCTTTGCAGAGCAGATTCGCCTGCGGCAATTTGATCTGCGAAATATGGGTTATGCCAAAGACCGCAAGGTTTTGGACGTCACGCTGGAAGTTGTCCTGTATGACAGCGCCAACAACGAAGTTGCCCGTGTGGTAAAAGACTATCCCGTATCCTAAAAAGCCCCACCGGGGCTTTTTTTATTGAAGAATAGTTCCCGCCGTGGTAAGATAAAGAATTAAGAGGAGGTGACCTTGTGGAGCGGCTGCAATATATCTGTACAACCGAAGACGACGGCCTGGAAGTGCTCACCCTTTTGCGGCGGGAGTTCCGTGTGTCCACCAACCTTTTGCGCCAGCTGAAGGTCACCGAAAACGGCATCATGCTGGATGATGTCCGGGTCACCGTCCGCCACACCGTCGCCCCCGGACAGGTTTTGGCCATCCTCCGGGAGCCCGACAGCGGCAGGGAGCGCCGGGTGGAAGCCCTGGAGGGCCCCCTGGACATCGTTTACGAGGACGACGATCTGATGATCCTCAACAAGCCCGCCGGTCTGGCGGTCCATCCCAGCCCCGGCCACTACGACGGCGACACCCTGGGCAACCGGGTGGTGTATCACCTCACCCAAACCGGGCAAAATCCCACCTTCCGGGCCATCAACCGGCTGGACCGGGGCACTTCGGGCCTGATGACCTGCGCCAAAAATAAGCTGGCCGCCCACCGGCTGGAAGAGCTGCTGGCTGTTGACGGCATCCGCCGCACCTATCACGCCGTGTGCGAAGGCACCGGCCTGCCACCGGAGGGTACCCTTGACCTGCCCATCGGGAGAGCCGAGGGCTTTGGCATCAAGCGGGCCGTCCGGGAGGACGGTCAGCGGGCCGTCACCCACTACAAAGTATTAAAAGAGCAAAACGGCCGCACCCTGCTGGAGATCCAGCTGGAAACCGGCCGCACCCACCAGATCCGGGTGCATTTCAGCCATCTGGGCCATCCCCTGTGCGGCGACTTTATGTACGGACAGGAGATTGAGGGCATGAAGGGCTGCGCCCTGCACTCCTGCGCCATCACCCTGACCCAGCCCTCCACCGGGGAGCCGCTGGCTTTTACCGCACCCGACCCGCCTGTGTTTGCCAAGCTGTTGGAGGGATTGCTGTGAAACCCTTTGCCCAATGGTCGCCCCTGACCTATCAAATCGCGGTGGAGAAAAACATCGCCCAGCGCAAGATAAAAGACGCCCTTTCGGACATAAAATTTGCCGAAAAACGGCAGAAAGAGCCCCTTCCCCATCTGATCTACGCCCACAATTCCCTCATCCGCCGCACCCTGGGTCAGGTGGATATGCACCTCCAGGACAACAAGGCGGTGAGCCTGGGCCTGGCTGCCCCCTGTGTGGACGGCATCCTCATCCGCCCCGGCGAGACCTTTTCCTTCTGGCGTCTGGTGGGACGGTGCACCGTAAAACGTGGCTATCTTCCCGGCATGGTGCTGCAAAACGGCGTGCCCAAAGAGGGGGTGGGCGGCGGCATGTGCCAGTTCACCAACCTGCTCCACTGGATGGCCCTGCACACCGATCTGACCATCACCGAGCGGCATCACCACGACGATTACGACCTGTTCCCCGACTTTGGGCGGCAGGTGCCCTTCGGAGTGGGAACTTCCATCTTATACAATTATTTGGACTACCGCCTGCGCAATGATACCGGGGAAACCTATCAGATCCTGGTGCACAGCGACGGCACCTATCTCCGGGGCGAGCTCCGGTGCACGGCGCCTTCTGACCACGTCTGGCACATCTCCTGCGAAGAGGAGTATTTTTCCCGGGAAATGGACGGATGGTACCGAAACAACAAGGTTTTCCGCCGAAAGGTGGATAAAAATACCGGAAACACCCTGGAACATGCCCTGCTGCAGCAGGCCCACGCCCGGGTGCTTTATGACGAATCTTACATCGATCCCGCAAAAAAGAAAGGATGTTGAACCATATGACCACCTTCCGACCTTTTGATGAAAACGGCAGCATGATCCGCTCCGGCCGGGCCTGTACCGGCAAGACCGGCGTGGTTTCCGCCGGCCGGGCTGAGGCCTCTGAAATTGGCCGCGCCATTCTGGAGCAGGGCGGCAACGCCATCGATGCGGCAGTGGCCGTGGCTTTTGCCATGGGCGTCTGTGAGCCCAACGCCAACGGCATCGGCGGCGGCGGCTTTATGCTCATCCGGGACGGTAAGACCGGCAAGTCGGTCTTTCTGGACTTCCGGGAATACGCTCCCGCGGCCGCCACCCCGGCCATGTACACCCCCATGGAGCCGGGCAGCAACAAGGACAAGGATCTTGCCAACGTCTACGGCGGCAAGTCTGTGGCCGTCCCCGGCGACGTGGCCGGTCTGCTGTACGCCCTGGAGCATTACGGCACTATGACCCCGGAGCAGGTCATCTCTCCCGCCGCCGCACTGGCCCGGGAAGGCTTTGTGGTGACCCCCCTGCTCAGCCAAGACATGGCCGACCATCAGCAGCAGCTGAAGCAGTACGGCGATGGCTGGAAGATCTATCTGAAAGATGGCGAGCCCTGGCCTGTGGGCAGCATTCTGCGCAATCCTGACCTGGCCGACACCCTGGATAAGATCGCCCAGGGCGGCAAGGATGCCTTCTACAAGGGCGAGATCGCCGATAAAATGGTGGCCCAGGTGCAGAAGGACGGCGGCCTCCTCACCCATGCCGACCTGGAAGGCTTCACCGTCCGGGTACTGGAGCCCGTCCGGGCCACCTACCGCGGCTATGAGCTGATCTCCTCGCCGCCTCCCTCTTCCGGCGGTACCCACGTGGCCCAGATCCTCAACGTTCTGGAAAACTTCGACATTTCCGCCATGGAAGTCAACAGCGTGGAGTATCTCCACCTGTTCTCCGAGGTGTTCAAGATCTGCTACGCCGACCGGACAAAATACATGGGTGACCCCAACTTTGTCAAAGTGCCTCTGGAGGGTCTGCTGAGCAAGGAATACGCCAGGGAGCTGGCCGCCCGGGTGGATCTGACCAAGTCCCAAAAGCCCCAGGCCGGCGATCCCTGGAAGCATGAAAGCATGTCCACCACCCACTTCTCCATTGCCGACAAGGAGGGCAATCTGGTGGCAGTGACCCGCACCATCAACCACTTCTTCGGCTCCTGCGTGGTGCCCGAGGGCACCGGCTTTTTGCTGAACGACGAAATGGAGGACTTCTCCATCGACCCCGCCTCCACCAACGCCGTCTGCGGCGGCAAGATCCCCCTGTCCTGTATGTCTCCCACTTTCCTGCTGAAGGACGGCAAGCCCTTTGCCGTGCTGGGCAGCCCCGGCGGCATCCGCATCATTTCTTCGGTGGTGCAGGTCATCTCCAAGATGATCGACCACGGCATGTCTCTGGAAGAGGCCATCGCCAGCCCCCGGATCGGCGACAACGACAAGGATCTCATCATCTATGAAAGCCGCATTCCCGTCGAAACCATCGATGCCCTGAAGGCCATGGGCCATCCGGTGTTTGCCTACGACGACTGGAATCGCATCATGGGCAGCGTCAACGGCTGCGCCATCCTGGAGGACGGTACCCTGGTGGGCGCCGCAGATCCCCGCCGGGACGGCCTGGCCATGGGTCTGTAAACCATGGGCCCCCTGTTTTGGACGGCGGCGGGCGTTGCCGCTTTGCTGCTGTTGGTGTATTTCATCATCTGCGGCCTGTTGGTGAACAAATTCCTCAAGCGCAAGCCCGACGATCCCGAAGCCTTTTTGCGCCGGATGGAAAAAGGACCAAATGCACCCTATTTCAAGATCATCCGGGATTCTCTGGGCTGGTTTCCCGCCCAGCCTTCGGAGGATGTGTACATCGAGAGCTTTGACAAGCTGAAACTCCACGGCCGCTACCTTTCCCAGGAAAATCCCCGGGGCACCATGCTGCTGGTTCACGGCTTCCACGGCAGCGGCAACTGCGACTTCAGCTGCGTGCTGCAGACCTATTATGACATGGGCTTTGACCTGCTGGTCATCGACCAGCGCAGCCATCTGGGCAGCCAGGGCACCTTTCTCACCATGGGCGTGCTGGAGCGCTACGACGTGCGCGCCTGGTGCCTGTACCTGCTGCAGCGATTTGGCGAAAAGCACCCGGTGGTGCTGGACGGCATTTCCATGGGCGGCGCCACCGTACTGATGGCCGCCGGTCTGGACCTGCCCCGCAATGTCCGGGGCATCATCGCCGACTGCCCCTTTACCTCCCCCCGGGAGATTTTTGTCAGCGTTATGGGCAAAATGAATCTGCCCACCTGGCTACTGTGGGGCGCCAACCAGTACTGCCGTCTGTTTGCCGGCTTTTCCATCGACGCCGCATCCACGGTGAAAGCCCTGCAAAACTGCACCCTGCCCCTGCTCATCGCCCACGGCGAGGACGACGATTTCGTTCCCTGCTGGATGGGTGTCAAGAGCTTTGAGGCCGCCGCCTCTCCCGACAAGCAGCTCATCACCGTTCCCGGCGCAGGACACGGCATGAGCTATCTGGTGGAAAAAGAGCGGATGGACGCGGCGCTGACCGCCTTTTTGGACAAACTTGCGCCCAAAAACTGAAATTCTCGTATTCCGAGAGTGATTTCCGGGTCTGTTGGGTGGTATTCTCACCGGCGAAACAGTAGAATCAAGCCATAACCCACCACCCGAGGAGGATCCCCATGGAAAAAAAGACCATCGGCGGCTTTATCGCCGCTCTGCGAAAAGCCAACGGCATGACCCAAAAAGACCTGGCGGAAAAGCTCAACGTTTCCGACAAGACGGTCAGCCGCTGGGAACGGGATGACGGTGCCCCCGACCTGTCGGCCATCCCGGTGATCGCCGAGATTTTCGGTGTCACCTGCGACGAGCTGCTGCGGGGCGAGCGCAAGTCTCCCGAACAGCAGGCCGAGGCCCCGGACAACATCCCCACCGCCAAAGGGGAAAAGCAGCGGCAGCGGCTGCTCACCGTGGCCCTGTCCAAGTACAAAACCCGCAGCCTCATTGCCGGCGGCCTCGCCCTGGCGGGCCTGCTGGCGGCCATGGCCTTTAACTTTGGCTTCAACCGAGCTTATCTGGGCTTTCTGGCCGGGTGTGTCTTCTATCTGGCGGCGGCCATCTGTCAGGCCATTTTCCTCAACGGCGCCTTTCTTTCGGTGGCCGACCAGGAGGACACCGGCGATTACAGACGGCAGGTCATTTGCCTGGCGGAAGGCGTCTGGTGCCTGATCGCGGTGCTTTTTGCCGCCTCCCTGCCTCTGATCGTTTTTATCCACGATTCCTTTGTGGGACTGTCCGGCGGCAGCTGGCTGCTGCGGGGTGCCGCCTACGGTTTTTCTGCCCTTAACCTGTGTGCCGGCCTGCTGTGGCTGCTGAACGGCCAGTTAGTCAAAAAAGGCGTGTATGCCGCCAAGGCCAACTTTGCCCACAACCATCGCTGGCAGAAGTACTGTGCCGTGGGCTTGCTTTCCGTGCTGGCCATGACCTTTACCTGCCAGTGGGGGCTGAACCAGTTTGTGGGCGTCCGTGAGCTTGCGGAATGGGACTCCTTTGACAACCTGAACAACTTCCGGACCTATATCGAGTCGGATGTGGAATACCACCGGAATTTTTACGGGGCCGTCAACAGTGCGCCCGTGGCCCAGCCCGACCAGACCATCATCTACTACGATGCACACGGCAACGTGATCCCGGTGGAGGAGGCTCTCACCGAGCATCTCTATGAGGGAAGCGAAATCGTTCTGACCTATGTCAGGCGCAATGAGGCCGTGCGGGATATCCGGTACAGCATCAAAGACGGCGAGATCCTGTTTCTGGAGACCCTCACCTGGGACAACTATTATCGGGCCAACGCCCAGCTGAACACCTTCAACACCCTGTTCGGCCTTGCTTACGCCGCCGAGTATCTCATCGCCCTTGGATTCTATTGGTTCAAACGGAAAAAGGCATAAGAAAAAGCACCCTTTCGGGTGCTTTTTTCATTTCATTTCGGTGTAAACTTTGGTGACATATTCCACGATCTCTGCCTTGTGTCCTTCCAGCCAACGGAGCAGCTTTTCACAGGTCTGCAGGGCGAAATCATAGGTTTCCCGGTCGATGTCACCCTTTTCAAGGGCGGCGTCCAGTTCTTCCCGGTCCATGGTGACCAATTGCCGGTCGGAGGTGAGCACCACATCCAGATAAAGGTCCTCAAAAGTGGGATTGTCCCGATCGTCAAAACAGGGCGGCCGGGCAATGTCAAAATAGATCTGCAGGAATCGGTCCTGCCCGTCAAACATGGCGGTGAGCCAGTAAGGCTGGCCCTGGCAGGCCACCTGGACCCAGGTATGCCCGACATCGGCGATGCAGATCTCGCCGTAGCCCTCCTTGACCCACAGGGGCGCGGTCACCTTGTAGATATGCAGGGCGCTCTCCCGGCCCGGATGGCCCCAGGGAGCGCAGTCCCGAACGGTATAAGTTTTCTCCAGCAGCCGCTTCCATGCGGTGCGTTTCATGTCCTTGGTCTTCATTTGAGGAAAGAAAGGTCGCCCATACAGCGGATCATGCGCTTGCCGTCGTCCTTCACGGTCATTCGTGAGACGCTGCCCGCTCCGCCCCACAGCTCACAGGTGTTCATGCTCTCCACCGGCAAGCCCTGGAACATGGCGTTGAACACGCTCAGAAG
>JAFXDF010000075.1 GCA_017521295.1 Clostridia bacterium | reverse complement strand
TGAAAGTGGCCCGTCTCATCAAGCGCCGCACGGTGGCAAACGATGCCTGTGACGGCGACCGGGTCACCGTCAACGGCCGGGAGGCCAAGGCCTCCTACCAGGTGAAGGTGGGCGACGTGATCGGCATCACCTTCGGCAACCGCTCTGTGCGGGTGAAGGTGCTGGCCGTGCCCGAGTTTGCAAACAAGGAGCAGGCTGCTCTGCTGTATGAAGAGCTGCCCGCCGAAGAATAAGCCGCCGAAAGGGGAGTGCCTTATGGGCATGTACAGGCGCAACGTAACCGCTGCCGTTGAAAACAAGATACAGGAAGATCATCCGAAAACAGGCAAGCGGGAAAAGGATTATCTTCGGTCGCTGATCTTTCTGTTCATCATCGTGGCCATCGCCGCCACCGTGGCCGATTTTCGCAGAGAGCCTGTGCTTGACGGCGAACGGCAGGATTTTGTGATCCTGGCCGAGGCGGCGATCGAACAGCGAAAAGCCGATCTCTGGCTGGGAGGCGAAACGGTCGAGCAGCTGATGACCCGGGGGACCTGGTCCACGCTGAATGACTATTCCCGCTCCACTGCCGAGGATGCCGCCCAAAAGCTGCTGGGCGCTCCAGCCACGCTGTACGATTGGAACATCCTCAAGCTGGAGGCGGCCGACCGTATCTGGCAGGATTGGAATGCCCTGGAAACCAAACCTGAACAGGAACCCTATCTGGCTGACGCTGCGGCAGCGCTGGCGGCAGAGCAGGCGCTTCCCGGACTGGAAAGCAGCCTGTGGCTGGCGGTGACCGCTGAAGAGGAACATTACATTCTGGCCGCCACCGATACACTTTGGGCCGTTTGCCCGGCGGAAGATCTGCGCTGACCGGCATAAAAAACAAGACCTTCTCATAGGATTGGACAAACCAATTCCGTGAGGAGGTCATTTTTTATGGTCAATACCGATTTTCGCGCCGATATGCCCCACAGCCTCAGCTTGGACGAGCGGCACCACCTCACCGTCACCGGCGTCAGTGAGGTGCTGAGCTTTGACGAAACCGAGGTCATCATGGACACCACTCTGGGGCTTTTGACAGTGGAAGGGGAGCAGCTCCATGTGGAAAAGCTCAGCCTGGACATCGGCGAGCTGACGTTGGAGGGCTCCATCCAGAGCCTCTGCTACAGCCGCGGCAATCAGAAAAAGGGCTCCATCTGGTCGAGGCTGTTCTGATGCTGCTCACCGACATGAGCCAGCAGCTGCTGTTTTGCCTGCGGTTCGGGCTGCTGGGTCTGGTGCTGGGGGTGTTTTACGATGTGCTGCGGGCGGTGCGCACCCATTTTCGCCTGCGGCGGTGGGGCACCGGGCTGCTGGATATGCTGTTTTGTCTCATTGGGCTCCTGGGCTTTTTGCTGCTGATGCTCCGGGGCACAGACGGGCGGCTGCGGCTTTATCTGCTGTTGGGACTGGGGGCCGGGTTCCTGCTGTACCGAAAGACGGTGTCGGCGTATTTTCTGCGGCTGCTTTTGTGGGTGCTGCATTTGCTGGGACAGGCCGTGGAGGGACTACGGCAGGCACTTTTGTGGATGTTCAGCTTCCCCAGGGGGAATTAAATCACAGGAGAATGGACCAGTTTTCAAAAGTTTGCAAGCCGCTGCCTTGGGAGAGAAGCCCTTTGGTGTGCAGAGCACGCAGACCGTCCCGTATTTCAAGCGCTGATTGGGGCGCGAGCGGCAGCCTGTGATGTCCGGGTAAAATGGTCCGTAAAGGCAACGCGGCAATCTTTTCCAACGAACACAAATAGGCTTGGGGATCGGTTGAAGGAAAATTGGCGTAAAGGATTCCCTCATAGATCAAATCACCGCTGTACAGTATGCCGCGATCGGGCTCCCAAAAACAAAGATGCCCGGGAGAATGCCCCGGCGTGTGCAGTGCCATGATCTGCCTGTCGCCAAGGTCGATCACATCGCCATCCTGCAGCAAGCGGTTGGGTTTACCTTGGAAAATGTGGTATTCCCGGAGATCAAATCCTTTCGGCGGAGAAAAGTCACGCATCAGCTGCTGCTTCACAAAAGCCAAGGACAGCGGAAAACTGCCTTGCAGCCAATTTTGCTCGGCAGGATGTACGCCGTACCTGTCAAATTGCCTGTGTCCACCGATATGATCCCAATGTGCATGAGTACAAGCGACAAAAACCGGTAGTTTTGTCAGCTGCTCTACCTGTGCCCGCAGATCACCCACGCCCAGGCCCGTGTCAATAAGCAACGCGTGCGTTTTGCCCAACAACAGGTAGCAGTGGGTCTCTTCCCAATGCCGCCATTCCGAAAGGACAAACGTATCCTTGTTTAGTTGTTCAATGGAAAACCAGTTATCCATGCATGCCTCCAAAGGAAAAGGCGGGAGCCAAGCTCCCGCCTTGGGCGTTTTTTACAGCAGATAGGCCACCAGCAGGTCAAAGGTGGCGGTGAGGCCGTCGATGTGGGTGCGCTCATAGCCATGAGAGGCATAGACACCGGGGCCGATCAGGCCGTGCTTGACGTCATAACCGGACTTGAGGGCGCAGTCCACGTCAGAGGTATAGGCGTGGTATACGTCGATGGCATAATCGATGTTGTTGTCGATGGCAGCCTTCAGAAGGGCAGTAGTAACCTCGTAATTGTAGGGACCACCGGCGTCCTTGGCGCAGATGGACACCTGCTTTTCGGTACAGGTCATGGTCTCGCCAACGCAGCCCATATCCACGCTCATCATCTCCACGATACCGTCGGGGATGCCGTGGCAGGCACCGTGGCCAACCTCTTCATAAACGGTAAAGGAGATCCAGATGGAGCGCTTGAGCTGAACGTTCTCGTCGGCGATCATCTTGGCCAGAGCCAACAGAACGGCAGCGCTGGCCTTGTCATCCAGGAAACGGCTCTTGATATAGCCCTTGGAGGTGATGGTCAGACGGGGTTCCACGGCCACGATGTCACCGGCGCGGATACCCAGCTTGGCAACATCTTCGGCAGAGCGCACATCCTCGTCCAGCACCACTTCCATATTGGTCATGAAGTCACGCTTGGCGGTGGACAGCTCCATGTTCACGTGGGCGGAGGCGTTGGCGATCTGGATGGTGCCTTCGTACTCACCGTCAAAACGGGTCTTGACCTTGACGTTCATGGTTTCGGTATTGGTGGCCTGGAGACCGCCGATGCGGGAGACCATCAGCCGGCCGTCGGGCTTGACGCAGTCCACCATGGCGCCCAGGGTGTCCACGTGGGCCATCAGCATGATGGGCTCGCCTTCGCCGCCCAGATGGGCACGGATGCCGCCCTTGACGGGGTTTTCGGGCTTGTAGCCCAGACGGGCGAGCTCTTCGTTCATGTACTTCTGAATGTCTGCGGTGTAGCCGCTGGGACTGTCAATGGCCATGATGGCCTTCAGTTGTTCCAGCATATAATCCTGATACTGCTTTTTCATGGGAGAAGCCTCCTTGCAATTTATTTCCAACATAAAAAGCATAGCATATCCCCCGGAAATAATCAAGGAAAAGAACACGCCTGCATCCCCGGGGATGCAGGCGTTCTGTCGGTTCAGTTTTTGAAAGGGCTGGTCTCGATGACCCGGTGCAGGCGGGGCCGGTTGTGGATGCTGTGGTTGTGGGCATTGTCCAGCCAGTACACCACCAGCTCCTCATATATCTCGGTGAGCAGTTCACCCAGATAATGCTTTTCGTGGAGATCCAGATTGTACAGGTCGGTGCGGCAGTCCAGCTCTTCCCACATGAGGTAGATCTTCATCACCAGCTCGGTGAACTCACTGGACTGGGTCAGGGCCGGGTTTTCCAGAATGTTGCGGTAATAGGCGTGACGCTCGTCCAGGTGGTAGTGAAGACCGAAAAAGTCCACCTTTTCCACATCCAGATGGAAGGAATAATCTTTCAGATGGAGTCGGGCCGCCTGGTAGTCGATGGCCTTCCAGTCCATACGCACATCCAGGATTTCCGACAGCTGATGGAAATTGGAATCAAAACTGGACAGATACCGAAGCATATTTCCGCCCGATTCGTTGAAAAACAGGGTCTCGATGATGGAAAGCTTGCTCTGGTTTTCCTCCTCATGGGCCTTTTCGATGATCCGGTCAAAGAACAGAGACACCAGGATGACCTCCAGCGGCATACCGGCCAGGTCATGCAGGAAGAAGATACCGATGTGGTGCAGATCGCGGAAGATCAGATAATGCAGGACATAGAGTACGGCCGATGTGCAGATCAGCAGCAGCACGATCTGCCGCATGGTCAGTTTGCGGCGGAAGAGGTTTTTCATCCCGGAACTCCTTTCTTGTTTTTACAGGTCGGACATGTGCAGATCGGCGGTATAGGTCACGCCGCGATCGTTGATGATGTAAACATGGATGGCGGCCTTGTCGCCCAGGGGATTGAGCCGCAGGATATCCTTGGCGGGGATAAAGACGTTGCCGTTGACCGTCACCTTGGTATAGTGGAAGGGGCGGTTGGCGGTGGTGGCGTACACATAGGGATCGTCCACAGTATAGGCCACAACGCCGGTGCAGCACTTGCGCTTGCCGTTGAAGTGGGGATCCAGAGGCAGCTCCTCGCCGTTCACCACCAGGCGGAACTCGTCACCGAAGTCGGTCTTCTGCAGCTTGGCGGCCACGCGGTAGGGGCTGCCGGAGCCGGCACCGGCCAGCTTGGGACGGACCACGTACATAATGCCGCTCCAGGCGTGGATGAACTGATCCATGGGATAGCGGCGGATAGCCTGGCTGTCGGGGTTGCCGTAGGAGTCGTTGACCAGCAGCCACTCACGGCCTTCGCTGTCCACTTCCAGACCCCGGGCGGTGAGCAGATGGCCGGGGGTATAGCCGGGGGTGTTTTCCACGAAGGGGGCACGCTCGGTGGCACGCTCGTGGGTGTTGGAATAGGCGGCGTTGACGCCGATGGGATGACCCTTTTTCAGCTCGGCACGGAGCTGGTCGGCGTTGGCAAAGGCCAGCCAGGTCTCGTAGCCAAAGCTGCCGGCCATGGCCATGGTAAAGGACCAGTTGCCGTAGCCCTCGTACACATGGTCCCAGCAGGCCAGAGCGGCCTCTTCGGGCAGAATATCGTCGCCCATGGAGTTCATCTGGACGGTGGCGGTGGTGGCAGAGCACATCACCGAGCCCATGTTGGGGTCACGGATCATCTGGCAATAGGCGGGGGCCTTGTTGTCGATGCTGCACTTGGGCTCCTGGTTCACCAGGCGGTCGGCCTTGGACAGACGGGTGGTGACGGCCAGCAGGCGCAGCACGGGATCGGCAGCGCCCTCTTCACGGCGCAGCACGCACTTCAGCTGGACGGCCTTGCCCACATGGTCCTTTTTCATGGACAGGGTGTCGGTCTCCACTGAGGCGCAGCCGCCGTCGGTGTCGTTGAGGCTGGCCCGCTTTACAAAGGGACCCCAGACGCCCCAGGACAGCCACTCGGACCACTGGCCCTCCTGGTCACAGACCCGGCAGTAAGCCTCGGAATGGGTGCCGGCGGGCACGTCGGTGTTCCAGCTCATAACGGCGGTGGAGAAGTCCTCCATGGTCACCACGGGGGAGACGAAAGAGCCCTCCCGGGCGCCGTCGGCCAACACCAGAGCGCCCCGGCCGATGTGGGGGGCGGGTTGAAGGTTTTCAAGAGTACCTGCGGAAAAATCGTTGCCGCAGGAGAAGATCACAGTACTGTTCATAATCGTTCTCCGGTTTTCATTAAAAATAATAAAATGATTATATAATAAAAAGTACCGTCCTGAAAAGAGGAAATCCCAAAAAAGTGATAAATTGGAAGGAAAACTAACGAACTTTTGTTGCAGGCCGGAACAGAATGGTGTATCATAGAGGCAGAAAAGAAAAGTGAGGTGCCTTTCATGCGTTGTCCGTTTTGTGCCTATCCGGAAAGCAAAGTCATTGATTCCCGCCCCACCGACGAGAGCAATTCCATCCGCCGCCGCCGGGAGTGTCTGTCCTGCGGAAAACGGTTCACTACCTATGAAACGGTGGAAAGCGTGCCGCTGGTGGTGGTGAAAAAGGACGGCTCCCGCCAGTCCTTTGACCGGCATAAGATCCTCAACAGCATGGTGCGGGCCTGTGACAAGCGGTTGGTTTCCCTGGACACCCTGGAAAAGGCGGTGGCCGACATCGAGCAGCGGCTGCTCAACTCCATGGAGCGGGAGGTCCCTTCCCAGAAGGTAGGTGAGCTGGTGATGGATTCCCTTAAGGAGATCGACCAGGTCGCCTATGTGCGCTTTGCTTCGGTGTACCGGCAGTTCCAGGACATCGACAGCTTTGTGGCCGAATTGAACAAGCTGCTTGGAAAATAAACCAAAAGCGCGGTCAACGACCGCGCTTTTTTACCGTTCACGAAAAGTTTAAACATTATTTGGAAACCGGGCATATTCTTTCCGGGAAAATGCTGATATAATCTGGTTGACGAATCATCCATCTCAAGGGAGGCGCATTTTGGTGCTCAAAAAAGAACAGACAGAAACCGCTGTGGCAACCAGACCCCGGCGCAAATGGCCGGTGGTGTTGGGTGCTGCAGTTTTGCTTTGCGCAGGTGTCTTGGCGGCAGGAAAGCTGACGGACGGCAAGAACACCGCGGTCATCAGTCCCACCGACACGGCCCTTTTGGTGCGTACCGATCTGCAGGACAGCGTCAGCGCCACCGGCACGGTGGAAAGCGCCCAGAGCATGACGGTCTATTCCACCAAGGCCTATACCGTACAGGAAGTCCTGGTGAAGGTGGGCGACCGGGTGGAGGCCGGTCAGCTTTTGTGCAAGCTCGATGACAAAAATATCCGCAACCAGATCGAGACCCAGGAGGCCAGCCTCAGCGCCGCCCAGAGCAGCAGCAGCGCCACCATCAACTCGGCCCGGGACAACTACGAGCAGTTCAAAGCATCGCTGGAAAACGGCACCAACGCCACGCTGATCAGCGCGGAAAATGCCGTCACCAACGCTTACAACGCCTGGCAGACTGCTCAGAGCAACTATGACCGCTATTTGAGTGGCCTGCAGGCGGGGGAGAATACTACCATCCTGGCCCAGGAGACCGCTCTGCGCAACGCCCGCAACGGGGTGGATGCCGCCTATGAGAGCTTCGACGCCGCCCTGGATGCAAAAAGCGAAGCCAAAGACGCTTTGGAGGAATTGGAGGACACCCTGGCAGATGCCAAACAGGATCTGCGGCGGGCAGAAAATGACCTGGATGAGATCGAACGGGAGCGGGCCGAGCTGGCCGATGCCATCGACAGTCTGGAGCGGCAGCAGAGCGACCTGCAGCAGCAGGTGGACAGCGCTGCCGACGAGCTCATCAAGGCCCAGCTGCAGAGTCAGCTGACCCAGGTGCAGAGCAGCCTGTCCGACAAGATGCGGGAAAACCTGACCCTGCAGCTGCGGATCGCCCAGGCAGAGACTTCTGTCCAGACCGCCCAGGCCGCCGTCAGCCAGATGGACGCCGGCCTGAGCCAGGCCGAGCAGGCGGTGGAGATGGCTGAAAAGCAGGTGACTGCCTGCCAGGATGCCATCGTCAACGCAGAGGAAAACCTCAAGACGGTTGAAAAGCAGTACAGCGCCGCCCTTACCGGCGTGGACAACGCCCTGGCCGATTACGCCAAAAACGTGGACACCGCCTACAACGCCTATGAAACCGCCAAAGCCTCGCTGGAGGCTGCCAAAGTATCGGCCCAGAATCAGCTGCAGGCATACAAGAACAATCTGAACACCGCCTACGCCAACTCGGGCAAGGGGACCATGGAGGTCAGCCTCCGGCAGCTGCAGGCCGAGCTGGAGGGCACCCAGATCACCGCGCCCATGGCCGGCACGGTCACCGCCGTCTATGCCGAGGTGGGCTCGGCCGGATCGGGCCTTCTGTTCATCATTGAAGATACCGAAAACTTCGTGATCGCAACCGCTGTAAAGGACTATGACATTGCAGCCGTCAAGGTGGGAACCCCTGCGGTGATCTCGTCGGACGCCACCGGCGATGACCGCTATGAAGGCAAGGTGACCACCATCGCTCCCACCGCCAACAAGAACGCCATGGGAGTGACCGATACCGGCGGGGATATTTCCTTTGCTACCGACGTGGAGGTCACCAGCAAGGAAACCGATCTGCGCATCGGCCTCAGTGTGCGGCTGAACTTTATCGTGGCCGAGGAAAAGGACACTCTGGCCGCCCCCTATGACGCAGTCTATACCAACGGCGCCGGGCAGTCCTGCGTGATGACCGCCCACAAGCAGGAGGACGGCAGCTATTTGCTGCAGGAGGTGCCTGTGGAACTGGGCCTGGAGACCGATCTGGACATTGCTGTAAAGGGTGATGGCTTGTCGGATGGAATGACGGTCATCAGCGGCCCGGAGCAGTATGTACAGTATCTGGGCCAGTCGGTGTCCATCGGCACCGGTGGACAGAGCCGCCTGCCGGGAGGTTTCTGATGCCGGAGCCCATCATTCGTATGCGCGATATCTATAAGCGCTTTTACATCGGGCAGCCCAACGAGCTGGAGATCCTCCACGGCATCGACCTGGACGTGATGCCGGGGGAGTTTCTGTCCATCGTGGGCCCCTCCGGCTCGGGCAAATCCACCCTGATGAACCTTATCGGTGTGCTGGACCGGCCCACCGAAGGCTCCTACATACTGGACGGGGTAGACGTGAGCGCCGCCCGGGATGACCGGCTGTCGGCCATCCGCAACAAAAGCATCGGCTTTGTGTTCCAGAACTTCAACCTGATCGCCCGCACTAACGCCCAAAAGAATGTGGAGCTGCCCATGATGTACGCCGGTATGCCTGCCGGCAAACGGGCTCAGCGGGCCAAAGAGCTGCTGGCCATGGTGGACATGGCCGACCGCATGAACCACCAGCCCAACGAGCTTTCGGGCGGACAGAAGCAGCGTGTGGCCATCGCCCGGGCCATGGCCAACGACCCGGCCATCATTTTGGCCGACGAGCCTACCGGCGCCCTGGATTCCAAGACCGGCCGGCTGGTGATGGACCTGTTCCACAAGCTCAACCGGGAGCAGGGCAAGACCATCATCCTTATCACCCACAACCAGGAACTGGCCCAGGAGACCGACCGGTATGTGACCATGCGGGACGGCCGCCTGTATGTGGGCGACACGGGGGAGGAGGTGCGCTATGGGACTCGGTGAATCCATCCGCCTTGCGCTGGAGGGCCTCCGGGCCAACAAAATGCGCTCCCTGCTGACCATGCTGGGCATCATCATCGGCATCGGCGCCGTCATCGGCATTCTGACGGTGGGCAACGGCCTTACCGGCTCCATCACCGGCTCCATGAGCGGTCTGGGCGCCTCCAACATCACGGTTTCCCTCCGCAAGCTGGACGACGGCATGGGGGGCATGACCAGCGTGTTTGGTCTGCAGAGCCCTGACGAGGAAGATATGCTCACCGCCGACATGCTGGAGGATCTGCGTGCCCGTTACGGCACCTATATCCAGGGCGTCAGCATCAGCGAATCGGCTGGCAGCGGCCAGGCCAAGGACGGCCGTCTGTACGCCAATCTATCCATCTCGGGCGTCAACGAGGAATATAAAAGCGTCAACAATCTGACCCTGCTGGGCGGCCGATGGGTCCGGCAAAAGGACCTGGACGGTGCCCGATCGGTGTGTGTGGTGTCCGACAAACTGGTGAACAACCTGTTTTCCGGCAACATCGAAGCCGCCTTGGGATCGGACATCCAGGTGGATCGCAGCGGCGAGCTGCTGACCTTCCGGGTCATCGGCGTTTATGAGTACGACCAGTCCACCATGGGCTTTTCCATGGCCTCCGAGCAGGATATCTCCACCAGCCTCTTTGTGCCGCTGACCTGTGCCAAGCACATCACCGGCAGCGGCGACGGCTATGCCTCGGTGACGGTACAGGCCGATCCCACCATCGACAGTTCGGCTTTGGCCATGGACATCCAGACCTTCCTCAACCGCTATTACGCCAACAATGACAATTACTCGGTGTTTGCCATGGCTATGAGCACCATGGTGGAGTCCATGTCCACCATCATGAACACCCTGTCCATCGCCATTTCGGTGATCGCCGGCATCTCCCTTCTGGTGGGAGGCATCGGCGTTATGAACATCATGCTGGTGTCGGTGACCGAGCGCACACGGGAGATCGGCACCCGCAAGGCTCTGGGTGCCACCAACAATGACATCCGCATCCAATTCGTGGTGGAGAGCATCATCGTCTGCCTCATTGGCGGTGTCATCGGCATTGTGGTGGGCACCATTCTGGGCTATGTGGGCAGCAGCCTGATCTCCGAGCCCTGCTATCCCACGTTGGGCTATATCGCTCTGGCTGTGGGCTTCTCCATGGCCATCGGCGTGTTTTTCGGCTATTATCCCGCCAACAAGGCGGCCCGGCTGGATCCCATCGAAGCCCTGCGGTACGAATAAGCAACAAAAACCGGCGGATTTCCGCCGGTTTTTTGTGACTGTTTTTCTTTTCTGTGGTAGCACTTTACTGCAAAGTATGGTATAATCAGCGGTGGAATATAACAAAAGGAGCGAATGTTCGGTGAACAAACCGTTTTTCAGAGGCCTCCGGGACGGTATCCCCATTGCCCTGGGATATTTTTCGGTGTCCTTTGGATTTGGCATTCTTTGCATCAATCTGGGCCTGTCGGTGCTGGCCGCCGCAGGCATTTCCCTGACCAATCTGACCTCGGCGGGACAGGTGGCCGGCGTACGTATCATCGCCGCCGGCGGCACGCTGATCGAGATGGCGCTGACCCAGCTGGTCATCAATCTGCGCTATTCGCTGTTTGCCATCTCCCTGTCACAGAAGCTGGACAGCAGCTTTACCACGCCCCACCGCATCGCGGCCTCCTTTGGCATCACCGATGAGATCTTCGCGGTGACTTACGCCCAGGAGGGCAAGGTGAAGCCCGCCTATATGTACGGCGTCATTCTGATCTCGGCTTTGGGCTGGGTAGGCGGCACGGCTTTGGGCGCCGCCATGGGCCAGATCCTGCCCGAAATGGTCAGCTCGGCTATGGGGATCATGCTGTACTGTATGTTCCTTGCCATCTTCGTGCCTCCCGCACGGAAGGACCGGGGCGTTCTGATGGCCGTGATCGTGGCCGCCCTCTGCAGCATTTTGTTCAACACCGTTCTGACCTTTGTGTCGGGCGGCTTTGCCGTCATTATCAGCGCGCTGGTATCGGCAGCCCTGTGTGCCCTGCTGTTCCCGGTGGCTGAGGAAGAGGAGGCGGCGGCATGAGCATAGCTGTGTATGTTTTCGTGATGGCCGGTGTCACCTATCTGATCCGCGCCGTTCCCTTTACCCTTTTCCGGAAAAAGGTCACTTCGCCCTTTTTCCGCAGCCTGCTGCACTACATTCCCTATGCGGTGCTCAGCGCTATGACCATCCCGGCGATCTTTACCTCCACCGGCAACGTATTGACCTCGCTGGCAGGTACGGCGGTGGCCCTGGTGCTGGCTTACCTGGGCAAACCCCTGATCGTGGTGGCCCTGGCCGGCTCGGCCGCGGCGCTGCTGGCCGGATTTTTGATCTGAGACAAACAAAAAAGCCCCACCGGACGGTGGGGCTTTTGCTTTGCGATCAATAGCTTGCGCGGTAACCGATGACACGGAAGAAGGGCAGCTCCCGCTCCAGCTGCAGGAAGGCTGTCCGGGTGGCAACGGAGGTCATGGAGCCGGAAAACTCGGCAAACACGATGTTGATCTTCTGCTGGTCATCGTCGTCGATGTCCTGGGTCTTGACGCGGAAATACTCCAGATTCATCTGGGCTTCAGCCAGGGTTGCCAGAGTCTGGGACAGGTCGCCCTGCTGATCCATACGGATGGCAAAGGCCACGCTGATGATGCTGTTGGAGTCATCGGAGAACAGTTTTTTGGAGAACAGCGCCATCATACGGCCGTCGGGCAGGGGAATAAAGGCGTTGATATACAGCGGCTGCCGATAGATCAGGGTATAGAGCCAGTCGGTCTCGTAGAAGCTGTTGACGATCAGGGCACCGTAATCACCTTTGCCCTCCAGCAGAGCCTCTATGGTAGCGGCGATGGAATGGCAGGGGTTGACCTCCATACCCAGAGCGGAGGCCACGGTGCGGGCCATCTCGGTGGGGCAGAGGACGATGCCGTCCTTGACGCTGTCACCGTCCACCAGATCCTTTTCGTGGGTCAGCTGCAGGTTGGGCCGGTGGGTGATGACGTGACGGTACTGCCGGCCGCGGGTCATACGCATCAGGGATTTCCAGAGGGAGTTGGCCCGGATGATGAGTTCGGGGGAAAGACCGTAGGTCACATGACGCAGGACTTCCTCGATGCGCGGCTCGTCAAAGATCTCGGCGCCGTCATCTTCCAGTTTGGTGAGGCGGACAGCGATATCCATACGGCGCAGGAATACATCACGCAAGGAATCATCACACTGATCGATGATCTGCCGAAGGATCACTTTTTCGTTCATTTTCATGGGAAGCCCTCCTGTTTTGCAGTTCTTTACACGTCTATCATATCGGTTTGTGAAAAGAAAGTCAACGCAAAGGGGTCGACATTTTATAAACTTTTTACAGGCAGGTCAAAATCTGCTTAAAAACATGGACAAACGCTTGCTTTTGTGCTAAATTGATTATATCTGGAATTTATTAAGGAGGCTTTTCCAATATGAGCAAAAAAGCAGTATTTTTCCCCCAGGGCGTCTGTTCCCGTCAGTATGAGATCACGCTGAATGACGACAATATCATCGAGGATATCGTGATCATCGGCGGCTGCAACGGCAATCTGCAGGGTATCGCCCGCCTGATCAAGGGCCGTCCCGCTGCCGAAGTGGCAGAAACCATGCTGGGCGTTGACTGCGGCGGCCGGGGCACCTCCTGTCCCGATCAGATCGCCAAAGCGCTGAAAACCATGCTTGCGTAAGCAATCGAAATAAAAGAGGTAAGAACTATGTCTGTTGTCACTGTCAGAGAGATCCTGCACAACACGCAGGAAATGATGGGCAAGACGGTCACCCTGAAGGGTTGGGTCCGCACTGCCCGCGACGTGAAGGCCTGTGCCTTTGTGGAATTGAACGACGGTTCCACCGTGTCCAATCTGCAGGTGGTCTATGACGCCGAAAATCCCAATTACGCCACCGCTGCCAAGCTGAACGTTGGCTGCGCCGTTATCGTGGAGGGCGAGGTCATCGCTTCTCCCAATCCCAAGCAGCCCGTGGAGCTGAAGGCCACCGGTCTGACTCTGGAGGGTGACTGCCCCGCAGATTACCCCCTGCAGAAGAAGCGCCACACCCTGGAGTACCTGCGTACCATCCAGCATCTGCGCCCCCGTACCAACCTGTTCAACTCGGCTTTCCGCATCCGCTCTGTGGCTGCCTTTGCCGTCCATAAGTTCTTCAACGAGCAGGGCTTCGTCTATGCCCACACCCCCCTGATCACCGCTTCCGACGCTGAGGGCGCCGGCGCCATGTTCCAGGTCACCACTCTGGACATGAAGAAGGTCCCTCTGAACGACGAGAACGAAGTGGATTACACCAAGGACTTCTTCGGCAAGAGCGCCAACCTGACCGTTTCCGGCCAGCTGGAGGGCGAGATCTTCGCCCAGGCCTTCGGTAAGATCTATACCTTTGGCCCCACCTTCCGCGCCGAGCGGTCCAACACCACCCGCCACGCCGCCGAGTTCTGGATGATCGAACCCGAGGTAGCCTTTGCCGATCTGAACGACATCATGGATCTGGAAGAGGCCTGCATCAAGTACGTCATCAAGTATGTGCTGGAGAACTGCCCCGACGAGCTGAACTTCCTGAACAAGTTTGTGGACAACGGCCTGATCGAGCGTCTGAAGAGCGTTGCCTTTGAGGAGGCCTTCGGCCGTGTCACCTACACCGAGGCCGTGGAGATCCTGGAAAAGCACAAGGACGAGTTTGAGTTCCCCGTGTTCTGGGGCTGCGACCTGCAGACCGAGCACGAGCGCTACCTCACCGAAAAGGTGTTCAAGAAGCCCGTTTTCGTCACCAACTATCCCAAGGAGATCAAGGCTTTCTATATGCGCCGCAACGACGACGGCAAGACCGTCGCCGCCTGCGATATGCTGGTTCCCGGCATCGGCGAGCTGACCGGCGGCTCCCAGCGTGAAGAGCGTCTGGAAGTGCTGGAAAAGATCATCGAGGAGTCCGGCCTGGACCGTGAGACCTACTGGTGGTATCTGGAGCTGCGCAAGTACGGCACCACCAAACACGCCGGCTTCGGTATCGGTTTTGAGCGTCTGATCATGTACCTCACCGGTATCGGCAACATCCGCGACGTGCTGCCCTTCCCCAGAACGGTGGGCAGCGCCGAGTTCTAAGCCATGTCCTATATCATCGGCATCGACATCGGCGGCAGCACCACAAAGATCGTCGGCCTCCGGGACGGCGTCATCGTGGGCGCCACCATGGTGCGGGCCAGCGATCCGGTGACTTCGGCCTACGGCGCCTTCGGCCGGTTTCTGGAGGAGGCCGGGCTGAAGCTCCAGGAGATCGACCGGGTGATGTGCACCGGCGTGGGGTCCTCCTTTCTGAAGGACAACATTTACGGCATCCCCACGGTGAAGGTGGACGAGTTCCGGGCCATCGGTCTGGGCGGCCGGTATATTTCCGGTCTGGACCACTGCATTGTGGTCAGCATGGGCACCGGAACCGCTTTGACCCATGTTTCGGGGGATGAGATCACCTATATCAACGGCTCCGGCGTGGGCGGCGGCACCATTCTGGGTCTGTGCGCCAAGATGCTGGGTACCCGAAGCTATGAACACATTGCCGAGCTGGCCATGCGGGGCAACGCCGAGGCGGTGGATCTGACCATCGGCGACATCACCCGTAACCAGCTGGCCAACATGAACAACAAAACCACGGCCTCCAACTTTGGCAAGACCAATGACGACGCCACCGACGCAGACTTCGCCATGGGCGTCATCAATATGGTCTTCCAGACGGTGGGCATTTTCGCCATGATGGCAGCCCGGGAACACAAGGCCGACACCATCGTCCTCACCGGCTCGCTGAGCCGCATGGAAGCGGCCAAGCCGGTGATCGTGGCGCTGGAGGAACTGTACGGTGTCCATTACACCGTACCCGAACATTCTGAATTCTGCACCGCTATCGGTGCGGCATTATATGGGGAAGAAAGGGAGTAATACCAATGAATCTGATGACCGCTGACCGCGCCTCTTTGGAGGCTCTGCACCAGGAACTGCTGGCCAAGTTTGAGGCCTGCAAGGCCAAGGGCCTGAAGCTGGATATGTCCCGCGGCAAGCCCAGCAAGGCTCAGCTGGATCTGTGCGAAGATATGCTGACCGTCCTGTCCAAGAACGCCGACCTGATGGACGGCAAGACCGATACCCGCAACTACGGCGGCCTGGAGGGCATCCTGTCCTGCCGCCAGCTGTTTGCCGATCTGCTGGAAGTGCCCGTGGAGTGGGTGATGGCCGGCGGCAATGCCAGCCTGACCATGATGTACGACACCATGATGCGCCTGTGGGTCTTTGGCGCTCCCAACGGCACCCCCTGGTGCAAGGAGGAGAAGGTCAAGTGGCTGTGCCCCGCACCCGGCTATGACCGTCACTTCACCATCTGCCAGCAGCTGGGCATGGAGATGATCACCGTTCCCATGCTGGCCGACGGCCCCGACATGGATATGGTGGAAAAACTGGCCGCCGAGGATCCCGCCGTTAAGGGTATCTGGTGCGTGCCCAAGTACTCCAATCCCGAAGGCAAGACCTATTCTGACGAAGTGGTCCGCCGCTTTGCCAGCATGAAGACCGCTGCCCCCGATTTCCGTATTTTCTGGGACAACGCCTACATCGTCCATCATCTGTCCGACGACCAGGACAAGCTGCTGAACATCTTTGAGCTGGCCAAGGAATACGGCACCGAGGACCGCATTCTGGAGTTCTGCTCCACCTCCAAGATCTCCTATGCCGGCGCCGGCGTGGGCGCCATGGCCGCTTCTCCCCTGAACATTGAGTGGACCAAGAAGATCATGACTGTCCAGGCCATCGGCCCCGACAAGATCAACCAGCTGCGCCACGTGGTCTATTTCAAGGATGTGGCTGGTATCGAAAATCACATGAAGAAGCACGCCGAGCTGCTGAAGCCCAAGTTCGATATGGTGCTGTCCATGCTGGAGAGCAACCTGGGCGGCACCGGTGCCGGCTCCTGGCACAGCCCCAAGGGCGGCTACTTCATCAGCTTTGACGCCATGCCCGGCTGCGCCAAGCGCATCCATGCCCTGTGCAAGGAGGCCGGTGTTGTCATGACCGGCGC
>JAFXDF010000074.1 GCA_017521295.1 Clostridia bacterium | reverse complement strand
GGCGCCGGTACCGACGTGATCAAGATCCGCGGCGTCAGCCAGCTGACCGGCGGTTTCTATTCCATCATCCCCGACCAGATCGAAGCCGGCACCTATATGGCAGCCGTGGCTGCCGCCGGCGGCAGCGTTCAGGTGAAGAACGTCATCCCCAAGCACATGGACTGCATCACCGCCAAGCTGGAGGAGATGGGCTGCCAGATCTGCGAAGAGGATGACAACATCCGGGTCACCCGCAACGGCGACCTGCATAAGATCCAGGTCAAGACCATGTATTATCCCGGCTTCCCCACCGATATGCAGCCCCAGCTGGCCGCAGCCCTGTGCCTGGCCCAGGGCACCTCTGTGGTCACCGAAGGCGTGTGGGAGAACCGCTTCCGCTATTCCGACGAGCTGCGGCGCATGGGCGCCCGCATCCAGGTGGACGGCAAGGTGGCCGTCATCGAGGGTGTATCCAAGCTCACCGGCGCCCCTGTCCGGGCCTCCGACCTCCGGGCCGGCGCCGCCCTGGTGATCGCCGGTCTGGCTGCCGAAGGCACCACCGAGATCGAAGAGATCGCCTATATCGAGCGCGGCTATGAGGACATCATCGAAAAGCTCCGCGCCCTGGGCGCCGACATCTCCCGGGTGCATTTTGACGATGTGCCCCCCATGGCCAAGGCCAACTGAACAGTCACCCAACGGCGGGACGGCATCTGCCGCCCCGCTTTTTGCTTACATAGAGAGGGAACATGACCTATTTCTGCACCCTTGCCAGCGGCAGCGCGGGCAACAGCTACCTGTATGTCAACGGCAGGCACCGCATTTTGGTGGACGCCGGCAAAAACACCCGGTACATCAACGACTGCCTGCGGCAGCTGGCCCTGTCGGTCAGCGACCTGACCCATATCCTCATCACCCACAGCCACGGCGACCATGTGTCGGCCCTGCCGGTGCTGCTCAAGCACACCCGGGCCACCCTGGTATGCTCCGACGAGACTTTTTCGGCCATCGCCTCCCGGCTGCCCCAGGGGGTGCCGGTACAGCTTTTTGCACCCGGCGAGGGCTTCTGGCTGGGCAAGGTGCCGGTGAAAACCTTCCCCACCTCCCACGATGCCCCCGGCAGCTGCGGCTTTGTTCTGGGACAGGGCAGGGAGCAGGTGGCGGTGTGCACCGACCTGGGCACGGTCACCGGCGATATTTTTGAAGCCATGCGCGGCAGCCCCACCGTGCTGCTGGAGTGCAATCACGACGCCGAAATGGTGAAGACCGGCCCGTACCCTTTCCCGCTGAAGGCACGGATCTTGTCCGACCACGGCCATTTGTCCAACAAATTTGCCGCCAAGGTGGCGGTGCGCCTGTGCCAGACCGGCACGCAGAATCTGCTGCTGGCCCATCTGAGCGCCGAGAACAACGAGCCCCGGCTGGCGCTGGATACGGTGCGTGCCGCCCTGCGGGAGGCCGGGCTGGAAGCCCAGGTGTCCCTTGCGCCCCGGGATATGCCGGGGGAACCTGTTTTACTGTGAGGTGCCTATGTTAAACATCCGTCTGATCTGCGTTGGCAAGCTGAAGGAAAAGTTCTATCTGGAGGCCTGCAAGGAATACGAAAAGCGCCTGTCCACTATGTGTAAAATGGAGATCCTGCAGCTGGAGGAGGAGCCCGACCGGCCGGGCGCTCTGGCCAAGGAGGCCGAAAAGATCCGGGCCAGCATCCCGGCGGGCAGCTATGTGATCGCCATGTGCATCGAGGGCAGGACCATGTCCTCGGAAGACCTGGCCGACAAGCTGCAGCAGCTGCAGAACACCGGCGTTTCCCGCCTGTGCATCCTCATCGGCTCCTCCCGGGGCATGGATGAGGCGCTGAAAAAGGAGGCCGGTCTCCGGCTGTCCATGTCCCCCATGACCTTCCCCCATCATCTGGCCCGGGTCATGGTGCTGGAGCAAGTTTACAGAGGGCTGTCCATTCTGTCGGGCAGCAAATATCATAAATAGGAGGAACCCACAATGTCTTTTATCCCTACGCCTGCCGAGGCACTGGAAATTTTGAAGAAGTACAATCAGGAGCCCTTCCACCTGCACCACGGCCGTGTGGTATCGGGGGTTCTGGGCTGGTACGCCCAGAAGCATGACCCTGACCGGGTGGACTTCTGGAAAACGGTGGGTATGCTTCACGACATCGACTTTGAGCAGTACCCCGAGGAGCACTGCGTCAAGGGCGAAGAGCTGTTTGCCGCCGAGAACATCGACGACAGCGTCATGCGGGCCGCCCTCAGCCACGGCTGGGGCATGACCGGCAGCAAGTACGAGCCCACCCACATCATGGAAAAGATCCTCTTTGCCGTGGACGAGCTCACCGGCCTCATCGGCGCCGCCGCCATGATGCGCCCCAGCAAGAGCGTCTGTGACATGGAAGTGTCCAGCCTGAAAAAGAAGTTCAAGGACAAGAAGTTCGCCGCCGGCTGCAGCCGGGACGTGATCCGCCAGGGCGCCGAAAACCTGGGCTGGGAGCTGGACGACTTGTTCGGCCAGACCATCGAGGCCATGCGTTCTCTGTCCGGAGAGATGGAAATCTGATAAAACGGGAGCGGCCGAAGGGCCGCTCCTTTCTTTTTCTGAAAGCGGACGGAAAGGGTGGTGTGACAGGGAATATGGACAAGTTCGTCATCCGACCCCGAGGACTTTGTTATGTCCTTAACAAGACGCACGATTTCGTCAGATTTCTTGAAAAATAAAGGATAAAAACCATCATTTTGGGTGTTGAAAAGGGCGCCGTTTCCGAATATAATGAGAATTGGTTAAATGGGTAATCATACATACAAATAAATTTGAAGGAGTGTATTATCATGAAAGAAGTTTATCTGGTAAGCATGGCTCGTACCGCTGTCGGCAGCTTTGGCGGCAGCCTGAAGGGCATCCCCGCTGTCGAAATGGGCGCTATCGTCATCAAGGAAGCCCTGAAGCGCGGCGGCGTCGAGCCCAATCAGGTCGACGAAGTCCTGTTCGGCAACGTCCTGCAGGCTGGCCTGGGCCAGAACCCCGCCCGTCAGGCTACCCTGAAGGCCGGTCTGCCCATCGAGACTCCCGCCACCACCCTGAACAAGGTCTGCGGTTCCGGTCTGCACAGCGTGTCCATGGCTTACCGCACCATCATGGCCGGTGAGGCTGAGTGTATCGTCGCCGGCGGTATGGAGAATATGTCCGCTGCTCCCTACGTCATGAACGCTGCCCGTTGGGGCGCCCGTATGAACAACACCCAGATGGTCGACGCCATGGTCAACGACGGTCTGTGGGATGCTTTCAACGGCTATCACATGGGTATCACCGCTGAGAACGTTGCCGAGAAGTACGGCATCACCCGCGAGATGCAGGACGAGCTGGCTCTGCGCAGCCAGACCCGCGCCGCTGCCGCTATCGCTGAGGGTAAGTTCAAGGACGAGATCGTTCCCGTGGTCATCCCCCAGAAGAAGGGCGATCCCATCGTCTTCGACACCGATGAGTACGTCAAGGCCGGCACCACCGCTGAGAAGCTGGCCAAGCTGAAGCCCGCCTTCAAGAAGGACGGCACCGTTACCGCCGGTAACGCTTCCGGTATCAACGACGGCGCTGCCGCCATCATCGTTGCCTCCGGCGAGTTCGTCAAGGCCAACAACCTGAAGCCCATGATGAAGATCGTTGCCACCGGTTCCGTGGGCGTCGATCCCGCTCTGATGGGCACCGGCCCCATCCCCTCTGTCCGCCAGGCTCTGAAGAAGGCCGGCATGGAGGCTAAGGACATCGACCTGTTCGAGCTGAACGAGGCTTTTGCCGCTCAGGCTGCTGCTGTCAACGCTGAGCTGGGCCTGACCCCCGACAACGTCAACGTCAACGGCGGCGCTATCGCCATCGGCCATCCCATCGGCGCTTCCGGCGCTCGTATCCTGGTCACCCTGTGCTACGAGATGGCTCGCCGCGAGGCCAAGTACGGCGTTGCCTCCCTGTGCATCGGCGGCGGTATCGGCGAAGCTCTGATCGTCGAGCGCGTCTAATCGCAAAAATTACGCAAAAACCACAAAAAACCGCAAAAAAACCTTCACAACCCATCGTTTATAATTTGACAAACTTGCAGTGTGGGGATATAATGAAGATAGGTTATTGGGCGCAAGGGATACTTGCGCCCGATAGTCGCCTGTTTTTATGATAAAGGAGGTCTTCTAATGGAGTATATCAAACTCGCCGTGGACGGCAATGTTGGTGTTTTGACCATTAACCGTCCCGCCGCGCTGAACGCACTCAATGATCAGGTCATCCGGGAGCTTGATGAGGCGCTGGATGCCATCGACCTGGACACCGTCCGCTGCCTTGTGGTCACCGGCGAAGGCCAGAAAGCCTTTGTTGCCGGCGCCGACATCGGCCAGATGAGCGGTCTCACCAAGGCTGAGGGCGAAGCCTTCGGCAAGCTGGGCAACGATGTGTTCCGTAAACTGGAGACCCTTCCCATTCCCACCATTGCGGCTGTTTGCGGCTTCGCCCTGGGCGGCGGCTGCGAACTGGCAATGAGCTGCGACATCCGCCTGTGCTCCGACACCGCTGTGTTCGGCCAGCCGGAGGTCGGCTTGGGCATCACCCCCGGCTTCGGCGGCACCCAGCGCATGGCCCGCCTCATCGGCATGGGCCGCGCCAAGGAGCTGCTGTACACCGCAAGAAAGGTCAAAGCGCCTGAGGCGCTGGCCATCGGCCTGGTCCAGGGAGTCTATCCCGTGGAGCAGCTGATGGAGGAAGCCCTCAAGATGGCCGCACGCATCGCGGGCAACGCCCCCATCGCTGTGCGCGCCACCAAAAAGGCGGTCAACGATGGCCTCCAGGTGGATATGGACCGCGCCATCGAGATCGAAGAGCAGCTGTTTGGCTCCTGCTTCGAGACCGAGGACCAGAAGAACGCCATGGGCGCCTTCCTGGAAAAGCGCAAACCCGATCCTTTTGTCAATCGCTGAGATAATTCTCAAGTGAAAATAAATCTGATTTAGGAGGAACTTACTATGAAGGTAGCAGTATTTGGTGCCGGTACCATGGGCAGCGGCATCGCTCAGGTGTTCGCCCAGGCAGGTAACGAGACCTATCTGTACGCAAGCTCTCCCGCCAGCGCTCAGCGCCATAAGGATAAGCTGGCCGCCGGTCTGCAGAAGCGTGTGGAAAAGGGCAAGATGACCCAGGAAGCCGTTGACGCCATCCTGAACAACATCAAGATCGAAGAAAAGGCCGCCTGTGCCGATTGCGATCTGATCCTGGAGACCGTCAAGGAAGATATGGCCACCAAGAAGGTTCTGCTGAAGGAGCTGGACGAGATCGTCAAGCCCGAGGCTGTCTTCGCTTCCAACACTTCCTCTCTGTCCATCACCGAGATCGGTTTCGGCCTGAAGCATGAGATGGTTGGTATGCATTTCTTCAACCCCGCTCCCAATATGAAGCTGGTGGAAGTCATTGCCGGTGCCAACACCTCTGCCGAGCTGGTGCAGAAGATCAAGGATCTGTCTGTGGAACTGGGCAAGACCCCTGTTGAAGTCAGCGAAGCTCCCGGCTTTGTGGTCAACCGCATCCTGATCCCCATGATCAACGAAGGCGTTGGCCTGCTGGAGGCCGGCGTTGCTTCTGCCGCCGATATCGACACCGCCATGAAGCTGGGCGCCAACCATCCCATGGGTCCCCTGGAGCTGGGCGACCTGATCGGTCTGGATGTCTGCCTGAGCATTATGGACGTTCTGTATGACGAGACCCACGACAGCAAGTACCGTGCTTACGGCCTGCTGCGCAAGATGGTCCGCAGCGGCAAGCTGGGCCGCAAGACCAAGGTGGGCTTCTACGATTACAACAAATAATTTGGTTCGCAAAATTTTTTAAATATTGCGTGAAAACGCAAGGAGGGTAATTTATGGATTTCGTTTTGAGCAAAGAGCATGAGATGCTCCGCAAAATGTACCGTGAGTTTGCGGAGACCGAAGTCAAGCCCCTGGCCGAGGAGATCGATGAGGAAGAGCGCTTCCCCATGGAGACCGTCGAGAAGATGGCTAAGCTGGGCATGATGGGCATCTACTTCCCCCAGCAGTACGGCGGCGCTGGCGCCGACGTTCTGGCTTACGCCATGGCTGTGGAAGAGCTGGCTAAGGTCTGCGGCACCACTGCCGTTATCGTCTCTGCTCACACCTCTCTGTGCTGCGCTCCCATCTTCGAGCATGGTACCGAGGAACAGAAGATGAAGTATCTGCCCAAGCTGTGCAAGGGCGAGTGGATCGGTGCTTTCGGTCTGACCGAGCCCGGCGCTGGTACTGATGCTCAGGGCCAGCAGACCACCGCTGTCCTGGACGAGGCTGGCGAGAACTGGATCCTGAACGGTTCCAAGTGCTTCATCACCAACGGTAACGTTGCCAACGTCTTCGTTGTCATCGCTGTTACCGGCAAGACCACCGACAAGAAGGGCCGTCCCATGAAGGAGATCTCTGCCTTCATCGTCGAGGGCACCGATCCCGGCTTCTCTCAGGGCAAGCACGAGAAGAAGATGGGTATCCGCGGCAGCTCCACCTGCGATCTGATCTTCGAGGATTGCGTGATCCCCAAGGATCGTCTGCTGGGCAAGAAGGGCGAGGGCTTCAAGATCGCTATGAAGACCCTGGACGGCGGCCGTATCGGTATCGCTTCTCAGGCTCTGGGTCTGGGCGAAGGCGCCGTTGAGGAAGCCATCAAGTACACCAAGGAGCGCGTCCAGTTCGGTAAGCGCATCAGCCAGTTCCAGAACACCCAGTTCCAGCTGGCCGACATGCACACCAAGATGCAGGCCGCTCAGTTCCTGGTCTACTCTGCCGCTCTGAAGAAGATGGAGCATGCCAAGAACCCCAAGGTCTCCTACAGCATGGATGCCGCTATGGCCAAGCTGTTCGCTGCTGAGGCTGCTTCCGACGTGACCCGTCGTGCTGTCCAGCTGTTCGGCGGTTACGGCTATACCCGTGAGTATCCCGTCGAGCGCATGATGCGTGACGCTAAGATCACCGAGATCTATGAGGGTACTTCTGAGGTTCAGCGTATGGTTATTGCCAGCAACCTGGGTGTGAAATAAGTAGGAGGTAAGCAAGTTATGAAAATCATTGTTTGTGTCAAGCAGGTTCCGGATACCTCCGGTAAGGTTGCTGTCAATCCCGATGGTACCCTGGACCGTGCTTCTATGCTGACTATCATCAACCCCGATGATAAGAACGCTATCGAGGCCGCTCTGAAGCTGAAGGACGAGACCGGCTGCCGCGTCACCGCCGTCACCATGGGCCCCCCTCCCGCCGAGGGCATGCTGCGTGAGCTGATCGCTATGGGTTGTGACGACGCCGTCCTGATCTCCGGTCGTGAGTTCGGTGGTTCCGATACCTTCGCTACCTCTCAGATCATCGCCGCCGGCATCAACGCCATCGGTCTGGAAGAGGACGACATCGTCTTCTGCGGCCGTCAGGCTATCGACGGTGACACCGCTCAGGTCGGTCCCCAGATCGCTGAGAAGCTGGACATCCCCCAGATCTCCTACGCTGCCGATATCAAGGTCGAGGGCAAGAAGGTCACCGTTAAGCGTATGCTGGAAGACGGCTACATGACCGTTGAGACCCAGACTCCCTGCCTGATCACCTGCATCAAGGAGCTGAACGAGCCCCGTTACATGAGCGTTGCCGGTATCGTCGGCGCTTACAGCAAGCCCATGGATGTCATGGATTATCCCCGTCTGAAGGATGATCCCCTGATCGAGGTCGACACCATCGGTCTGGCTGGTTCTCCCACCAACATTCTGACCTCCTTCACGCCTCCCCAGAAGGGTGCCGGCATGATGCTGGAAGGCGCAGATAAGGCCACTTGCGAGCAGCTGGCTGGCATTCTGGTCAAGAAGCACATTATCTGATTGAAAGGAGTTTGGACAAAATGAGCGAGTTTAAGAATACTGTACTGGAAGACTTCAAGAATGTTTGGGTCTTCTGTGAGCAGCGTCAGGGCGTTCTGATGCCCACTGACTTCGAGCTGATTTCTGAGGGCCGTAAGCTGGCCGACGAGCTGGGCGTTAAGCTGTGCGGCCTGCTGCTGGGCGATAAGGTCGAGCATCTGGCTAAGGATCTGGCCGGCTATGGCGCTGACGAGATCATCGTCTGCGAGCATCCCCTGCTGAAGGACTACACCACCGACGCTTATGCCAAGGTTATCTGCGACACCGTCGTCGAGATGAAGCCCGAGGCTCTGCTGGTTGGTGCTACCAACATCGGCCGTGACCTGGCCCCCCGCTGCGCTGCCCGTCTGCACACCGGTCTGTGCGCTGACTGCACTCACCTGGACGTCGAGATGAGCACCTATAAGGACTTCCTGCGCGAGAACTCCACTCTGCCCGAAGCCCGCATTGAGAACGTCGGTACCGCTATGGTTCTGGGCAAGCCCCACGACGTTTCCAAGGACCTGAAGATGACCCGTCCCGCTTTCGGCGGTCACCTGATGGCCTCCATCATCTGCCCCCGTTTCCGTCCCTGCATGGCTACCGTCCGTCCCGGCGTTCTGAAGAAGGCTCCCTTCGATCAGGCCCGTGCTGACGCTGTCGTCATCACCAAGCCCGAGGTCAAGCTGTGCGAGTGCGAGCTGAAGACCAAGGTTCTGGAAGTTGTTAAGGAGTCCCGCAAGCTGGTCGACCTGACCGGCGCTGAGGTCATCGTTTCTGTTGGCCGCGGTATCTCCAAGGACGTCGAAGGCGGCATCAAGCTGGCCCACGAGCTGGCCGATGTCCTGGGCGGCGTTGTCGGTTCCTCCCGTGCCTGCGTTGACTCTGGCTGGATCACTGCTGACCACCAGGTTGGCCAGACCGGTAAGACCGTCCGTCCCCGTATCTACATCGCCCTGGGTATCTCCGGCGCCATCCAGCACAAGGCCGGTATGTCCGATTCCGAGTGCATCATCGCCGTCAACAAGAACGATTCTGCCCCCATCTTCGAAGTTGCTGACTACGGCATCGTCGGCGACCTGTTCAAGGTTGTCCCCCTGATGATCGAAGAGTTCAAGGCTGCTATCGCCAACAAGTAAGTTACTTACCCCAAAAGGGAGCCCCTCGGGGCTCCCTTTTTCAATAGTTTTGATTGGAGGAATCTCTTATGATCCGTCCCAAAAGTCTGCAGCCCGGCGACCGCCTGGCTGTTCTGTGCGGCTCCAGCCCCACTTCCAAGACTTCCGATGAGCTGATGCAGGCCGTCCGCGACATGGGCCTGGAACCCGTCCTGTATCCCAGCGCAACCGCCAAGCACGGCTTTTTGTCCGGTGTGGACGCCATCCGCGCCGCCGACATCAACGCCGCCTTTGCCGACCCTTCCATCAAGGGTATCGTCTGCACCCGCGGCGGCTACGGCTTCCACCGGATCCTGCCCCTGCTGGATTGGAAGACCATCAAAAAGAATCCCAAGATCTTCGGCGGCTACAGCGACGTCACCGCCATGCTCAACGCCCTGAACCAGATCTGCGGCATGGAGTCCTACCATATGCCCATGGTGGGCGCCTGGGGCGACGGCCTGGATGAGTACTCCGCCCCCTTCGTGAAGTCCATGCTCTTCGGCGAGCCGGTGGAGTATGTCAATCCCGAAGGCAGCCCCATCACCACCCTGGTGCCCGGCAAGGCCAAGGGCCGTCTGTGCGGCGGCAACCTGTCCCTGCTGGCCGCTTCTCTGGGCACTCCCTATGAGATCGACACCAAGGGCAAGATCCTCTTCATCGAAGAGATCGGCGAGCGCCCCTATAAGGTGGACGGTATGCTGACCCACCTGCGCAACGCCGGCAAGTTCGACGATGCCGCCGGTATCATCCTGGGCGGATTCACCAACTGTGCCGATAAGGAAGGCGTCATCGGCGGCCTGTCCCTGGAAGACATCTACGGCGAGCTGATCGTTCCCGCAGGCAAGCCCACCATTTCCGGTGTGGTCTGCGGTCACTGCAGTCCCACCATGTCTCTGCCCATGGGCCGTCTGTTCAAGATGGACGCCGCGGCAGGTACCTTTGGCCCGGTGAAGAAGTAACCGAAAACAAGAAAAAGGACGGCATAAGCCGTCCTTTTCTGTTGTATATCAGGAATGTAACCGTTATAATGACATCAGAGGTGATCTCATGAAGCACTGCGGTACACAAGTCATTGAAACCAAACGGCTGCGCCTGCGGCCTTTTGTGCTGTCCGACGCTGCCGATCTGCTGGAGCTGTGGATCGCCGATCCTGCCGTCCAGAGCGAATATGGCGAGCCGGTCTATGAAACGCTCCCTGCGGTGGAAGGGCTGTTGAACAAATGGATCGCAGGGTACGAAAACCCTGCCTTTTACCGCTGGGCCATGATTGAGGGGCAAAGCGGCCGCTGTATCGGCCAGATCGCCTTTTGCCGGGTGTATGAGGACTGCCGGGCGGCCGAAATCGAGTACTGTGTCAGCGCTGCCTTTTGGGGTCACGGTTACGCCGGAGAGGCCCTGCAGGCGGTGATCGAACACACCTTTGCAAATACCGATTTTGCCTGGCTGGAGGCCTATCACCGGGCGGAAAACACCAAATCCGGGCGGGTACTGGAAAAGTCCGCCATGCACACCACCGAAACCGTAGAGCGGTTCCGCAGGGCAGGGGAGACCCCGGAGGGCGAAGTCTGTTACCGGATCGAAAGAGGCATCCGATAGATCCATTCAACAGCAAAAAAGACCACGGGTTTGCGGTCTTTTTCTTGCTTCTATTATAGCATAAAACCGCGGGAAATACAAGGCTTGTAATGGGGCGGCAGGGGCGGTAAACTGAAAGTAAGCGAGGTGATCCAATGCAACACCCGGATAAATGGCGGGAGACCGCCGATCCGTTTGCGATTCAGTTTCAAAATTTTCAATTAGAGCGCATTCTGGGCTATCCACATGCCGGAAATGATGTTTTTCATGTGGAAGGCATCTGGAAAAACCGGCGTTGTCGCGGTTATCTGAAAGTTCAGCGGCAGGCGGGAGCCAATGTTGCAAGAGAGGCGGAATGGCTGACAAAGGTGCCCTTGACAAACCTGCCCGAAGTGCTGGAATGGTCCGCCGAGCCGGTCTGCTGGCTGCTGACCAAAGAGGCGCCCGGCGAGCGCCTGTCCACCATCCTGGGAACCAATGAGGACCTGGAGTCCCTGGATTATCTGCCACGGTACGGCGCTGAGCTGGCGGCATTGCACGGCTTGGATATAAAAGCGCCGCCGGTGGCCGACCGGCGATTCTTTCACCTTCCCCAGGATGCGCAGTTTGCAAAATGGCATCTGGAGTCCGCTGCGGCCTATTTGAAAAACCAGTGCCCGGAAGGGGAGAGCCGCACCTTTGTTCACGGCGATTTTCATTACGCCAATCTGCTGTGGCAGAACGGGCAGGTCTCTGCCATTTTGGACTGGGAGCTGGCCGGGTTGGGCAGCCGGGAGTTTGATATGGCGTGGGCTGTGTTCCGTCGCCCGGGGCAGCGTTTTTTAAACAGCTGGCGGGAAGTACAGGCCTTTTTGGCCGGTTATGCGGAAAAACAGTCCTTTTCCCTAAAAGCCTTTTGCTGGCACTATGTGCTGATCGCTGTCTGGTTTTTCTCCATGGGCGACGAAACAGACCGGGCACAATGGCTCACCTTGATGGAGCAGGCTATAGCCCACGGTGCGTAACTTGAAATATTGTGGGAAACTTTGGCCCGCCTTTAGACAAGAAACGACCTCCCTTCGGCGAAGTGACGAAGGGAGGTCGTTTTGACGGCGGAAACAACCGGATCAATGGATGCTTATCCGTTCTTAACGATTTCTCGTACGGTGCCTGCATAGTTGTCGGCATGATTGATGGAAAATGCGCCGTGATACATGCCCGGCAATATCTGCAGGGTGCTTTCCGATAAAGCATCGTTTATGATCCTTGCCGACTTTCGCATGGCGTTATGTTCCTTTTCGCCAACAAACACATAAGCCTTTGCGGAACAGTCAGCAACAGATGGTTTTATACAGTACAAAGCATTTGCCTCTAAAAAGGCGATCATGTTCGATTTGGAAATGCTGCAAGTATCCCGGTAATAATCCTCAAAAAGTGCCTGCGGCATTCTGAGTGATCTGAATTGTAATTTAGAGAACCATCTGTGTTTTATTAAACCATGGCAACTTCCAAATGCGGGCTTGATCATAGCGTATGTAAATTTTGATGGGACGACCAATGCACTCTCGATCAATGCGTACTGACAAATATCCTTTCTCTGCGATAGGATTTCCAGTACGATTTGTCCTCCGAGCGACAAACCGCCTATCAATAGAACAGAACCACCAAACTGCTCGTCAATAAACGCGATAATTCTTGCCGCGTTTTCTTCAATGCTTGTGAAATCGCAGCTGCTTTCTGCATGACCATCCAATATCGGCAAAAACACATGATAATCAGAGGAAAGTTTTGCGCCCACCTCACGATAATTCCACCAGGACAAACCGCCTCCGTGCAGGAGAACGATGACCTCCTTATGCTCTTTTCCGTACTCCATGTAATGCAACCGATTTCACCTCACTTGCGGACCGCATTGATCCTTTTGCTTATTTTACCAGATTTTTACGCCCGTATCAATGCTTGGTGAAACTGACGGAACGGAAAGGCGTCAGACCAAAAGGTAAAAGAGACTTTGGCCGCTTCCTCTTTTATTTACGGGAAAACTGTGGTATAATAAATTATTACCACCATCGAAGAAGGGATGATCCTATGAGATATAAAGGCAGCGTTTACCGCCCGCCTTCCGAGGCCCGCAGCCTCATCGTCCAGGTTACCTACGGCTGCAGCCACAACACCTGTGCCTTCTGCAGCATGTACAAGGCGAAAAAGTTCGAGCTGCGCCCCATGGACGAGATCCTGGAGGACTTTGACCTGGCCCGCCAGGCCTATTCCAAAGTGGGCCGCATTTTCCTGGCCGACGGCGACGCCCTCATCCGCCCCGCCGCCGATCTGGAGCGGATTTTGGAGTATATCGCCCAAAAGTTCCCCGAGTGTGAGCGGGTCACCTGCTACGCTTCCCCCTCCAGCATCCACAAGCGCACCCCCGAGGAGCTCAAGCGCCTGCGGGAGCGCAACCTGACCATGGTCTACATGGGCCTGGAGTCTGGCTGTGACGAGGTGCTCAAGCGTATGCGCAAGGGCCACACCGCCGCTGAGATCGTTTCCGCAGGCCAGAAGATCAACGCCGCCGGCATCGACCTGTCGGTCACCGCCATCTCCGGCTTGGGCGGCGTGGAGCTGTGGCGGGAGCACGCCATGGACACCGCAAAGGCGCTGTCGGCCATGAAGCCGGCCTATATCGGCCTTTTGACTCTTATGGTGGAGCCGGGCACCCCTATGTACGACTGGGTGCAGACGGGCCAATTCCGGCTGCTGGACAGCCGCCAGGTGCTGGAGGAGACCGCCCTGCTGGTGGCACAGCTGGACTGCGAGGGTGCTGTCTTCCGCATGAACCACGCCTCCAACTATCTGACGTTGAAGGGCACCCTCAACGAGGACAAGCAGGCCCTGCTCAAGCGCATCCACTCGGCCATGAGCGGCCGCACCGACCTGCGCCCGGAATATTTCCGCGCCCTGTAAGGAGGAACTCCCATGCGAAAAAACGGATTTTTTGCCATGATGACCCGGATGCGGAACATCACCCGCTGGGGCCTCATGCGCAACAACTGCACGGAAAACCTCACCGAGCACAGCTATGACACCGCGGTGACCGCCCACGCGCTGGCGGTCATCGGCAAGGAAAAGTTCGGTCGGGACATCGACCCTGGGCAGATCGCGGCGGTGGCCCTGTTCCACGACGCCAGCGAGATCATCACCGGCGACATGCCCACCCCGGTCAAGTACAACAACCCGGAGATCCAGGCGGCCTACAAATCCATCGAGCACGCCGCGTCCGACAGCCTTTTGCGGATGCTGCCCGAGGACCTGCAGCCACAGTACAAGGTTTTGTTCGCCTTTGAGGCCGACAACCCCGAGCTGTACCGCTACGTGAAGGCGGCCGACAAGATCAGCGCGTACATCAAATGTGTGGAAGAGCTCCGCGGCGGCAACGACGAGTTCCGCCGTGCGGCCATCCAGACCCGGGAGGCCATCGCGAAGATGCACCTGCCCGAGGCAGATTATTACATGGAGCAGTTCGCCCCGGCCTTCTCTCTCAGCCTGGATGAGCTGCAGGAGGAGGAAACAAAATGACAACTTTTGACTATCTTCTGCTGATTATCGCAGTCATCGTGCTGGTTTATCAGCTTCGGATCATGATCCGCCAGCGGAAAAACGTGGTGATCCCCGGCGTGACCCCCAACCGGAAGCCCGTGATGATCGTCTTTGGCCTGATCTTCCTGGTGGCGCTCCTGCGCTCCCAGAATCTGGCCCAGCAGTGGCCGGTGTTTGCGCTGATCATCGCAATTTGCGCCATTATTTTCTGCACCGGCTGCGGCCTGGGCACCGACGGTATCTACAGCGGCGGCAAGTTCATCGATTATAAAAAGGCCATGTATTATGATTTCGATACCCGTTCCAAAGAGGGCCTGACCTTCCGCATGGCCACCCTGACCAAGGAATGCGCCATGCGCATCCAGCCCGAGCAGCGGGCAGAGATCCTCAAGCTGATGGAGCAGCAGGGTATCCCCGATTTCGAGGCCTATCAGAAAAAGGTCCAGAAGAGCGTCAAGACCCGGCAGGAAGCCCAGCAGCGCAAGAAAAAGAAGAAATAAAGCAGAGAAAGCCACCCGTAAGGGTGGCTTTTTTTGTGTGCCTGTCATCCCGCGCGCTTTCCCCTGTCATCCCGAGCACTTTTCCCCCTGTCATCCTGAGCGCAGCGAAGGATCTCCCACCACGGGCAGTATGCAGAAACAAAAGCGTACAGAAAGCGTACAGAAAAGAATAATCGCGCGATTGCCGCACAGAATAAGAAAGCCCCCGGAGTTTCCTCCGGGGGCAAATCTCATGAAGTTAAATCGGAAGATTTAAGATCAAAAGGGGATTAGTTCCAACCCTGAATGGTGTCGTTCTGATCCTCAATCTGAACCTTCAGCTGAACCACATAGAAGACATCGTCGTGGTCGGCAGAAGCGGCGCCGTCATAGTACCAAGTAGTATAGTAGTAGGCGTCACCTTCGGTGCGGAAACCATCACCATCAACATCGTAGATAACAGTCTCAGACAGTTCCTCAAAGTCGATGAAAGCGTGGTCGATCAGTTCCCAATTCAGGTACTCATCTTCCAGAATCTCATACAGGTCGGGGCCATATTCAGAGGAAATAGCCTCATCCAGCTCCAGAACGAAGTTGGAGATAACAATCACATGATCCTCAACGCTCAGGTAATCGTACTCCTCATAGTTCCAGACTTCAACTTCCTCAGTCTCGGTGTACAGAGCGGAGATCTCGTAGTCCTCAGCATCCAGAGCAGTCAGGGTGTAGCGGTCGGTGTCGTTGTCATAGACGTAGCTGTAGACGACATCCTCGCTAGGATTAGCAACCACAACAACAGCACCTTCCAGAGTGGTGTTGTCGGCGAAAGTCAGGTTGGCGTAGTAACGGTCCTGAGTGGCGTGAGCCTTCTCAAAGCCATCCTCGGAAGTAGCAGTCATGTACAGGTAACCATAGTCCTTACCAGCAGTCAGACCGGTAGCATCAATGTAACCAGCCAGAACGACGGGAACATTGCGGCTGTTCTCCTTGTAGAAGACCTGGATGGTGACATCGCTGTCAGTACCATCAGCCAGATCGTTCAAAGTGCAGACCTTATACTTATCGGTGTCATACTGGACGAACAGCAGCATCTCGGGATCGATGGTAGCGCGAGTGCTGTCGATATCCTCAACAGAGGTCAGAGTGTTGCGCTTGGTGTTCAGCTCAACGCCAGACAGCTGCTCGACATAAGCATCCAGCAGATCCTCGGAAGCGTTCAGATCCTCGTGGACATCCAGCTTAGCCAGATCTTCGCACCAGACAGTGCCATCAGCTTCAGTGTGCAGGTAGAACAGTCTCCAGCCATCATCGACCCAGTCAGCGATTTCCTCGCCGCTCTCGTAAGCATACAGGACGTCGTCGGAGTCATACTCGTTGGGCAGAGTGTACTCAGCGGTGTGCTTCTCGCCATCGATGGTCATGTACTTGATCTCGTACAGATCCTCGCCCTGAGGATTGTTCTTGGTGTAGATCTTGTCCAGATACTTCCAGTCGTAGACCAGAGCCAGCTGCTCGTTGATCTCGTCGATAGCCTTGTAGGACTTATCAATGTTGCCAACGTAGACGATCAGATCGCCGTCAACAACGATATCGAATTCCTTCTCATAGGAAACGCCGTTCATACGAGCTTCGGTATTGAAGCCTTCAACAGCAAAGCCGTACTTCTCACCAGCAAAGGTATAAACGCCCTTGTTGGTCTTCTTGTCGTAAGAAGCAGACTCAACGACGGGCAGGACTTCCAGGACGTAGGCGCCCTCCTCAACGGAGTAATACCACTTCACATAGTTGCCCTCTTCCAGCTCATCGGCGACGATAACATCGTCCAGATACAGCTTCTTGTCGCCATCCCAGGTGACATCCTCCACGGGATAGACACCAGCGGTAGCGGACTCGTCGAACTCAGGAGCTTCCATCTCAATGAAGTCACCATTGCGGGTGGAGCTGACCTTGGTAACACGAGCATAGCTGTAGTCGGTGACGATAGCGTAGTCGATGTCACCATCGTTGTCACGGTCAATAGCCTTGACCAGATCATTGCTGTTGGAACCCATCATGGCAGCCAGAGTCTCGGCAGTCAGGACGGTGTATTTGCCGCCAGCGTAGGTGACATAGTGGATGGTGTCACGCTTAACAGAAGAACCAGTGGGCTTTTCGTACTTGCCGAAATCGCCTTCCAGATCACCGATGGTGAACACATAGCTGTTGTTAGCACGGTTATCCTCGGTGTCGTAAACGATCTCAGCGGTGATCTCCTTCAGGGCAGCTTCGCCGACAACAGACTTGCCGGTGTTGCGGACGGACAGAACGCCGTCATCGCCCCAGATCACGCGATACTGCTGGCCCAGATCAGCGATGCCCAGGCCGGTACCGGAAACGGCAGCGACCAGCTCGTTATCGCCGTTGACGAACAGAGCCTTCTTGTAGTTGGCGTTCTCGCCGGACTCAATACGGACACCGTCTTCCAGCCAAGCATACTGAGTGGAGACCAGGTAACCGGTCTTGTCCTTCAGGCCGTAGTACTTCTGACCCATGGTCTCGTAGCCGTTCCAATCGCCATCTTCGTCGACATCAGAACCGCTGACCAGCAGGCCGGAGAAGGTGGGAGCCATGGTGCCGAAAGTGTAAGCATCCAGCAGCATGTTCTCGAACATAACGGCAACCCACTGACGGGGAGCGTAGGTGTTGACGTTGGACTTGTAGCCCTTCAGCAGGCCGATGATGGAAGCATCAGACAGAGCATTCTTGTCCCAGTTGGCGCCGGTGTAGCCGCGAGCCTCGGCAGAGTAGCCGATAGCGGTCAGCAGCATCTTGGCAGCCTCAGCAGTGGTAACGGGAGCGGTGGGATCAAAGGTACCGTCGCCGCGGCCAGCGATCAGCTTAGTAGCAGCGCAGTAGTTGATGTAACCCTCGGCCCAGTAACCGGCTTCAACGTCGGTGAAGAACTTGGCACCGGTGTAGGTGACAGCCTTGTCGTCATTACCGTAGTTCAGAATGACGTAAATCATCTTGGCCATCTCGGCACGGGTAACGGCAGACTCGGGATTGAAGTTCTTGCCATCACCGACCATGATGTCCAGAGCGTACAGCAGCTCGACAGCGTCCTCGCAGTCAGCAGCAATCTTGTCGGCATCAGCGTAAGTGTTCTCGCTGTAGTTGCCAGCAAAAGCGCTGACGGAGAGAACCATTGCCAGAGCCAGGGTGAGTGCGATCAGTTTCTTGATCTTGCTCATGGTGTGGATTCCTCCTAAAAAATTATTTTGGCTTCGGTCCACCCCGCTTTTGCCACCACAGAGCATCTATCGTCG
>JAFXDF010000073.1 GCA_017521295.1 Clostridia bacterium | reverse complement strand
GTCTGTTGTAAAGCGGGGAGATGTGACGATTCTGGACTTTGGCCAGAACTTTGCAGGCATCATAGAGATTGATCCTGCTAAGATGAATGGCGCAAAGCTGAAACTGCGCCACGGTGAAATTCTGAATGCAGACGGAAGCCTGTATACCGCCAATCTGCGCAAAGCAAAAGCGGAAACTGTCTATCATAAGGGCAGCGGTATCTACCGCCCCCGGTTTACCTACATGGGTTTTCGGTATGCTGAGCTTTCCGGTGTGCCCTATGAAGAGGGCCTTCTTACGGCCTATGCCATTCATTCCGACATGGAGCGGACAGGCAAGTTTACTTGCGAAAACCCCCTTGTGGATCAGCTTTACCGCAACCAGATCTGGGGACAGAAGTCCAACTACATCGAACTGCCCACCGATTGCCCCCAGCGGGATGAGCGGATGGGCTACACCGGTGACGGCCATGTTTTTGCTCTGACCGGTGCCTATAATTACCATACGGAGGCTTTCTGGGCGAAGTTTTTAAAAGATATTCGCTATTCGCAGGCAGCCAACAAGGAAGGCTATGTTGCCCCCACCGTACCGGCACCTCCCGGCGAGCAGGGTATTGGCTTCATGTCCATGCTGGGCTGGGGCAACTGCATCTGCATCGTGCCGGAAATGCTCTACTGGCAGTACGGAACGGATCGGTATATCCGTGGGTATTACGATTGCATGAAGACCTTCGTGGACTGCGAGAGGCGCAAAATGGGCGGCCTGCTGGGCAGGAAGAATCTGTGGATTGCTCCCAGCCTGGGCGATTGGCTGGCCATGGGGCGGGACGTGAAGTACATGGCCATGCACAACGGCCCTGTGTCCAATGCCTTCATCGTCAATGACCTTCGCATCATGGTCTGGGCAGCGAACCTGCTGGGCAAGACAGATGACGCGGAAACCTATGCCGCCCAGCTGGAAAAGACCCGGGATGCCTACATTAAGGCTTTCGTAAAAAAGGACGGCACCATGAAGGACGACTATCAGGGTGCTTACGTTATGGCGCTGAAAATGGTCATTCCAAAGGGCGCGCTTTGGAGCAAGGTCTATGCGCAACTGGTGCATCGGCTGAAAAAAGACGGTATGCAGACCGGTTTCTTTGCCACGGAGCATATCCTGCCGCTGCTTGCCGACAACGGTGATGAAAAGCTGGCCTTCGACCTGCTGTTGGACCAGCGCTGTGGCGGCTGGCTGTATCAGGTCAACGCCGGCGCCACCACCACTTGGGAACGCTGGGACGCCATCCGTCCGGATGGCACGGTGAACGAAACCAAAAGCAACGGTGACAACATGGTTTCCTTCAACCACTATTCCTTCGGAAGCGTGGGCAAATTCTATTACCAGTACATCCTGGGCATCCAACCCATGGCACCCGGTTTTTCCAAGATCGGGATCCAGCCCAGGATCGACGGCCGGATCGGTGCCTTTTCCGGCAGCTACAAGGATATCTGCGTGGCCTTTGACGGCCAAGCCCTGCATATTTCCACTCCGGCGGAAACACAGATCGTCCTGCCGGACGGCAGCATTCACACCGTGGGCGCCGGTTCTTACGATTACCCCGTAAAGGAGCGATAACATGACGAAATTTCCCGAGAACTTTCTGCTGGGTGCCTCCACGGCTGCCCATCAGGTAGAGGGCAACAATACTCACAGCGATTATTACACCATGGAACTGATGAAATCCACCAGTTTCGTTGAGCCCAGCGCCGATGCTGTGGATCACTACAACCGCTACGAGGAGGACATCAAACTCCTTGTGTCCGCCGGCCTGAACTGCTACCGATTCTCCATCGAGTGGGCCCGGATCGAGCCGGTGGAGGGCCAGTTCGACGAAGCGGAAGTGGAACACTACCGGAAAATGCTCCGGTTCTGCAAGGATCACGGCGTAACGCCCATCGTGACACTGCACCATTTCACCTCCCCCAAGTGGCTGATCTCCAAGGGTGGCTGGGAAACAGAATCTACGGTGGAGGACTTCAAGCGCTACTGCGCCTACATCGCGGAAAAACTGGGCGATGAGCTTACCTATATCGTCACCATCAACGAGGCCAATATGGGCCTTCAGCTGGCGGCCATTGCCAAGCGGTACATGAAAGAACTTCTGTTTGGCAAGAAGAAAAAGAAGTCCGACGGCAATGACGGCAAGGCGCAGGTGGGCATCAATCTGAAGCAGATGCTCGCCAACCAGAAGATCGCCGCCACGGAAAATGTGGAAGTCTTCGGCACGGAGAAACTTCACACCTTCGTTTCTCAGCGCACCCCCGAGGGTGACCTGCTGATCATGCGTGCCCATACCGCCGCCCGGGATGCCATGAAGGCCATTTGCCCTCACTTAAAGATCGGTCTATCCCTTTCTTTGCACGATATGCAGCCCCAGCGCTTTGGCAGGCGGCACGCTGCCAAGGAGTGGCATGCGGAATTCGGCCACTATCTACCGTACATCAAGGACGACGATTTCCTTGGTGTCCAGAATTACACCCGCAGCCGCTTCGGCTTCTTCGGTCAGATTGACCTGCCTAAGGGTGCGGAGCTGACCCAGATGAGCTACGAATTCTATCCGGAGGCGCTGGCCAACGTGATCCGCACCGTTCACAGGGAATTCAAGGGCGATATCATCGTCACCGAAAACGGAATCGCCACCACCGATGACAGCCGTCGGGTGGAATTTATCCGCCGGGCGTTGGCCGGTGTGCAGAGCTGCATCGACGACGGTATTCCCGTCAAAGGCTACTGCCACTGGAGTCTGCTGGATAACTTTGAGTGGCAGAAGGGTTTCTCTATGACCTTTGGCCTTATCGCCGTGGACCGCAAGACCCAAACCCGCTATCCCAAGGAAAGCCTTGCGTACTTAGGCAGCTTTGCGAAATGATTTGGCTTAACTTCTCATGCAATAGAAAACGAGGCTGCAGTTTTTCTGCAGCCTCGTTCTTTATGCGCAAGTGTTTATTTCTTATTGCAAGTTTGACTCTCCGGTTTCGTTGGTAAAAACGTTGGTAAAAGAGGGATATTTATCAATGAGATTTTAGAACAGAGAGCACACTTAACAGGCAAACAAAATGCCCAGCAGCAGGCAGGTTTGACCCATCGCATTGATGATCTGTGCCGTCCAGTTGGACTTTGCATCGTCGTTTTGGAACTTATGCTTGCGATACCAACCCATAAAGCCCATCAAGCCGATCCAGGCGATAAAGAACAAAACACTGGGAAACCCGACGATCGCAGCGCCTACGCCGGCCCAATTGATCTCGGTGATGTTAAGTAAAACAGAAACCAGCAGCAGTAAAAACCCGCTGGCCATCATGGGCAAAAAAGGCTTATTCAGCCAGCGCATATCCTTCTTCAAAATACCCAGCACCAACTTCCAGGCAACCTTACAGCAGCCGCCCAGCACACTGAGAATCGCGCCAATCATAAATAAAGGTGATTGAAACCGGG